>JAAUOP010000107.1 GCA_012034805.1 Synechococcales cyanobacterium CRU_2_2 | reverse complement strand
TTGAGCATTAAACTGCGGACCTTTTCCCGGCAAAATAAACGCGGGTTTCCCGAGGCCAACACATTGCTCCGTCGCTGTGCCCGCCATGGCGATCGCCCCATCCGCCCCGTGCAAATAATCCCCAAAACTCTTCTGGCTCAGTAACAATCGATGCTGTCGCCGCTGAAAAGCCATTGCCCCCGCTGGCAGCCAGCCGCCGTAGGCTTCTCGATCCCCGTCCGGTTGCCAGCCTTGGATTTGTACCGGCTGAGCCAAGGAGGCGAGGTCTAAACCGGGATCGATCGCTGCCAGGAAGACCAAGGCGCGATCGCGATATTCCGGCAGCGTCAGTTTCACAGACTCCAAAATCAACTCCCAATTGCGATAGGCCTCGGGCGATCGCGATCCCGGCAACAACAGCAACTTGAGATAATCCCGTTGGAGCTTCATCGGGGCCGGGTGCTGGGGCTCTAGGCCATCCATCATCGGATTCCCCAGGTCGAAGGCCGGAATCGGCCAGCGTTTGAGACATTGGGTGGTGAGGCGATCGCGCGGAAACACCGCCTTACAGCCCGGACGACTCATGAGCCAACGGTCTGGAGCCAAATACACCGATTTTGCCTTGGACTCCCGTTTGCCCTTACCCTGGCGCACCAGCGGCCCCCCCTCATCCCGCAGGTAATAATCCGACTTCGCGGTTCCCACAAAGGCATAATCGGTACGACTGAGCCAACCCAACACCAGCGGCACAATATCGCCTACGGCCAAGACCAAATTGCGCTGTCCGTCCTGTTTTGCGTTTGCCCAAGCTTTCACCGCCTGCCACTGCTGCCAACTCAAGCCCAGCAATCCCCCTTTCAGATCTCGAACCAGCTCCCGCCCGTCCATGTAGACAAAGCCGCCCGAGGGCAAATCGCGGCTGGGGCCAATCAGCGGAATTTGGGCCTGAAGATAGGCATTTCCCCGACCGACGAGGGGCAAGGCCGTGATGGCGATCGCGCCTCCCAGCTGGGCTTGCAGCGCCTGGAGAATGCGCAGGGCGATCCGATCTTCGCCATGTCCATTGCTGAGACAAAGCAGGCGAGCGGGCGATCGATCGGAGCGAGGCGAGACTGGGGGCATGGTATAGATGCTCTGAGTGTCGGCATCTGTTATATTAGGAGCCTAAAGGTACGGCGACATGGCCAAGTGGTAAGGCAAGGGTCTGCAAAACCCTCATCCCCCGGTTCGAATCCGGGTGTCGCCTTGATTAGAAACGACGAAAACACGCTCTTAAACCAGAATCTGCAAGGGTTTGGCCACAAACCCAAAAACAGAGAGTATGCAAGAGTGTGCAAGAGTATGCAAAAGTGTACGTCGAAAAATAGGCAAGATTTAGGCAAGGCTGTACTACTGGCCAATAAACGGCTCAAGTCGGCGCGGTTGCGGGTGGCGGTGCAGGTGCTGGGGGACTCGCTCTATCTGCGGGCGACTTTGCCCCATCCCCAGGCGCTAGGGGCACCGACGCAACAGCGGATCGCGCTGAACTTGAAGGCAACACGGGCGAATGTTGACCGGGCTGAAGACCAGGCCAAAGTTTTAGCGGGGCAGTTGGTCGCGGGGGTGTTTGACTGGGGACACTGGCGAGAGGATTTGAGCGCGGCGATCGCCGTCACCGATTGGATCGCCAAGTTTGAACAACGCATGAAACCCACGGTTTCGCCCACAACTTGGGACGATTACCGAAAAGCGTTCTCGAAGCTTCCCAAAACTCAACCCCTGACGGGGCCTTTGCTTGAGCGCATACTCAGCGACCAGGCGCTAACGCCTAGAACCCAATTGCTCTGCTACCAAAAGTTTCGGCAGCTGGCAAAATTTGCGGGGGTTGAATGCGACCTCTCGCACTTGCGGGGCAACTATGGTCCGAAGCTCCTTGATGCTCGATCGCTCCCCTCCGACGCTGATATTTTGCAGGCGTGGGAAGGCATCCCCGATCCGGGTTGGCAATGGGCCATGGGGATGTTGGCGGCGTTTGGCCTCAGGAATCACGAAATTTTTTATCTCGACCTTGAATCCTTACTGAGCGGGGGCTATTCGGTCTGGGTTCGGGAGGGCAAGACGGGGCCTAGAACGGCTTGGGCTTGCCCTCCTGATTGGCTAGACCTGTTGCACCTTCGGCGGCCCGTGATGCCGCCCGTGGTTGCGGTGACTCATCAGGGCTATGGGCGGAGAGTCAGTAAATATCTGTGTCGGGCGCGGCTTGGCTTTAGTGCCTACGATTTGCGCCACGCCTGGGCAATCCGGGCTGAGCTGGCCGGGATGCCGGGGATGTTGGCGGCAGCGGCCCAGGGGCACTCGCAACGGGTGCATGAGCAAACCTATCAGCGATGGTTGCAGCCGGGGACACAGCAGCGGGCTTATTTGGCGGCGATGGGGCTAGCATGAGAAAAGGGCCTTGCCGGGTATTGGCAAGGCCCTGATGACGCTTCGATATTGAGTCTATGCGTCTGAGGTGTGGGCGTCTGGGTCTTGGGCGTGCCTTGCCTGTTCGGATCGTAGGTCTGAGATGAGCAAACGCTCTTCAGCGATCGATTGCCGGGTTTGCTCCATCAGTTGGGTCAATTGAGATATCGCTTCAGTGTTGCGATCTTGCTTGACCTGCATATCTCTCAGGCCGGTAATGACCTGCGAGAGAATGCCACGCATCTCGGCGAATTCGGAGCGGGTTTGTTCGTCCATGGGTGAACCTGGGTTAAGTCGGGTGAAGTTAGGCGGCGATCGCCTCAACCAACGAAACCCAGTGCAGCTTTTGCAAGCCCTCGGGGTTTAGCTCTGGCCGCTCACGCGTCAGCGTTGTCACCTCTCCAATGCGGTAAATCGGCTGATCGCCCTCCCTCGGACGCGGCTGCTTTACCTCAATCCAGGCCGCAAACTCTCCGTCAATCTGCTGCTGATAGTAATGGCCTTCGGTTGGCGCACCCGTGAATCTCCAGCCATAGGTCAGCATTTTGCCATTGGGCAAAAAATAGAGCGCGAACTCCGGCCCCACTGGATCGATGATGTCGAGAATTGCCTGACTTGCAAAAACGTCTCTGAGTGCTGTGTTAATCACTGAAGTTCTCCCCCGTTATAGTCCTGATTGAATCCATCGTAGCCGCGCTGAGCATCTGGCCCAGCAGAAATGCACAGATATTTAAGCACCCCGCCTGTGCCATAGGGATTGGGCTGGATATCAACTAAATCGACGTCGCGGCCATCTGCTTCGAACCGCTTGAGCAAATTTCGGCAATCTTGCGGGGTGACGGCTCCATGCTGCTCAGTTTCGCCACTTTCAACCGGCTCCGCCGCCGCTGCGACGATCGCACCCGCACCAACCCCGACACCTGCACCAGCCACAGCGGCACCACCGCCCACCGCTACACCCGCACCACTCCCGGCGGGGATGGCGATCGCCGCACTCCCCACCAACAACGCTTCATCTGTTTCGGGGGGGCGATCGCACCCACCCATGAAAATCAGCAGGGGCACCAAAGACATTGCAAACTGCTGCGAACCATTAGGATATTGCATCTCAAAATTGCTCCCATTCGTAGGACACGGCCACGGGGCCGGAATAGTTGATCCGAATGTGGCCACGACCATCGGACAGAGTGTAAAAATCGCTCTGCTCATCCCGAGCATCGGGGTAGCCCAGTAAGTTGATCATGGCCTCATAGCTTTGAGGCCATTGCAAAACGGCACGCTGGCGGCTTGCTCCGCCGACAACCCACGGCCATCGCCGTAGGCCATCAGATCGCTAGCCAGCACCAGAGCGGCGTGGCCATTAGCAAGCCAAACGCCAACAGCAACGCCCAGACCGGCCAAGGCAATGCGGTTCTTGATATTCATTGGGGCCTTACTCCTGGTTGTTGGAATTGTGCGAGTTGTTGGGCCATGGCGGCCTCTTCTTGGGCTTGGCGTTGGCGGGCGAATTCGGCCCGAACGGTGGCCCGAACTTGCTCCTCTCTGGCGATCAACAGGGCCTCACTCGCGGCGATCCGCTCGACGTCGATGTCGCCAGACTGAGCGGCCAGGGCGTGACGCTGCCCATGCACCGCCGAAGCAACGGCTTCGAGCAGGCTGGCGGCAATGGCCCGCTGATGTTGGGCCAGGGCGAGCGAGCTGTTACCCGCTGCACCGGCCTCAACGACCTCGACGGGGACGATCACCCCAGCAGATGCGGCAGCGGTGGCCACGACCTGGGCGGGGCTACCGACTTGCATGATTACCCAGTCGTCAGCGGAGACTCCGGCTCTGCGGGCTTCTCGCAAGCTGACGATCAGCTCTGCGGCTTTGGCGGTGTAGCGGCGGCCCTGACGTAGCTGATTGGCGGCAACTTTCTCCAGATAGGGGATCCAGTACTTGCCCAGGGCAGGGGGCGAAACGCAGGCCAGATCGGCAAGGTCACCACGGGAAAAGGAAACCTGATCGGAAACTTCGGGGGGGTCGGGGAACGTTTCAGGGAACGTTTCAGGGAACGCGATCACGTTCCCTGATGTTTCCGGAAATGTTTCCAACACCGGTAGGGTATTGGGTTCTAGCATTAGGGTTACTCCTGGATACTTTGGTTATCTGGGGGTCATGCCGGGGGCTGGTGGTGCAGTGCCCCGGCCTAAACTCAGCGTGTCGGCTTGGTGGGTTCGGTGTAGGATTTTTTACATGACGGACACACTCCTGTCTGCTTAATTAAGTGTTTTGGCGATCGCTTCGTGGACGGGGCGATCGTTTTTTTAGCTATCCGGTAGTCCGTCAGGCAAAAACTCTTCAATTTGCCGACCTTTGTCACTGAGCGCTTTTTGTAGCCGGAGCCATTGGCTCAATGTGAGCATTGGCTCACCCTCTCCTCTTTCTCTTCGGGCCACCGTGTTTTTTGTCGTCCCAAGCAGGGCTGCAAAGCCGTCCTGACTCAGATCTAAAAAATCTCGGATTTGCTTCAAAGCATTTCCCCCTTGCGCATCAAACCGTCTGGCCATAGTATACACGAAAGATACACATTGTGTAGCCCCATAAAGGGGACACGCAATGTCACCGTCTCCAAAAACGACATCAGCGTGTATCCCCGGCAGGAGTACACACGCTGAATCAGATCATCCACTACTAAAGGGCTTGCCAAATCTGGAAAGCCCCCAGTAGTTGGATATCGCCGAAAAAAAACGACAACAGAACGACTTGAGGCCCCGAAACCCGGCGATAGGGGCCATTCTTTCAATCAGGAGATTTTCCAATCATGATCACCAACGCCCAACAAGCAGGACGCTCCCAGCGATGATCCACGGATTAATGATTGAAGGGGGATGGATGAATCTGGCTCAAGTCGCCCTAGTCGAGCTGTACCCATCCCGCATGGACGGACAAAAGCGCATCCCACCCACATGTATTTTCAGGTTTGTTGGTGGTCAAACTAAGATTGTTCACGACATTGAAGCAATCGAGGTCTTCACGTTTCTGACGACCCTGACCAACCACGCAACCGAGGATTCAGGCAAAACCATACAAGGCTTTATGCCGCCACACAGAACGACAAAAGAGCCAGACTCCCTTCCTCACTAGGTAGCCTGGCTCTTTGTTTTGACGCTTGCCCACGGCTGCAACCCCTGGGCCTCAATTCGATTTAAGCTGCATCAATTATAACAGATTTAATGCCGATAGAATCAGCATTTTAAAGTCTGTTTTGATACTCAAAAAAAGAACAGCTTAAGCCCTAGAGGCCCGCTCCACTCTGGTTTTCGTTGTCTTTTTTATAACTCAATGTCAATTCTAATAGCGATTTATTCAGGCCGCGATCATCGCGGTCGTCCGATTTGCGTTGGACGCTGTGACGCCAAGTGTTATCAAGCCAATCATCGCGGCTGTAATTGCATTTGCGGCGGCAAAAATCACGGCGTCGGCGAACGACTTGCAATCCAAAACACTCGTGATGAATGCGACCGCTGGCTAGCCGATTATGCCCGCGCCAAAGGCCTGCGTACTTACACTTCCGAGCTGGGCCAAATCGTCGCCCAGCGCACCCTATTTGATTCGCAAACCCTTAGTGATTTTGTTTTGTCATGATGCCAACCAAGATAGTCAGCCAGAATGATCACCCCCCGTTGACCCCAGAGCATCTCGCTAAATTAATCTCCAGCGGCCTCACACCAGAGCAAGCCCTTTTGACTGGGCACCGCTCTGTTAATGCAGCCGAAGCCAAACAACTCACCGGGCACGAACTCCCCGGATTGCTGCTGACCTACACCGACCCCAGCGGCAAGCCCTACCAGGTGATGACCGGCAAATGGGCACACAAACCGTTTTACCGATTGCGTCCTGACTGGGCGGCAGCGCGACACGCCCAGAAAGAGCACTACCAAGACGCCGACGGCGCGGCCCCCAAATACCTCAGCCCCAAAGATTGCGGCAATCGGCCCTATTTCTCCCCGCTGTGTGACTGGCGGCGCGTCATGCGCAAAACCTCCGAGTTGGTGCTGTTGACCGAGGGCGAGCTGAAGGGTGATGCAGGTTGTGCCTATGGGTTCCCGGCGATCGCGGGGGCTGGGGTGTCGGCATTTGTCGATCGAAACAGTCGAGGCGAATGGATGGCAGGCAGCGATGGCAGCGCCTGGGACATCGACGACGGCAGAGGCGACGATGACGACGGGCAACCCGTGGCGCGGTTCCTCCCTGAGCTGGAATCTTTCCCCTGGAAAAATCGCCCCGTTGGCATCGTCTTCGATTCCGACCTCACAAAAAATTTCCAGTCAGAAAATCCCTGGAGTCTTTACTTACACATGTGCGCGCGCGGGCGGGAGAAGGTTTTCCTGTCCTGCTTCCGAATGAGCTGGATGGATCTAAAAATGGCCTGGATGATTTTTTGGCCCGCCATGGCCGCGAAGCCTTGCGGCTCATCATCGAATGCTTTTGGGCCATGCAAGGGAATCGCAACGCCATGGCCAAATATGGCCCCGCATCCAAACTCAAGGGCGGCACCAAAATCATGGGAGGTCGCACCGCCGACGGTCAGCCTCATGATGGTTCCCAAGCCTGCTTGCTCAAAATCACTGAGCCAGAAGCCCACACCAAGGCGGTCATGACCTGGGCCGTGCTCAAAGAAGGCTGGGCATATCGGCCATCGTTGGGCTGGTACCGTTGGACGGGCAAGCGCTGGGAGACGATCGGCGATGCCACCTTGCTCGCCGCCGAAATAGGTCGGTTTTTTGACGCCCAAAATTGGCAGCAACGAAACGGTGGCCTCTATGCCTACTGCCAAGAGGAAATGGCGCGGCGCTGCTTCGTTCCCGAACCGTTCTGGGATTCGGCGCATTACCTCAGCTTCGAGAACGGGGTGCTCGACACTCGGGACAATTCGTTCCACGACCACGGCCCCCAGTTTTATTGCACTTGCAGCTTGCCCTACGCTTACGACCTGGCCGCGAGTTGCCCAAACTGGTTGAGATACCTGGGTCAAGCCACCGGCGAAGATCAGCAGCTCCAGCAGCTGCTACGGGCCTGGTGCAAATGGATTCTTTCCCCGAAGGATCGCACCCGCAAAAGTCCGATCGAGAAATCGCTCGACCTGGTAGGCCGCAAGGGCAGCGGCAAGGGGACATTTTTGGACATCTTGATGCAGCTGGTGGGGGAAGAGAACTGTGGGGTTTCCAGCCCCGACACGTTCAGCACGCCTGAGGGCCTGGGCCAGTTGATCGATAAAAAATGGCCATCGATACCGACACATCCGGCTATATGCCCGGAATCGGCAATTTCAACAAAGTCGTGAGTAATGAGCCCGTCGGCATCAAAAAACTGTTCAAAGACAAGTCAATGCAGCGCCTGGGCGTCGTCGTCGTCCGAAGCTATAACGACTTCATCAGCGTCCCCAGCAGTGGTACCGAGGGCCTGGATCGCCGCCTCTGCGTCGTGCCCTTCCGGTTCCCACCGACGACGCCAGATCAAGACCTCGATATCAAACTCAGAGCCGAACTCTCGGGGATTTTCGCTTGGGCCTGGGGATTGTCCACCGTCGAGGCCCAAACCTTGATCCGATGGTCTGGCTCGATCGATGCCGTTAAAGAAGCTTCGATCGAGCGATTCCTCAACGATCACCCCGAGGTGAAGTATTTGGTGGATGCCTACCCCAGCGGTCAAGACTCGGTTCAGGCATTCAGTCTGTATGAGGGGTATGTGAATTGGGCCAAGGGCAACGGCCACAAACCTTGTTCTAATACCAAGTTCGGAACCCTCATGAACGAACTCGGAATCCCACATTCCAAAACGAACGGCGGTGTTATTTTTTACAATGTCCCAGACATGGTAAAAGGCTTCGATTTCGCTGCATATCTGCGAATTGCACCCCGATCGGAGGGGCCAGAATCCACCAAAACACCCCCAAAAACGCACTCAAACCCAGAGCCCGAGAGGGTTGGGGCCAACCCTCCCTAACCCTCCCTGCGCAGAACCCAGAGCCTGAAAGGGTTAGGGAGGGTTCGGAGACTGGGGAGACTTCTCCCATTCTCCCCCAGGAAAAACAAAAAATAATGCTCTCTAGGGGATGCAATGTGACGATTAGCGCTAGTGGAGCCTGGTATAAGCGCGGAAGTGGCTATCTAAAGAAATCGAAACCAGAGATGCCGATACCCGCGCTGCCGGACTGGCTACAAAAACAGCTGCTGTTCCAGCTTTATGTGTTTGATGGTTTGTCGGGTGACGGCGAACGGGCACGATGTCGCCACGTCGCAACCGGGAGGATTGACGTGCTGAGTGTAGAGAGCGTGTTTGCTTTGCCGGTCGAAATGGGAGGTGTGACCGATGAATAAGCCCAAAAAACGGGGCCGTCCCATCGCGATTGATTGGGTCAGCCCCGAAATGGCGGCGGCGAAGCTGGGGCTATCTCGCCGCGCTCTGCTCAATCTCCGCCCCTCCCTCAGCAGGGGCTTGCACTACCGCTGCATCAACCCCAAAGCGGCCAAAAATGGGCGGCGGTACCTATTCCACCTCAAGCGGGTTGATGCATTCCTGACGGAGGGCTAGAGGTCGCTAAACTCTGGCCTTGTGGTTTCGGCGGCTCCGCCTCGATGCTGAGGGCGATCGCTCCCCGCTCGACGGGGGGCGGTCGCCTGAGTTGGGATAGTCAGCGCGGCGATCGCGCGATCGCGATGTCTTTGAGGTCGCGATCGCCAAAGGGCACTAGGGCCATGAGGACGATCGCGGCCAAACCAAGGTTATTGTCCATTCAGCTTCTAGGAATAGGCGATCATCAACGGAACCTGAGTGATGCGGTGCTGTTCAAATAGCTTGCACATGCGAGCCTGGAAGTCTTTCCAGCCCTCATCAGTCCGAACGCCCACACAGCCGGCAGTCCCGAGCACATTGGCATCACGGTGGATACCGAATAAACCCCGTCCGTTCTCAACGTAGCTAGGCAAAATCTCGTAGAAATTGCCAGCAATACCCGGCTGTTCAGAAGCCGAAACGAACTGAGGAACCGTGCTGACTTTGTAGCAGCTGACGCCGGCGCGATCCATGCGGGGGATGGGGCCGCGTGCTTTGGTGTCTTGATCTTGCCAATCCTGCCACCCCGGCAACCCCGAGAGGGCAGTGTAACGTTCGACCGTTCGGACTTCGGGCCATTCAGCCACGTCCCAGAATTCTAGGCGGCCCGTAGGGTCTCCGTCGTTGGTGAGTTCAGCGTGAAAAACGAGTAGGGGTTTCATCTTTTGAGTTCTCCAAAAATGCCACGAGGTTCTGAGCGCCGCTCGATTTGCTGTAAGCGGTAATCTTGTAGTGCAATGTTTTTCCTGATTTCTGAGATTTGGTGGCCCATTTCGGACTGAAGACTGGCGATCGCCGCGTCGGTTTTGTCGGCCCGTTGGTCGATCGCCCCAATCAACTTTGCAACCGACATCGAGAGAGAGATTCCTAGGCCGATTAGGCCTATGAGAGCTTCAATCATGGCGATCACCCTCAAGCGTCAGCAGCTCTTCAGTAGGGTCGTCATCGTCATCTAGATTTCTGAGCCATGCCAGATTATGGCGATAGCCCGCTAAAGTCGGAATCCGGGGATTAATCCCCTCTAAATGCTCGCAGCATTGCCGCGAAGCTCGATAGATTGTTGACGCAATCTTTAAAAACTTGAGCCAGCCAAAAAAAATAGCGTAGAATTGCGGACGAGAAACCACTGATAGTTCTCCAATAAAATGACGTTGCTGCCGTCGTTTTTGTCGTAGAACGCCCCTGATAGAAGGAGCCTCTGGGCTCCTTTTGTTGTTATGGAGACATGTCCCCACCTCCGATAATCGTTGGGGTTTAGCTAGACTAGGCCCTGACTCGGCGAAATTCGACCCAGCTGTAGCCGAACATGTCTGGGGGCGTTGTGGGAGGGGTGAGAATTGCCCGCGTCCGAAGACTGTCCGACAGTACAGCCCACGGGCTATAGACGGTGGTTTCTGCTGCTGTGGCGATCGCGGTTGTGTTGATCGTGCTCGCAGAGCGAGCACTCAGCGACATCTTCGCGAGTTGCAAATTCCAGCCCGACAGTGCAATCCCGTAGGTTGCGGCGCGTGCGGCAAACGTCCCAGGGAAAAAAGTGTTTTGACAGTTTATCGTGACAGCGGCGGTTCGGGCGAAATGCTCAGTCGATGCCGATCGATAGATTTGCTTCCCGAGCCAATTCGAGCCGACGCGCTCCCAGTCTTCAACGAATAATCCCGTACTACTCAGCTCTCGCCACGTATCCCCCTCACTGGCCGCAACGGGAACAGTGTTGCCATAGTGGCTAAATTCGGCGCTGCTGCCAGCACCGGCTGGCCCCGCTGGCCCTGCGACACCAGGCGCACCATCAGCACCGGCTGGCCCCGCTGGCCCTGCGACACCAGGCGCACCATCAGCGCCGGGACTACCTGCCAAGCTGGCCAAAAATTCGGAAATGGTGCCCAGGTTCCCCGCGTTGATCCACAGTGCATAAGCACTTGCTCCGGCTGGCCCAGTGGGGCCAGCTGGGCCAATGGAACCATCCCCGGACTCAATGCCCTGAATCATTGCCTCTAGGGATTCTTGCAAAGCCTGAATATCGTCATACCCAGCGGCCTCTAGCCTGAGCGTGTCAAGGTTTTGAGAGATTTGTTCAACCCAAGCCCAGAGCGCCTGGACATGAGGAGTTGTGCTGGGTGCCTGGATGAGTAGCTGAGGCTGAATGGAGTACGTAGGAACGGTGTCAGCATGGTTGATGATCCGCATTCCCAAATGAGGGGATGGAAATCCTTCAGCCACATCGAAACTGATATATCGGGCAAACGGGGCAATGCTGCGAGTCAGCATGTCCAGAAAACCCTGCTCGCCCTGATCCGGCTGGCTAAAGATGCCGATTTGGTAGCTACCGGCTTGTTCGGCGGCAAAAGCAGGGATCCGGATCCAGACTTTCCCCCCGCTTTCGGGCAAGGGTAATGGGACGTAATCCCCATCGCGGTTGAGGGTCAAGAAGTCTAAGTTTTGCCATGCCATCGTTTATTCAAGCTCCTCAATATTGCCATTCCCACCCAGGGCCGCGAGGCGGCGGTACCGGCGGTGGTTCTCCCAAGTCAACGGGGTTCAAAGACTCGTAGATCTCAATTTCCCACGCTCCATCGGTGTTGAGGTTTGAGCGGTTAAATCGGTTCCACCGCCGACACTCAAAAGAGCGAAAAATCGTCCCACTTTCTAGCATTGCACGGGGAAAATCAAGAGTAAATTCTGTCGGGTCTGGGCTGGGCCGAAACCATAAAGGCTTTGTTTCAATTCCCCTCAATCCATATCGGTTTTGAGGGTAAACCATCCTTACCACGAGTTTAGAACGATACAGAAAATCGGCTTGATTTGGGTTCTTGAGATTGTAGAAAACGACTAAGAAACTTTCTACCGCTGTTGAGAGTCCGGGGACACCCTGCCTCTCAACGGGCGTCCAATCAGCTTGGGGGATAGCTGTCCCTATTGCTCGCCATTTTGTGACATCAACGGTCATTAGATCAGTATTAGTTCATCGGCGAAAAGTTCATCTTCTAGATCCCATTGAGCTTCTAGTTCGTCTTGACGGGCATCCATTTCCCCATCATGCACATATTCCTCAAATTCCTTACGAGATACGGCTTCGAGCAAGCCACCGCATTGGGGACGCGAGATAAATGCACACTCGTTCCCAGTGCGATGGACGTAATCCATCGCACCGGGGAAAAACCCGATTTCATCACTCGCTAAGAGATATTCGAGCGAGCCCGGAAGGATTAAGGGAAGTGGTTAAAACTCTTTGCAGATTGGGTTCAAACTCATGGCTACAACGGCATTGCATTCGGATATTCAACTCGCTCTCTAGACACTATCTTTCCTAATTCGGCTGCATCTGCTTCTTTCGCGGTGGAAAAAGGAAGCTGAGCGATCACGCCATTCTCAAGCGCAATCTGGACACGGCCCGGTTTTGATCGCGCACCTCGAACTAAACGACCTCGATCCAATTCAGAGAGCGCCGAACTTTTGGCAATCCCCAGCTGGGTAAGAAGACTGTCCGATATGGTGAGCGGGTCAATGGCCACCGCACAATTGAGGCTGTTACTCAAAGTCACTACACCCGTTGCTGTTCGAGCACCGGGGGAGAATGGCCTTAGCGGTGGCCCAGGACGTGCGGGGATAGAGATTCGAAACCCTAGGGCCGCCGCCGCCGCCAATTTGTCAAATCCGCAATAAGTGCTGAGCGTGCCCCTAGAGTTGATCGGGGCACTGCGTAGCCGCTTGATCACTCGAACCGGTTTGGGTGCATTTGCACCGGTCACCAAAATCAGCGATGGCGTGGCCATTGCTTCGGCCTCGCTCAGATGCCCGAGCCCATTTTTGAGATCTGCATTGGATATGCCCGCCGCTTGGCTCAAGTCAGCAGCAGCCCAGCCCAGAGCTAGCAAGGCATTGATTTTGACAAAGGTTCTTTGATCGCGGCGCTGGCCACGTGTTGATGCTGGCATTTGCTTAAACGTTGTTAGGGGTTAGGTTAACCGGGCGTAGTCGGTACAGCAGCCGGATACTCTACGATTTCCCGCTTGATGACGGTACCAACGGCGGCAGCATCTGACTCTTTCGCGGTTGAAAATGGCAACTGAGCGATCACGCCATTTTCAAGATTGATTTGTACCCGGCCCGGTTTGCTTCGAGCGCCACGAACAACCCGCAACATATCAGTAGCTGAAATCGTTGTTCGATTTTCGATCCCTAGGGTCGTCATGAGGTTTTCCTCAAGAGCGGACGGATCAATCGGGATTGCACACCGTAAGCCGTTACTCAGCGTTACAATTCCGGATCCTGTTCGTCTCAGTTGGTTCATGGCTCGGAGAGTAGGCGAGGGACGCGCAGGACTAGAGAGCCGGAATCCTAGCGCGGCAGCTGCCGCCAATTTGTCAAAGCTGCAATAGGTGCTGAGCGTTGCACGAGCCCCGATCGGGCACTGCGTAGCCGCTTGGTCACCCGAGCCGGTTTGGGGGCGTTTGCACCCGTCACGAGCACGAGCCCAGATGCAGCCATGGCTTCGGTTTCGCTCAGATGACCCAGACCTGTTTTCAGATCTGCATTAGAGATTCCAGCGACTTGGCTTAAGTCGGCAGTGTTCCAGCCAAACCCTAGAGAGTTGTTGATTTTAACGAAGACGCGTTGATCGCGGAGTTTGCCCCGTGTGGATGCTGGCATTGATTTTTGACCTTGCTAAGGATTGATGAGGGAAGTTAGAGAGCGTGGGTTTACTGGTATTCGATGCGTTCCATCTGCGTGATCGAGCCCAAAGCCCCGGCCTCACTTTGCTTAGCGGTCGAAAACGGCAAGCGAGCCGTTACGTCTCCCTCAAGGGCAACATCGACCCGGCCCGGTTTGCTCCGGCACCCTCTCGCGAGTTTTTGGCCGTCGGTCGCTGAGATTTGAGATGCGATTTCGATCCCGAGCGTAGTCCGACGCTCAGCGGTCGCGGCGATCGCGTCCACGGGCTGAACGTACATCAATCCATTACTCAAGGTCACCACACCCGAGAACGTCCGGCGGCTGGCCCGAGGTGCTGACAAGCTAACGGTTTTGGCGCGAGCGGATTGAAAGAAGCCTTGGGCGTTGGCGCTAGCTAGTTTGTCATACCCCGCATAGGTGCTGACGCTAGCTGAGGATGTGTTGGGCGCGTTTGCAATTTTTTTGGTCACCCGCATAGGTTTGGGCGCATTTGCACCCGTCACAAGGACAATGTTAGAGATTGCAATGGCCTCAGCTACGGTCATATGACCTAATCCAGTTTTCAGATCCGCGCTGGAGACGCCTGCACTCTCGCTTAAGTCCCGAGTCTTCCAGCCAAACCCAAACACCGGATTCACCCGAACAAATACAGATTGATCTCGCTTCTTCCCTCGTACTGATGCTGGCATAGCCGCGTTCCTGCGTGATGTTTCCTTTTACACTGATAGGCTTGAACTAGTCCGACTGTCCAGCACCACCCAGATCGCTCAAAGTACAGGGCTAGTATTGTACCTGGCACTTTATCTCACCCTGTTAGATCCGATGCTTATACTTAGGCTCTACCACCGACTGAATAAAAGGAGCCGAGACGCGATCCACCGAACTCAGGGACGGCGGGGGCGGCTCTACTCCTATCAGCCCCGGCTGGTACTGCTTCAGCGCCTAGCCGAGGAAACCAATTTGCCGATTTCGGAAGTTGAAAACATGCTGCACGATGAGCGCGCCCAGATCCTGGCAAATCCAGGCGCACCCATTTATCAAGATTTCAGCCAACTGTGATCAACCTGGGTTGCTCACAGTTGGCCCTAGCAAAATCTGAGAGATCCTTTGATCCCAGTCTGCGGGTTTAGTTGCCGAGCGGATGCTCAGCGCGGCTGAGATCGGAATGAAATAGCCCCGTTTGCTCGCTCTGCTTCCTGGATGGGGTTCTGTGTAGTACTTGCGGTTTGTGATGATGATCCGGTAGGGCTGAACCTGGGTAGATTCCTTTCGCAGTCCCTTGATCGTCAATCGGACTGCACTCCGCTTTTCTTCGGTCACGTTGATCACTTGTACATTGGCATCGCTCAAGGTCGTTAGCGCCAACGCTCGCTCTTCAGCTGCGTCTTCCGTGCCACCATAGCAGGTGATGAAATGGCCATCAGACATAGATGCTACAGCTTTGTATCTACCCCACAGATACCCGTTGCTTCCCCCCGCAACCAGTCGGATAAACTCGTAGTCGCTCAGCTTGCTACGCTTGACACTGGATATCTGGTAGCTGGGTCTTGGGCCTGCATTGCCTAGCGGCGATCTCCACTCAATCCGGCAATACAGCTCTAGGGGCTGAGCCTGAGTGATCATTGTGTGGGGTCAACCGCTGACACGACCCCAATATCTCGGTGATCAATGATTTCGTGATTAGCCAAAATCAGCGGCAAAGTGGCTCTAAGCTCGGTTTCATGCCCTGCGAGTAAAAACTTTTCATTTGGGTATTCCCTATTAGGAGTCACCTCTAAGACTTGCTCTGTTTTCTTCCGTTTTTGTTCCGCGACGTATTTATCAAGGCCACCCGCGACAACGTAACCAGCTTCTAGAAAAGAATCACCAAACTCATCTAATGCCTCTTCTGCAAATGCCTCCAGCTGTGCATCTTGGATCGATTCAACCGCTAGTTCAACACGATCCGCAATGCGCCATGATTTCCCCTCAGTCCAAGCTTTCTTTAAGCTTTCAGGCAAAAAAGCATAAAAAGGGTTATTAGGCTGTTTTAGCCATTTCCTAACATTTTTGAAAGACCTAATAAAAAGTTCTCTTGACTTAAGCCTCCAAATAGCTTGGGTCAAGGCATAGAGAGAGTCGGCTAGCTCTTCTAACGCTTCTTGCCCAACTTCTTTGAGCACGTTGAGCCCTGCGACTTCGTTGAAGGCAAAAATGGCAAAACCAGGTAAAGCCCCACCGAGAAACCAGCCAGCGGCTTGACCTGCGAACCCCCCAAGCTGAGACGATACCCCTAGCTTAAGGGCTTCGACCTGTTGAGTCAGGGATGCATCACTAGCCCCAAAATCAAAACTTATTGTGAACTGAGCGAAATTAACAAGTTTTGCGAATAGGCTTCTGAAATCCATAGAGAAAACCATTTTCAGAAGGCCGATAGCTCCTTTCCACAAAAAACCGGCAATGCCTTTTGTCCACGCCCAAATTGTGCTAAGTATGTTCCCTTCTTCATCTAGTTCTTTCTCGATAAAACTAGACGCGTCTATCAGATATTCCCCAATTTCCTTTCTTGCGATATAGCGGTTTTCAGAATTAAGGGATACAGTTATTAGTCTGGATAACCCAACAGAATAGCAATGAAATCCTACTCCCTTGACTTGCGCCAAAAAGTGATTGAGACCTACGAAAATGAGCCAATTT
>JAAUOP010000252.1 GCA_012034805.1 Synechococcales cyanobacterium CRU_2_2 | reverse complement strand
ACGCGCTTGTTGCGCAACACCGAGAATCCAAAAGTCGTTCTGCTCGAGGTCACCTCGAGCACGGACATCCTGCCGCAGGTGCGCGGAGCGCTGAACATCCCCGGTGTGAAAACGCGAGCTTGGTCGTTCGAGGTGCTGTCCGAAATCCTCGTGCGTGACCTGGCACAGGCGTGAGAGAGATTCAGTTTTGAGTTATGAGTAGTGAGTTTTGAGTCAGGCAAGGTTCATGGCCCAAGGACACGACTCGTCTCAAGTTTCGACCTGATTTCAACCCACAACTCACAACCCCGCCCATTCCCTTGAGAATCCCAGGCTGGGGCGGTATCGTTGCGGGCAACGTCTCGAGCAGCGTTTCGAGGTTCAGAACAAAGGAAAGGTTCTCACCATGTCTCAACCCAGCAAACCCACGTTGAAAGCACTCAAGGAAGGCACGATGATGGCCATGGCAACCGATATGAACAGCGCCAAGTGCGTCGCTGCCGGTCTGCTGCCGTGCTTTGGTTTCGAGTTGCTCGTGGAAAACGATCAGATTCAAGTCAACGTACAGGAACTCAACACCGGTCACAAAATAGAAATGGCTCGAGAGATCGCGGCTGGGATTCAGGAAGCCATGCGGCAACTCGTGGAGAAACTGGATGCGCATATCCAGAGTCAACCCGCGCCAACGGTAACATCACGCGCATCAGCTAGAGGCAGGTCAAAGCTGAAAGGTCAAGTGAAGGCGGTGTTCGCCGTACCACTTCGACCTTTCAGCTTTTTTCTTTCACCTGTCTTTACTGTTCAGGGTACAACCTCTTTGGGTTTGGCAAAGATCATGCGCCCCAGGCTGGTCTGCGTCACGGTGCTGATCATGACGCGCACCGTGCGACCTTTGAACGCCACGCCGTCCTCGATGACGACCATTTCGCCCGGTTCAATCTCGCGCACGAATTCCGCGCCGATGATATCAAGGCCGCAGGTTTCCGATGACAAAGCCCAAGCCGTGTCGCTGATCCGGCCAAGGACCAGCGGGCGCACGCCCAGGGGATCGCGCACGCCGATCAGTTTGGTGCGGGTCATGGCAACGACGCTGAACGCGCCCTCTACACGGCGCAGCGCGTCCTTGATGCGTTCGGACAGGTTCTTTTGGATCGACCGCGCCATCAGGTGAATGATGCATTCGCTGTCGGAGGAGGATTGAAAGATTGATCCGCGTTCGATCAGTTCGCGCCGCAGGGCATCGGCATTGGTGATGTTGCCATTATGCGCAATGGCGCAGCCGCCCATGGAAAATTCGCCAAAAAACGGCTGCACGTCGCGGATCGCGGTGGCCCCTTTCGATCCGGCGGTCGAATAGCGCACATGGCCGATCGCAGCGGTGCCGGCAGATCTGCCATCACCTCGGCTTGGTTGAGGGTTTCATCAAAGATTTCATCCAGGATCAGAGTGCGCTGGAGGCCGATGTCTGAGGTCGCTGCTTGCTCCCGGCGGGCGGCGATCGCCCTAGCACGCTCCTCAGTGGGTTGCTGGGTCTCCAGGTGGGCGGGCTGCTCCAGGTTGAGGGTTGCCAGCACAGAATCGGCGCAATCTTCGGCGAGTTCTTCGGCCAAATGCTTGGCCCCGTGGGATGAAACACCTGCATCCTCCAGCGTGGCTCTGCCCTGGGCGGGAATGCCTAGGATTAAATCTGGATCCAGGCTTGAATCTAGATCCAGATATCGTTGATTCTCCCAGGCGGGCTCGATGGCCTGCGGCCGGTGCAGAAGCTGGGTCTCATCGGTAGTAGGGTGATGATTGAGGGTTGGATGAGCACCCGTGGGGCTGGTTAACGTCTGGGGAAAGAGGGTTTCCAGTTCCGAGACCGGTGCTTCCATGGGTGGTGCTTCCATGGGTGCTTCCATGGGCTCGTCCGGGACAGCAGCGCTGCTGTGGCGCAGATAGGCAGACAGCAAAACCTGGTGGAGGTGACCGGCGAGGGGCAGGGGCTCGATGGTGCGATCGCTGTAGGCAGCAATCCGGCTGACATAATCCAGGGGCGGCCTGATCGTGGGGGATCGACCATGCCGAGGCGCAGGCAGGATCCCAGCAGCGATAGCGGAATCACGCGGTGGTAGAGGCAGACCTCGAAAGGTAAAACCTGATCCACCAAGTCCAAGATTTGGTGGGGATCCAGATCGGCGGGCAATTCTAGCGGATGGCCAAAGGCATCCAGAGCGATCGCAGGGGGACGAGGGCCCTGGGGCCAGTTGAGTGATGGGGGATGGAGAGGGTGTCATGGGGAGCGGCGGGTCAACCCAGTAGAGCGTTTCAGTCAATACAGTTTCAGTCAATTCAGTGGTTAGCAAAGCTGATTCCCGCAGAACCCTCGATCCAAATTTTGCCCAGCCTGTCTGCTGTGGTGAATTCGATCAAGGAGTTGCCAGTAAATATACCAACCTAGACTTGGGCATCCGTGCTTTTGCAGAAATTACCCATTTTAGCTATATCGCGGGAAGCCCCGCGCCATAATCTTTGATTTGGCGTCGGGATGAAAGTAGGCGAGTCGAAGTCTGCTGCCTGAACCATGTTTGGAAAAACGAGTGAAGACAGCGAGGCTGAGACGAGCAAATGGTATGCTTGAACCAACATAAATGATTTTCATGGTGCCGACCTGACTTCCTGACACAAACGTACAGACTTGCTTTGCAAGCTGGTGAACAGTGCAGACGAAGTAAAACGGGAAATCAAAAGCAATCTGGGGTTGGTCATTACCTGGATGTAAAAAAAATCGCCTGCGGATGGGAGCTGTCGGGGGTAGCGCTTGCCGTGTTACCTAGATAAGACCAGATGAAGTAGGAAAGCTTCTTTGCGGCACCCATTTGATTGTGGTGCGAGAGTAAAGAAGCCCGCGCTCTATCTGAAAGATGAGCGTCGGGAGTATGTCACGGAATGGGTAAGGGTAATGACCATGTACGACAAGCGATTTTTAGGCATGTTTGGCCTATCGGAGGCGGAGGCGATTCGGCTGTTGGATGCGCCGATGGGTTCCGAAGAAGGTCAGTCGCGCTATGTAGCGGCCTGTGAGCTGGCGAATTATCCGACGGCGGGGGCGATCGCCGCCCTGACCCGCGCCATCGAAAACACTGCCCCCGAGCTGAATAATCGCATCGTTCGCCGAAAAGCCGTGGAGACGCTGGGCCGCTTGAAGGCCAGCCAGGCGTTGCCGATTATTGGCGATTGCCTGAAAGACGAGGATAACTACACCGTGGAGAATGCGGTTTGGTCCATTGGCGAAATTGGTACGGATGATGAATCTGTTTTGGCAGCGATGGCAGCGCTGCTGGACAAGCCGGAACAGACCTATCGGGTGATTATCCATACCTTGGCGAAGCTGGGATATCAAACTGGCGTGGAGAAGATTCGCGGCTTTGTGGACCATGAGGATAAGACCATCGCCAGTGCGGCCATGACGGCGATCGCTCGGCTGACGGGCGATCGCGCCTTGCTCCAAACCGTCACCGAATTCCTCTTCCACCCCAATGTCTACACCCGCCGCCTCTGCATCCAAGACCTGATCGATGCCCAGTATTGGGAAGCCATCCCGGAGATTGCCAAGGCTCCGGTGTCGGTGGTCTTCCGGCTGCGGGGCATTCGCGCCCTGGCCGATGCGGGCCATGCCGCAGGCAAACTCAGCTTTACAGAAGTTCAGCCCCCCCTGGAAAAAGCGCTCTATGACCATCCCCAGGACATTACGATGGTCCATGAGTATGATCCGCCGCCAACGCTGGCGTTTTTGATTGACGAGCTGTTTCAAACGGACTTTGGCCGCTGCTATCTCGGCAGCCAGATTTTACTGACCGAACATCGGGATGCTGCTAAGGCGGCGGTGATGGCGGCTTATATGGATAAGGCTCGCAGTGACTATGGCGCTCACTACCATGTTATGAAGCTAATGGGCTGGCTGAAGTTAGATATGGCCTATGGGCTGATCGTCAGTGAGGGCTTAAATAATCCTCAGCCGCAGTTCCTCAAGTCTCGCTATGCGGCGGCGCTGACCCTGGGGGAGCTGGGAGATCGCGCGGCGATCGCCCCCCGTCAAGCCTGTTTGGATTCGCCCTTGTGGACGCTGAAGTATGCGGCGTTGCTGGCGCTGGAGAAACTGGGAGATCGCAGCGGCCTAGACATCGCCAGCCAAGATGACGACTGGCTGATTCGCGCTAAAGCCCAGCAGCTATCTGAAACTGCTCTAGCATCCTAGAATCCAGACCTGATTGAATCAAGATTTTTTACGACCATGAGCACCGAAGCCTGTTTGCCAGTTCGCT
>JAAUOP010000251.1 GCA_012034805.1 Synechococcales cyanobacterium CRU_2_2 | reverse complement strand
CCGCTGATCGTGTTGAGCGTCGAGTTCAGCGAGAAGCACCGGACCGGCGGCGACGAGTCGGAGGAGGCGTTCAATCAAACCGAATTCGAGCTGCCGATCGATCAGAAGATCAAATTCCTCTCGAAAGGCCAGAACGTGCGGCTCGGACTGGTGTTGGCACTCGCGCACCGGCCGGAGTTGGTGATTCTCGACGACCCGGCATTGGGCCTCGATCCGATCATGCGGAAGCAATTCAACCGCGATCTCATCACACATTGCAGGGCGAAGGGCGGACCGTGTTTTACAGCTCGCATCTGCTGTACGAAGTGGAGCCCGTGGCCGATGAGGTGGCGATTCTGGACGAAGGGCGGATCGTCCGGCAGGCGGACACTGAATTTTGCGGCGTGATGTGAAGAGGCTCGTGTTGAGTCGCGATGACTTTGCCGTAGTGAACCGTGATCTTGGCGTCCTTGACGAGCGCGCGGATGGGCAGCGAGTGGCGGTGACCGTGGAGCGCGCGGAAAGTGCCATGACACTGCTGGGACGAGAGGGAGTCGAATTCCGCGCGATCGATTTGAATCTGGATGAGATTTTGAGGCGTACGTGGCGGGTCAGCGAGGCGAAGCGGTTGCGGCCGAAGCTAAACCGCAAGCGGATCTTCAGCCGTTGATGTAACACGACCACTTAGCCCCCGGTCACTGACCGGGTGCTAACTGCGAGGAATTGATGCGTACGATTTGGCAAAGCCTGATCTGGAAGGAGTGGCACGAGCACAAGTGGAAGCTTGCGTCGCTGACGGCCATCCTTTGGAGCATCGCCGCTTTGGGCCTGTTCGATCCGGAACGCGGCACGCTGCTGCTGATCGGGCTGCCGCTGCTCAGGCTGGCATGGCCGTCGCAGGCGCTGGCCCTGGTGGATAGCTTCTACCGCGTCGGCTCGCTGGTGTTCGGCGGCGGGCACGTCGTCTTGCCGCTGCTGGCCGCGCCGACGATGGAGACCAGGTTGTGGTGGTGGAGCGATGACAGCAGTTCTTGGATCAGCTCATCCCGCCCGGTGAAGTAGAGATATTCTGAGGCGTCAAAGGCCCTCAGGCCCGGATAGGGGCAGACCGGGGCTCCACCAGCAGCGGTCGATGCTGAGCCCGCCTGGCTGGAAGGCGCGGAAACATCAGGCTTGGAAACATCAGGCGTGGAAACATCAGGCTTGGAAACATCAGGCGTGGAACCCTGGAAAGGCTCGGCCCGGCGGGTCTCATCCCAGCCCTGGACTGGGGGCTGGCGATCATGACGAGTCTTCACCCGCAGCGTGGCTTCCCCGGTGAGCGATCGCCCCGCCCTCAAACTCTCCCCAGCAAGATCGGGGGCTCCATTCCAATGGAGCTCCTGGGGATCCTCCAGCAGGGCTAGGCTGCTGGGGGTAGCGCGGCTGGGGGCGATCGCCCCATCCTGCTCCAGGGTGGCAAGGCGAGCCGGAGGGGCCAGCTTCAACGCCAGGGCCAAGTCCGTCGGCGAATGGCGCGTCAGCAAATCTCACTGCCCGAATTCTCAAACAGCGGCTGCTGAAGTTCACCCTTGAGGCGCGTGCTCACCCAATCGGTCAGGGCATAGTTCGTAATCGCCCCCTCACCAAGCGGTGGGGATCAAGCCCCTCCAGCAGCGCTTCCGTAAACAGGCTATAGCCCCCACTGAGGGACTCATAGGCCGGTTCATACTCCCGTGCAGCGGCCATAAAAAGCGCGACGTGCCCGCCCTGGCACCGGGGTCCGCCTCCAAAAAGTCCAAAAATGCACCACTGTGGCAGCAGTCCAGCCAAATCACCCGCTGGCGCACCGGGCTTTCTTGGAGCAACCGCCGCAGCCAAAACAGCGACAGTCCATAGAGCCCGCGATCGGGATCCGTATCGCTGGTCGCCAAAAACCCTTCATTGATGCCCGCTGCTTTCTGAATGCCGTGGCCCGAGAAGTAGAACAGCGCGGTCTCAGGAATGCTGACCCCATTGGGCTTAAACAGCTTGACCAAGGCCGCCTCCAGCTCCCGCAGGCAGATGCCGCCCTGGCCCACCAGGGGCTGGCCCGCCTGGATGACTTCGGGCAGTCGCTGCACCCGAAAGCCCCCATCCTGGCTGAGGCGCTGGGCGATGGATTCAGCATCATGGGAGGGGCCCCTAGGCTGGGCAGGCACTGGTAGTGATTGAGTCCGACGACCAGCGCATCTCTCGACATAGCGAAACTCCCTGAAATAATCTGTAGCGCGATGGCAGATGGCGATGCCCCTGAGTTGACCTGAGCGGGTCTGTGAGTTGACCCGCGATCTGGCCTGTGAGCTAGCCTGTGAGCTGGCCTGTGAGCTGGCCTGTGAGCTGGCCCTGAGTTGACCCGTAAGCGGCCCTGAGTTGACCCGATCGCCGAGGGGAGATGGCTTGAGTAAACCCTCCCCTGGGGCTGCGTTTTGCACCGCCGATGCTTGAGCGGTGCCTGGGGCTAAGTTAGCCAAGGGCGATCGCGCTGGCCAAAGGGCAACCCGCCTCCCATAAAGACGTGGGGACACCCCTCCTGTCTGGGTTTGGGCGATTTTGTTCCGTAGAATCAGCCCTCGTCGGGGTGGGGCCAAAGGCGACCTGGGGGGAGCCTCCTCCCAGGGGTATTTGGGGAGAGCCGGGGCGCGGTCAAGCAAAATGCTGCAAGCAAAACGCCCCCGATTCCAGTGGAATCAGGGGCGTTGGGGAGGGGACATCAGGCTAGGAAGCCGCTGTCGAGGTGGATGACGTTATGATGAGCCGCCACCCTAATAGGCATCCTGCAGCTCGTAAAAATCCGGTGAAATATAGTCCTTACGCAGGGGCCAGCCCACCCAATCTTCAGGCATCAAAATCCGTTTGAGGTTGGGGTGACCTTCGTAGACGATGCCATACATGTCATAGCATTCTCGCTCCTGCCAGTCCGCTCCCTTCCAAATCCAGTAGACGGAGGGCAGCTTCGGCTCGGTGCGATCCAGGCGCACGCGCAGGCGGACTTCATCGGGGCGATCGGCGTTGCTCTGGAGCTTGATCAGGTGGTAGAAGCTGACCAGCTTTTGGCCTGGGCCTTCATCGTAGGCCCCCTGGCATTGCAGGTAGTTAAAGCCGTTGGCATAGAGCGCCGTGCAGAGGGGCAGCAGGAATTGGGGCGCGACTTCGAGGATCTCGACGCCCAGGTGATCCGAGGGGACGACCTCGTGGTCGAAGCCATTTTTGGACAGCCATTGGGAGGTTTTACCGGCTTCAGCGAGGGCGGTCGCTTCGCTGTCCGATGCCGCCGCATCAGTGGCGGGGGTCTGTTGGTCTTCAGCCACGGTCTACGGCCTCCTGCTGGGTCTGGGATGCTTTGAGGGCGGGGGGAATCGGCATTCCGATCGCCTCGGTGAGTTCCTTGGGCGGAACCTCGCGGGTGCCAGAATTGAGATAGGTGCCCGTGAGGATCGCAGGCACGGGCTTCATCTGGTGGGTGGTGCTGTAGTAGCGGTTGGTCTGCTTGAGGGTGTCCCGCTCCTGGATGGACTCATTGGCAACCTTCTTACGCAGCTTGATCACCGCATCAATGATGGCTTCGGGCCGGGGCGGACAGCCGGGGATGTAGAGGTCCACGGGGATGAGCTTGTCCACACCGCGCACCGTGGAGGGCGAGTCGGCGCTGAACATGCCGCCAGTGATCGTGCAGGCTCCCATGGCCATGACGTACTTGGGCTCGGGCATTTGTTCGTAGAGGCGCACGAGGGCCGGGGCCATTTTCATGGTCACGGTGCCCGCCACAATCAGCAAATCGGCCTGGCGCGGGCTGGAGCGGGGCACGAGGCCAAAGCGGTCGAAGTCGAAGCGGGAGCCCAGCAGGGCTGCAAATTCGATGAAGCAGCAGGCCGTGCCATAGAGCAAGGGCCAGAGGCTGGAGAGACGAGCCCAGTTGTAAAGGTCATCCAGGGAGGTGAGGATGACGTTTTCGGACAGCTCCTGGGTGACGTTGCCCTGGGCGACGGGGTTGACGAGGCGATCGCGCTGCCACTGGTCATAGTTGGCTGCGCTGGCATCTGTAATTGGTTTCATGACCACTCCAAAGCTCCTTTTCTCCAGGCGTAGGCAAGACCTACCACCAGGATGGCAATAAAAATAAGCGCCTCAATAAAGGCTAACAAGCCCAAACGGTTGAACGCGACCGCCCAGGGATACAGAAAGACGGTTTCCACATCGAAGATCACAAAGACCAGGGCGAACATGTAGTACCGGATGTTGAACTGAATCCAAGCCCCGCCGATGGGCTCCATGCCGGATTCATAGGTGGTGCG
>JAAUOP010000250.1 GCA_012034805.1 Synechococcales cyanobacterium CRU_2_2 | reverse complement strand
AGTTTTCAGAGCAGCTAAAGCCCTATTTCTGGAAGCCCTATTTTTGGAACAGGGCCTATGCCGTCATCTCTACAGGGGGCAGGGCTAGCATCGAAACATTGCTGCTGTATATTCAGAACCAGGATGATCCTAGGCATCTACGCCCACCACTAACTACTGAATGACGCTTCGCTTTTCATTCGTAGGATGCGTGGCGGGAATGCTCAACAGGCAAAAGGCCGAGTCTCTTGCAGAGACCCGACCTTGAAAGGATTGTTGTTTTATGTCTTAGGGGCAACCTGCCCGAATCATCCCCTAAACCGCTGCGAGCTCGCGCTCACCCGCCGGACGCTTGCTGTTGCGAATGCCCTCGATCGCTGCCGCATAATCCGGCGCATTGAACACCGCCGAACCCGCCACGATCGCGTTGGCCCCCGCCTCTAGCACCTGCCAGGTGTTGTTCACCTTGAGGCCGCCGTCCACTTCAATCCAAGGATCCAAACCGCGCTCATCGCACATCTGGCGCAGGGCCGCCACCTTACCCACCGCCGACGGAATAAAGCTCTGGCCGCCAAAGCCAGGATTGACACTCATCAACAAGATAAGGTCGCAAAGCTCCAAAACATTTTCAATCAAGCTCAGGGGCGTGCCAGGGTTGAGCACTACCCCGGCTTGCTTACCCAACTCCCGGATTTGGCCCAGGGTGCGGTGCAGGTGAGGAGACGCATTGTGCTCGGCGTGAACCGAAATAATGTCTGCACCCGCTTTGGCAAAATCCGCCACATACTTCTCGGGCTCGACGATCATCAGGTGAACATCCAGTGGTTTTTGCGTGTGAGGACGAATGGCATCGACAATCAGGGGGCCGATGGTGATATTGGGGACAAAACGACCATCCATGACATCCACATGGATCCAGTCTGCGCCAGCTTGATCCACCGCGCGAATTTCTTCACCAAGGCGGCTGAAGTCAGCCGATAGAATTGAAGGGGAAATAACCGTGGATTTCTTCGATGGACTCATCGTGGGTGCTCCTAATAGCGTCGGCATCCTGGGATACAAATCAGCTTAACAAAATGTGTAGGCATTCTTACCGGTTTGATGGTTTCTTTATCATGACAATTGGCCTAGCCTTGTCTGGGATTTTGGCCCAGAGCAAAGTGGCCCAAGCTAACCCTGCCAAAGCGCTGGAAACAGCTTCCCAAGAGACTTCCTCCCTAGGCCCAGACGGCATTGATGCCCAAGTTTTACAAGCTGCGCCCTACCATTTGACTGGTCGCAAGATCGCTATTGGCCAGATCGAGCCGGGTCGGCCTGGACGGTTTGGATTTGATAAGAATGTCGCTGCCGAATGGCAAGGTGTACCACTGGCGGGGCTGTTTTTCCGAGATCAGAGCGCCACCGAGAACACCCACGTCGATGCCCATGCCCACGGTGTGGCTTCGCTGATGGTGGGTCGGGCCAAGCAATTGGGTGGCATCGCGCCGGAGGCTCGGTTGTTCTCGTCGGCTCTGGGGTCGCGGCGAACTGGTGCCCAGCAGGCCGAGCAGTGTTTGGCGCTGAGCCATGTAGCCCAGCAGAACGGTGGTGATCTGCGGGCGATCAATCTGAGTTTTGGCGAGTCTTTGCAACTGGACCAACGGGCCAATCCTGTTTTGGATGGAAATGCACTGCTCACCCAATGTCTCGATTGGTCGGCGCGGGTTCATGATGTGCTCTATGCTGTGGCGGGTAATCAGGGCAAGGGCGGGATTCCGATTCCCACGGATCAATATAACGGGGTGACGGTTGCCTACACGCGTCGCCAGGATGGGGTTTTTCGCAAGCTGGATTTTGCCAATTTGGGCGATGAACTCGAGGCCTTGGCGTTTCGGTTCATTGGCATAGAGCGCAATCTCCAGGGGCGGGGTTCTGTGAGCTTGGTGGCTCCGGGCAATGAGGTGGAGGTGCTCAAGCCCGGCGGTGCGGCCCAAAGCAGTAGCGGTACGAGTTTTGCGGCTCCCCATGTGACGGGGACGGTGGCGCTGTTGCAGGAGTATGGCGATCGCACCCTCCGCCAAGGGCGAGCCGCAAGGGCAGGCCAAGCGGCAGATCTCTCTTCCCGCCATCACGAGGTGATGAAGGCGGTGTTGTTGAATGGGGCGGATAAGCTGCAGGACGATGGTTCGGGGTGGCATCTGGGGATGACGAAGACGATTATTGCCCAGGACAATCATGACTGGAGCCAATCTGTGGCGCTGAAGAATCCGGCCATGCCCCTAGACCCGGTGCTAGGGGCGGGTCAGCTGAATGCATTTCGGGCCTACCAGCAGCTCAGCGCAGGGCGGCAGCCCCCGACGGCGGCGGTGATGGCGCGGGGTTGGGATTATGGCGAAGTGGGGATGGGGCAAGCGGGTGGTGAGTCGGGTGCGGTTTATCAAGATTATGCGATCGCCCAATCTCTCCAGGCGGGCAGCTATTTTGGGGCAACGCTGACCTGGGATCGGTGGGTGGAGTTGGTGGATATCAATCGCAATGGGCAATATGACCTGGGGGAACGGTTTCGCGATCGTGGTCTCAACAATCTCGACCTCTACCTAATGCGAGCCACAGACACCGACAAGGCCCAGGCGATCTGGACTTCTGTCAGCAATGTGGACAGCGTGGAACACATTTTCCAGAAAATTCCAGTGACTGGGCGCTATAAGTTGCGGGTGCAATATCGTGAGCAAAAGCACGAGCCCAATCAAGCCTACGGCCTGGCTTGGTGGGGGCTGTCAGTGCCGTAACCTCAGGCAAAACATGCAGCTCCATTGATCGTCAGGTCCATTGAGCATTAGCTCCATTGGCAATCAGATTAGTTAGATAGATTCATTGCCAAAATGGATTGGCCTCAATAATCCAGAACCGCTTGCCTGCGCCATTGCCCAGCCCATTCGCTTGCTGTCTCGCCTGACGGCTCCGGTGAGCATGTTCCTCAGTCGGGTGAGTATTTTGAGTAGTATTTTGAGTGGAGTGATCTCCTTCTCCAGACGGGCTAATAAACAACAGCCTCATCTGCCATACCGCAAAGCAAAAGTTTATGAGTCGCCTGATTGAGATTCCAGGATTGGCTTGACCAAGCTCCAGAAGATCCTACCGATCGCCAACCACCAAATAAGCCGCATCCACCACCGTTCCCACCAACGTCACCTGATTATTCGTCGGAGCCACCAAGCAATCGCGCCCTACCTCATCCAAATAATCAAATCGCCCCGTGACGAAAACTACGATCGCCGCCCGCCCGATCGCCGCTGTGACTAAATCAATTTGCCGCCGCACCTGTTGCTCCTTTTCCGGACACAAAACTGCACCCGAAATCCCCGCGTCTCCAACAGCCCAAACTCCCATGGCGACGATCGCCCACCCAGCAACCAATACATCACCCGCGATTGATCCACAACCCCTCCCGCTCTAGCGATCGCTTCACGACATCAATCCGATGATCTGCGATCGACACCATCCGTTCCTCCACTTGTCTCGTCACCGCCGCCTTCGCTGTGTCTTTTGCTTCCTTCAGACTCTTACCAAATAAAATCGTCAAAATGCCAATCCCCAACCCCGACAAAATCCCAACGAAATAAACCCCCTCCTTCATCGTACTAACAAAGGTTTTAAAACTCTCACTCAACGCCTGATTCTCATCCGCCAATAGTTTCAGTGCCTCTGTAAACTTCACGCCCTGCCTCGCATTCTCCTTTGCAAAACTTAAGATGTTGCAACAACAATTCAACTTGCGACGATGCGTTAACATTAACAGCCGGAGTCTGTACCAGCCCGTGCCAAATCCAAGAATGCTAAAAACTATCCAAGGCAGAAAATCAGTGCATACACCATACTCCGCCAGAGCCTTAATCCTAGCGGTCAATAGCGTTTGAGATGCGCTTACCCTGGTTACAGCTGTAACTGCTAAAAGCCGTAGAGAATAGGATGCAATCGCATTACCAGTGGAAGGTGTGTTCGTTTATCAAAGTGGTTCAAAACCGATCACTGATTTTGTGGGTAGACCAGTCGCCTTTAAAAAGGAAATTAATATTTGCCCAATCTTGTCGCTGTAAATTCCCTTAATATAGTCGTCCGGATTGATCCGTTTTCGGCATGCGAAGACTGAAGCCCTTATCATATGGGTCAAAGCTTTCGGGAACCGTTCAAAATCAAGTTGGACGGCTATATCTATTTTCAATATAGCGGATTTCATAAGTCTAAGGAGCAGTAACAGCAGTGTGTAAACCAGTGTTTGATGTCAGTTTCTGAGACTTGTAAAAAGGCTTTTTCCATCGCCTCAATGAGGGCTTCAGAACTGCGGG
>JAAUOP010000249.1 GCA_012034805.1 Synechococcales cyanobacterium CRU_2_2 | reverse complement strand
ATTGGGCATCAAAAACTTACATAGCTGGAAAATAGAGACTCCTCCAATTCCACCCAGCGATTTTTTAAACAACGCCTCGAAAAACTAGAATTATTCTTTGACTTGCGAAACTACGAAGAATCAAAAAAACTAATCATTGATGCACTCTGCGAAGAAGGCATCGAGACCTGTAAGCATCTCAAAATCTGGAAAGGAGCGCTTCTACGAAGTGATCAGACTAGCGGAAATGTTGATTATTTAATTGCAGAGAAAAAAGCTTATCTAGAAGCACCCATGCTCTGTATCGTCGAAGCTAAGAAAGATGACTTTGAGCAGGGACTAGCCCAGTGCTTAGTCGAAATGCAAGCTTGTCAATGGACAAATCTGAAATTCGGGCATTCTATTGAAGTTTTGGGAATGATCACAAACGGTGAAACCTGGCGATTTTACAAGCTGACAACTGACGCAAAAGTTTATGAAACGCTTCCTTATTCAACAAACAACTTAGATGCAATCATTGGTGCATTACGGTTCATCTTTGAGCAATGTGAGCAATCTCTCTTGACTGTTATGAATGCAGCAGAATAGAAAAGGCTCATAACTTACAAGACCTCTTGACCAGGCCTTTTGCAAAACATCCAGGAGGAACGCGGTTCGCTCCTACCGAATCCCGTGGCTCTTGCCAATCACCCAATGCCGCCGGAAAAACCGCGACAGACTCGTCTCCTCAAGCGCCATATAAATGGGCCGACCGTGAGGACAAGTTTGGGGCGATCGCGTCTGCTGCCACTGGTCGAGCAACTGCTGCATCTCCAACAACGACAACGGCATACCATTGCGAATCGCACTGCGACAAGCCGTCGCCACCTGAGCCGTTTGCAAATCACTGCCCAGACTGAGTTCCACGATCGCAGCAGCGCAGTCCCCGCGCCCAACTAGCAAAGCCGGTGCCGTCCGAATCGCCCAGAGATCCTCCCCAAATGACTCCGCGACAATGCCAATCCGATCAAGCTGCGATCGCTGAACCTCATTCAGTTGACTCAGCACCAGAGGCTGCTCTAGGGGGACACACTCCCAGCGATCGCAAATTTGTTCGTATAGCACCCGCTCATGAGCAATATGTTGCTCAACCAACCAGAATCCAGACGGGTGCTCGGCAGCAATGTAGGTGTTGTGAACCTGGGCGATCGCCTTGAGAAAGGACGAAGGGAGCTGGCCGGGCGTAACTTGACTGGGCGTAACTTGATTGGGCGTAACTTGACTGGCCGTAACTTGCCGGGGAGTGAGGTATTGACCTTGGATCTCGGCAGCCTTGAGCACTCGGCCCATGCGGGCAGAAGCGGCGCTGAGTTGCGAGTCAGGGGGGGCCAGGGTCAGGGCAGCGGCGATCGCGGCCTGGAGCGACTGTTGCCACCGGGGCAGATCTCGCAGATAAATTTCGCTTTTGGCGGGGTGGCGGTTCCAATCGACAGACTGGGGCGGCAGATACAGGTGCAAAAAAGCAATGGGGAAGCGATCTCGGGGCAAACTCCGTCGCAACGCCCCCAGTAACGTCTGTTCCAGCTCCGGCAAGCGCACACAGCGGCCATTCACCGCAATTTTGACCCAGTCGGGACGCCGCCGATGGACGCGATCGGGCAACCCGAGGGTAAGGCGAGAATTGGGCGCTGCCTCTTCCACCGGCACCTCCCGAAAGTCGGACTCAACCACACCGCGAACCAACTGGGGAAACAGCGATTTGGCAGCAGCACTGGGCCAGATCGCCAGCCAGGGCTTACCGGATTGCTCCACCTGCCAGGTAATCTGCGGGTGACAGAGGGCAATGTTGTGGAGCGTCAGCTGGATGGCGCGAAGCTGCTGAGCCGAGTGGGGCAGGGCCTGACGGCGAGTAGGCCATTGCCCGAACAGGTGGGTGACGGTGACCGTAGTGCCAGGGGCGATCGCCGCTGCCCTGGGCTCACCGGGCTCGCCATTAGAATCGTAGGCCACTTGCCAGCCCCCCAGCGGGCGATCATCGCGGGGCGGACGGGCCTGAACCGCACTGCAAATTTCCAGCTGAGCCAACTGCGCGAGGCTGTGGAGCGCCTCACCGCGAAAGCCAAGACTGCGGATTTGGCTCAGGTCGTCGCTGTGACGGATTTTACTAGTGCTGTGGGGACGGGCGGCATTTTGTAGGTCGGAAAAGTCCATGCCGCTACCGTTGTCGGTGACGCGGACGCGCCACCGATCAAGGTGGAGGGCGATCGAAATCCGAGTCGCTCCCGCATCCAAACTATTTTCGATCAGTTCGCGCACCACAGCAGCCAGGGAGTCAATCACTTCCCCCGCCGCAATGCGGTGTACAGTTTCGGTGGGGAGGGTCTGGATTGACATGGGGGGTGCTATCGACAAAGGGGTGCTATCGACAAAGGAAGGGATGCGGCGTTGGCGGCGCGATGGTCTACGATCGTCATTATCGGCGATCGTCCCACGCTCTACCCCACCCCTCCATGAAACTACAATTCAAGGTTCCTAGCATGGCCTGCAGTGCTTGCGCAGCGGCCATCACCCAAGCCATTCAATCCGTCGATGCGATCGCAGCCGTCACAGCTGATCCCCACACCAAACAGGTCGCGATCGAAACCACCGCATCCGAAGCCGCGATCAAGGTAGCCATCACCGAGGCGGGCTATCCTGTTCCCGAGTGAGCCACCCTGCTTATTCCCGCTCACCCCGACTCCCTCGACAGCCTCATCAATCACACGAGCCAGCCCAGGTTAGTCCTTCAAAATTTCTGGCGACGGCTCGGGCGGAGGATTTGACATCGGGCGGACAAAAAAATTCTAGCTTTATTTTACGGAATGATTGGATTTTATTGGATTGGACTCTATTCCTAAGCATGATTCAAACCGCCCATACGACTCTGTCTGTCCCTCACCAAAGCCCATTTTGGGGCCAGAGCCTTCAAGCTGTTCTGGGGATCTGGCTGGCCAGCCGTGCCCTCATTTTGTTGGTTTTGCTGGGGATTGCGCCACTGCTGCCAACGCCCCCCGGTGCCCAGGTCATCAGCTTGAGCTGGGATGTCTTTTCCGCTTGGGATAGTTTGCGCTACCAGGCCGTTGCCACCCTCGGCTATGACTTTGTACCGGGTGATGGTCAGCTCAACAACATTGTGTTTTTCCGCTCTTTCCCTTTGTCGTCGGCGTTTTGGGACTGCTGGGAATACCCTTTAATGTTGCAGGTACATTCGTCAACGGTGCAGCGTTTTTGGCTGCGCTGGTGGTGCTGCATCGATGGGTCGCGGCGGAACGGGGTGAGGCTGCGGCAAAGTGGTCGGTGATGGTGCTCGCTTGGTGCCCGTTTTCACTGTATGGCACCGTAATTTATACGGAGGGGCTGTTTCTGTTTCTGACAGTGGCGGCACTGTTTTGCTTCGATCGCGGCCAATATCGCTGGGCAGGTCTCTGGGGCGCAATGGCCACGGCCACTCGGCTGCCGGGGCTGGCGTTGATTCCGGCGTTTTTGTGGGTGACTTGGCGACAGCAGCGGGGGCTGAAAGCTCTGGCGGCGGCGCTGTTTAGCGGCTGGGGTGTGGCCATCTTTAGCCTCTATTGTTGGCTGCGGTTTGGGCAACCCTTGGCCTACTTGATTGAGCAACAAGACTGGACACGCCCAGGCGATGTGAGGGGGCAGATGTGGCTGAAGCAACTCGCCCAAGTCGCGATTGGCCCGGAGAATTGGGACAAGGGCGCGTTGGTCAATCTGAGTCACCCGCTGCTGGTAGTGCTGATTCTGGGGTTGGCAGGCTTGGGTTGGCAGGTGCGGCGTTGGCAGGTGCGGCGTTGGCTGTCCCAGGCGCAATTGCGGCCTTCGAGTGACCCGGCACCGCTATTCGCGTCGGAGATGGGGCTGTATGGGTTGGCGATCGCCCTTTGGCTGGTCGCGGGCAATCCATTGATCAATACACTGATGGTGCTTGGTGGCTCCTTTTTGTTGTGGAACCAACGCAAACGGCTCAATCCCCTGGCGCTGGCCTATGGTGTTTTCGGTTTTTTGATCATCTACGGAACGGGCCGCACGATGTCAGTGGAGCGCTATGCCTACGGAATTATTACGCTCGCACCGGCGTTGGGTTTGGTGTTTGCGAGGTATCCGCGTTGGGGCTATGGGACGCTGGTTTTTTTTGGCCTGTTGTTGGCGACCTATTCGCTCAAGTTTGCCCAGGAATTTTGGGTAGCTTAGTTGATGGGGTGGGTTCGGGAGGGGATTTTAATCCTCGTTCTCTTCAGGGATGAGATACAAAATCCCCTCCCGCGCGACCGTTGAGGGAGCAGAAGCGGGGTCATCGCACTTCCGAACATCACTTCCCGACATA
>JAAUOP010000248.1 GCA_012034805.1 Synechococcales cyanobacterium CRU_2_2 | reverse complement strand
AACCAGCGGTTGTGCGTCCTCCCACCCCCGCAATCCTCATCGGTTCAGCCGCCCGTTCAGCCGCCCGTTCAGCCGCTGATTCAGGCCCCTGCCCAGTCCGCTCCGCCCCGCGCCACCGACTACCCTATTCCCAACCTACTTGAGCAACTGAGTCTCTACGCCAAAGAAAAGCTCGAGACCCGAGCCCAACAGCGTCATCAAAAACAACAACGAGCCGAACTCGAAGCCAAAGTTCAAGCCTGGCTCGAGGCACTTGATCCCCTCAGCGATGATGGCTTTTGGTTTGAGCAATTCGCCCAGAACTACAGCTCGCGCCTGGAAGCGGCGATCGCCTTCCTCCATCCCCCCCACGCAACCCTAAACCCATTCAACTTGAGACCGACCATCTGAGAAAATCTGAGAAAACCTGAGAAAAACCTGAGAAAAGAAAAATCGAGTTGAACTTCCCACCCCTTTCAGCCTAAGCTAAAGGATTCTTCACTCAATTGCATCGACCCTTTACATCATGGCTCAGCTCCTTCAGACTTGGGACAACACGCATTTTTTTCAGGGTACTGACGATCCTCGGATCGCGACTGAAATCGATGCCGTTAAATCCGAGATTGCGTCATTGGTCACAGGGTGTGAACCGTTTGGCGATCGCATTGCCACCGCAGAAATTCTAGCGCCCGAACAATTTGCAGCCCTGATTGCCGAAATCAAAGCGATTCATCTCCAGCGCAACAGCATCGTCGAACGTCTGAGCAATGTCCACACCTTCATCTCCTCGACCCTCAGTGTGAACGCCAAAGACCCCGATGCCAATATCTGGCTGCCCACGCTGCAACAAATTTGGGCGACGCTGACCCAGGCTATGACGCCCGTGGATGTCTTTTTGGTGCGGGTCAGCGATGCGTTTGTGACCGCGCTGTTGGCAGATCCGGCCCTGGAGGAACTCTCATTTTCAGTCATCCACAGCCGTCGCCTCAAGGACCAACTCCTGAGCGTCGATGAAGAAAAAATCATCACCGGGTTGGCGGTCACGGGTCTCCATGGCTGGGGCAATCTCTACGACAAGTTGGCAGGCAGTCTTCAGTGCACCATCAACGGCGAATCCGTCGGCTTGGCCAAGGCCGCCAATTTGCTCGGCAGCGACCAGCGCACGACTCGAGAAGCGGCCTGGCGCGGCATTAATCAAGCCTGGAGTGGCAGCCAGGAAACCGTCGCCATGATTCTCAATGCCATTAATGGATGGCGACTTGAAGAAACCCAACAGCGAGGCCGGATCCGCACACTGCACTACCTCGACAAAAGCTGCCACCAAAGCCGCATTGAGCGCAGTACCCTAGATGCACTGATGGACAGCACCTATCGCCACCGCGCCGTGGGCCAGCGAGCGATGCAGGCCATGGCCAAGGCACTGGATTTGCCCAAGCTGGCCCCCTGGGATGTCATGGCTCCGCCTCCAGTGGTGGGGGAGGCAGCAGCAATTTCGTTTGAGGCGGCGATCGATCTGATTGCCCAGGCCTTTAGCCGTCTGACTCCGGCCATGGGCGACTTTGCGGTGATGATGGCCCAAAAGGGCTGGATTGATGCAACGCCAACCCCCCATCGCACCACCGGGGCCTACTGCACCAAGTTTGCCAATCCTCGGGAGCCGCGCATTTTCCTCACCTATGAAGGCACCATGGGGAATGTGATGACCTTGGCCCACGAGCTGGGCCACGCCTGGCACAATTGGGTGATGATCGATTTGCCTGTGATGAAAACCCGCTATTCGATGACCCTGGCAGAAACCGCGAGCATTTTTGCCGAGACGCTGGTACGTGAGGCGCTGATGCAGCAGGCCCAAGACCCTGCACAACAGCTCGAAATTGCTTGGCAAAATGCGGAAAGTGCGGTGTCGTTGTTATTGAATATTCCGGCTCGATTTGAGTTTGAAACCCGGCTAGTAGAAGCGCGAAAAACGGGCTTTGTGATCGCGGATCAGCTGAGTGCAATGATGCATGATAGCTGGGCTTACTGGTTTGAAGAGAGTCTTTCAGAATACGATGAGATGTTCTGGGCGAGTAAGCTACACTTTTCGATTTCGCAACTGGGATTTTATAACTATCCCTATTTGTTTGGCTATTTGTTTAGCTTGGGAATCTATGCTCAGCGATCGAAATATGGCAATCAGTTCAACGAAGTCTACACCAATTTACTACGCGATACCGGCAGTATGACCGCAGAGGCAGTGGTGCAAAAACACCTCGGTCAAGATATCCGCCAGTCGACCTTTTGGGAGGACAGTTTGAAGATTGTTGAGCAGTCGATCGCGCAATTTGAAGCCCTCGTGGAGCAACGCCAGCGATCGCTCACTCTGGTCTAGAGCCACCTCAAAACTTAGTTCTGAATCGGCTTAAAATAAACTTTGCCGGTCTTTGGATCGCGCATGATTTGAACCAGTTGGGTGGGCGCATCTTTGCGATCGCCCGAGTCATCAAATTGAATCGTTCCCGACGCGCCCCTGGCCTTAAAGTTTGGGTCGGCCAGCGCGTTGTAAACACCGCTGCGGCTAGGATCGGTTTTGAGGGCTTGGGCGATCGCCAGCACCGCGTCGTAGCTCATCGCCGTGCGCCAGCTCACCTGGGCTTCCCACAGTGCGTTTGCTTTCTCAGGAAAGTCCGGATCGGGGGAGTTATCCCGATGCCAGGGCACGCTGAGCACGCTGCCGATGGCCTTGTCTCCACCCAGATCGAGGGTTCTGCTGTTATAAACATCATCGCCCGCCAGCATAGGCAACTGCCCTTGCTTCACGTTACTGTCCATCACGAGAAAGGCTTTGTCGAGAACATTACCACTTGGAAAAAGCACAATTGCATCCGCACCCTTATCCTTAGCGGCCTTTAGATCGTCTTGTGGATTAAAACCGGTCTTGCCAGAAACAAAATCAACATCCATCACAACCTCACCACCCAATCTCGAAAACTCGGTGGAAAATGCCTGTTTCAGCGATTTACTATAGTCACTTTGCTCATTAAAATACACCACAGCTCGACTTGACCCCAGCTTGTAATAGGCATACTCCGCCAACGACTTTGCGGCCATGTTGTCATTGGGCACTGTGCGAAAAAAGTAGTCACTGCTGTTACTCAGATCCACCGCCGTTGCGACCGGGGCGATGACGGACAGCTTGCCTGTGGTGTAGGCCTCGACACTTGCTAGGGACAAATCGCTAGTGTTGCAACAAATCACGCCGATCACCTCAGCATTCTGGCTCAGCCGCTGGGCAATTTTGGCTGCGCTCGTCTTGTCATTATCGTCATCCACCAGCAGCAACTGAAGCCTTTTCCCGCCAATCCCCCCAGCTTGATTCAGTTCCTCCTGGGCCTGAGCCACGCCGCGCAGAATTTCTAAGGACGCATCCAAATCCTGGCTCATGGGCAACGGGACGGCAATCGTCACCGTTTCAGCCTTGTCCAAGCGATTTTGGGCGTTGTTTTTATAAATACGGGTTTCGGGATCGTTGGGATGGCGCTGCAGGGCAGCCTCAAATTGGGCGATCGCCGTCTGATAGTCCCCTCGGCAAAAGTCTGCCATCCCATCCTTTTTATGGCGCAGGACTTCTTTTCCCTGCTGTTCGAGCTGAGGCACCAAACTCTGACAGCCTTGGCTGAAGGCGATCGGATCGACTCCTGTTTGGGACATTTTACTGTCGATCATCCGCCCGATTCCCACCCCGACCAAACCCAGAAGCCCAACAGCGAGGGCTGCCTGGAGCGCGCGATTGCGAGGGCCAAACCGAGGCCAGCGCAGCACCGAAGCCGAAGGGTGTTGGCAGACCACGGGCAGCCAGGAGGCGGTGGGAAATTTGTCCCGGAGACCCTCATCCAGGCGATCGCGGGCGATCCGCAGCGAGCGGTGCAAGGGCTCTCCCTGGGAAAAACTCTCCAGAAAGTATTGCAAAAACGCATGAGCGACTTGATCGGACACTTCCTCTCGCATCAGCACAGTGTAGGGAATTCGCACCTCCGCAATGCTGCGCGCAATCCCCAGGCCCTTGCAGGAGTTCAAAATCACCAGCTGAAGCCCTCGCTCGGCGGCGGCGTTGAGGCCCAGGCTCAGTTCGCTCAACGAGAGGGAATCTTGATCATTGATCTGAATCACGCCATCGGAATCCTCGGGATGACTGTCGCTGTGACCGGCAAAAAAGAGAATATCCCAGCCCTTGGGATCACGAAGGCGATCGCTCACCCGCTGCCGGGACGGCTTGGTCAAAAATTCGACGTTCGCCTGGGGCAAAAGCGCGAAATGATCGCCCGATCTTCCTGCAGGCTAATTTGGTCATCATTCCCCAAAATCGCCAAATCCGTACTGGCCAGCG
>JAAUOP010000106.1 GCA_012034805.1 Synechococcales cyanobacterium CRU_2_2 | reverse complement strand
TTCATTCGGCCCAGATTGAGCGGGGAGTTTTGGTGGGGATTGGTGCGATCGTGCTCAATGGCGTGCGGGTGGGAGCCGGGAGCATCCTGGGGGGCTGGAACCGTAGTGACCCAAGATGTGCCACCGCGATCGCTCGTCGTCGGCGTCCCTGGCCAAGTAAAAAAACGATTTCAGCAGCGGCAGCGGCAGACCTGATTCTCCACGCCCGAAAGTATGAACGCTTGGCGCTGGCCCACGCAGGCAAAGGGAGCGACTTGGGCTTTGTCGATCATCCGCCCAGGCTGGATTGCCCGAGCTAGGGGCGATCGCTTCACAGGCTGGCCCAGCCAACCGCCCAGCCCGATTTTATTTCCACAGCATCGGCCCAAGGTTCGCTAAAATATCAGGCACAGAAACGTGTTTAAAAACAATAGAGGGAAAATCCATGGACTGGCGTATTGTCGTTGTGCTCGCACCGATTCTGCTCGCGGGCGGCTGGGCTGTGTTTAACATCGGGAAAGCAGCGTTGGCTCAAGTTCAGGGCATTCTGGCCAAGCGCGACGCGTAGGAATCGACTGACCTTGTCTTCGTGATTGGGTGGACTCGGCGATCGCTTTTCTGGGCGATCGCCCATTTTTCGGCACCCCCCTCAAAACACCATGTCCCATTCCCAGCCCCCCATCCATGTCATCGGCGCAGGCCTCGCTGGAACCGAAGCGGCTTGGCAAATTGCCCAGGCCGGAATTCCGGTAATTCTGCACGAGATGCGCCCCGTCCGCCCTAGCCCCGCCCACCACACCGAGCACTTTGCCGAACTGGTGTGCAGCAACTCCTTCGGGGCCATGGCTGCAGATCGAGCGTCGGGATTGATCCACGCAGAGCTACGCCAGCTCGGCTCGATTGTCATCGCCCAGGCCGATGAGCATTCCGTGCCTGCTGGCGGTGCTTTGGCGGTCGATCGTGCCCTATTCAGCCAAAGGCTCACCGAAACCGTTTGTGTTCATCCCCGCATCGAACTGCGCCGAGAAGAGGTTCACACCATTCCCGCCGATGGAATAGTCGTGCTGACGACCGGGCCGCTGACCAGCCCCGATCTCGCCGCCAGTCTACAAGCGTTCACGGGCCAAGACTATTGCAGTTTTTTCGATGCCGCCAGCCCGATTGTCGTCGGCGAATCGATTAACCAAGACATCGCCTTCATGGCCTCCCGCTACGATCGCGGTGAAGCCGCTTATCTCAACTGCCCGCTCAACCCTCAGCAATATCAAGCCTTTTGGCAAGCCCTCCAAACCGCAGAACAAGCCGAACTCAAAGACTTTGAGCTTGAAACAGCGAAGTTTTTTGAAGGCTGTCTGCCCATCGAAGAACAGGCGCGGCGCGGCGTCGAAACCATGCGCTACGGCCCGCTCAAACCCGTCGGCCTCTTCGATGCTCGCCTAGGCGATTTCCGCGCCCCCGAAAACAAAACCAAAAAGCCTTACGCCGTGGTGCAGTTGCGCCAGGAGGACAGAGCCGGTCAACTCTGGAACATGGTTGGCTTCCAGACCAATTTGCGCTGGGGTGAGCAAAAACGCATTTTCCGGATGATTCCAGGCCTAGAAAACGCCGAGTTTGTCCGCATGGGCGTGATGCACCGCAACACCTTCATCAACGCACCCGAACTGCTGGACGCAACCCTGCAATTTCGCCAGCGACCGACGCTGTTGGCGGCAGGCCAGTTGATTGGTACCGAAGGCTATACCGCTGCCACCGCCGGGGGCTGGCTCGCCGGAACCAATGCGGCCCGGTTGGCTCTGGGGCTGCCACCGGTGACGTTGCCGCCAACGCTGATGTCGGGGGCGCTATTTGCATTCATTAGCACTGCTGAGCCCAAGCATTTCCAGCCGATGCCGCCGAATTTTGGCATTATTCCAGCACTGCCCCAGAAAGTGCGCAACAAGCAAGAGCGCTACGGGCAGTATCGCGATCGCGCCCTCACCGACCTCAAAACCTGGCAGGCCAGCCTCAAAACCCCGGCGATCGCAGTTTAGTTTCTGCACTTTAGGCCCGCTTCGGCTGGCTCAAGCCCGCTGATGTAAGGGATGGCGATTCCAGTCGAACACCTCATCTGCGGCCTTGCTCTGATCGAATGGAGCCATTGCTGCCTGGGCCTCTGGCAGACTGCTCGCCGGCGGCGCTTGGCGATCGCATCCGGAAAATCCATCTTGCCCTCCACCAATAGCCGCTGAATCGTCGGCACCAGCGTCGTCCAGCTCAACTCCGGGTCTTGCAACAGCATCCGCAACTGAGTCATCGGAGCCTCTGCGATCTCGGGCAAACAGTCCCCCACCGGGCTCATGACCCGCAGAGGATCTTGCTGTACCGCAATCAGGGCGTGACGCACCGTGGTTTCAATCTCCCGTTGCAACGCGTGTTGACCTCGAACCCACTGCTGCCGCCAGCCCTTGGCACTGGTTACATAGAGACTCGGCAAGCGATTGAGGGCGTAGGCCATCACCTGGGGCCGCTGCACCGCCGCTCGCTGTTTCTCTGAAAACTGGCGCAGTTGCAAATCTATTTCTTCCGCGATCAGCAGCTCCATGACATTTTTGGGAGATTGGGGCTTGGAAGATTGGGGCTGTGGAGACTTGCCCTTAACGGTTCTGCCGCCGGATGCTTGAGGCGTCGATCGCTGGCGAATGGCAGCCGCTTGCTGACGAAAAGTCGGGTTCAGGGAATCGCCAGAGAAATTATCAGAGGAATTATCAGAGGAATTATCAGAGGAATTACCGGAGAAGTTATCGGGCAAGTTATCGGGTAAGTCTCTAGATGAATAGGATGCAACCATCACGTCTGACTCTCTTGGGTGCGGGGGAGAGTGAATCCCTCGGACTGCTATCTCCGTAGGGCTCTCTCCGTGGTTGTCTCTAGTGTGGGGGATGGATGGGGCGATCGTCACTCATTGAAGTCAAGAAATATACTCACTTATAAGTATTTGCCGACAGTAGCAACGAGAGATAAATTATTTTGTTTCTGGGCTAAAAATTAAGAGGTTTGGCCTACGTACTTTCCACAGGATCTGCGCCAAACCTACACGGAGACACTAGCCCCATCTGCATCAAATCTACGCCCCTTGCGGGACATCGTAGGTCATGAAATCGTGGGCCAGGATCGTATTGGGAAAAATTGCGCGGGCCTCAGCCAAGAGATTGTCTAGTGTCAGGGAATTTCCCGGCGCATAGCGCGGGCTGAAGTGCGTCATGATCAGCTGCTTCACCCCCGCCGCCAGCGCCACCTGGGCCGCCATGGTCGAAGTCGAGTGCAGCCGCTGAAACGCCAATTCTGCATCTTGATGGGCAAAGGTCGCCTCATGAATCAGCACATCGGCCCCCTGGGCCAGCTCCACCGCCTCCTCACAAAACACCGTATCGGTGCAATAGACCACCTTGCGCCCCGCTCGGGTCGGCCCACACAATTGTGAGCCCCGGATAATTCGTCCATCGTCCAGGGTGACGGTTTTGCTCGCCTTGAGGTCACCATAGACCGGCCCTGGCGGGATACCGAGAGCCTGGGCCTGGGCCAAATCAAACCGCCCTGGCTTATCTTTTTCCTCAACTCGGTAGCCAAAGGCGGGCACGCGGTGCTTCAAGGGGCCGCAGCTTACCTTAAAATCTGCATCTTCGTGCAAGAGACCCGGCTTAACGCTGTGGAGCTTGAGCGGATAAGAGAAGTGGGTTTGGGAATGGAGACCACAGGCTCTGAGATAGTCCTTGAGGGCATCGGGGCCGTAGATATCAATACGTTCGGGGTTGCCAGCGAGGCCGCAGCTGGCCAGCAGCCCCATCAGGCCAAAGGTGTGGTCGCCGTGCATATGGGTGACAAAAATACGGCGCATTTGGCTGACCCGCAGATCGCTGCGCAGAAACTGGTGCTGGGTTCCCTCGCCGCAGTCAAACAGCCACAGCTCTGCTCGCTGGGGTAGACGCAGGGCGATCGCCGAGACATTGCGCGATCGCGTCGGCACCCCGGAGCTGGTTCCCAAAAACGTTAGCTGCACAAACCGCCTCCAAAAGCAACGCTGTGATTGAATGCCATTTATCGAATCCTAGCGTGGAATTTATCAGAACTACCGTCGTAGAAAATTTCAATTGTGGGCATAATAACGAGAGCTGCTTGCACCGTGGGCAGCCAACAGCCAACTCAACAGCCAACTCAGCAGCCGACTCAACAGCCGACTCAACAGCCCCCCCCCAAAAACATTGACCCCCAGAGAGATTGGAACCCAGATGTGATGCCCTGCGTCCCAGGAGAAAAGTGCAACCTGCGAAACCCATTCTTACCCTCCGGGCTTGCCGAACTATCAGAAATTTTTAATTGAATTGCCAAGGAGATGTCATGGTCGCTAGCTCTAGTGCTCCCGCCTGGGGATTTTGTCGAGAACTGTTGAATGTAATCCAGCCTTTAAAGGTAATCCAGCCCTGGCGCAGCAAGTTGGGTGGCTTCGGCGTCATCGCTCTGTTGATGGTGTTGGCGAATCCAGCCCAAGCCCTAGAACTGCGCGTTGCCATTGAAGAAAACGCCAGCCGCGTCCAGGTGGGCGCATCCACCGACGCCGTGGTCAAAACGACCTCGGGCCAGACCCTCGGACAGCTCCAACGCATGGGCGGCAACGATGCCCAAGTGCAGCAGGGCAAGGTCAGCCTCGGCCCTTGGAAAGCGAGCCAGGTGTGGGTGGAACCTAGCGAGGATGGGTTGATTTGGATTGGCGATCGCTGGTATCGCGGTCGCGTCTTGCTGACGCCCAGCAGCAATGGCCTCACCGCTGTCAACTACGTCGATCTGGAGGAGTATCTCTACAGCGTCGTGGCCAGCGAAATGCCCGCCAGTTGGAATCTCGAAGCGCTTAAGGCCCAAGCCGTCGCGGCCCGCTCCTACGCCCTCAACAAGCAACAAAAAACCGCCAGCGGTCTCTACGATGTTCAGGACACCACGGCCTCCCAAGTTTACAAAGGAGTTGCAGCCGAAACTGAATCGACACGAGAGGCGGTGCGCAGCACCGACAGCCAAGTTCTTACCTATAGCGGCAAAGTGATTGAGGCGGTGTTTCATTCTTCCTCGGGCGGCCACACCGAAAATTCGGAGAACGTTTGGTCTTCGGCGCTGCCCTACCTGCGTGGCGTGCCGGATTTTGACCAAAATGCCCCGGTGTTTCAGTGGTCGCAGCAGTTCTCGGAGCCGCAGTTGCGTAGTAAGCTAGCGGCTCAGTTTGGCCAAGACATTTATAACGTCGGTAACATTATTGCGATCGCCCCCGCCGTGAGCAGTCCCCATGGCCGACTCAAAACCTTGAGCGTTCAGGGCGATCGCGGCAGCCGCACCCTCAACGCCAGCCAAGTGCGCCAAGCCCTAGGCCTACGCAGCACCCTGTTCACCGCAAACCCCACCGGTGCCAGCAAGGCCAGCGGCAACAGCTTTGTCTTCCAGGGCCGGGGCTTTGGTCATGGCATTGGCATGAGCCAATATGGTGCCAAGGGCATGGCAGAGCAGGGCAATAGCTACAAACAGATTCTGGGCCACTATTACAGCAACGCGGCTCTGTCCGAGATGCAATAAGTGCAGTACACGTCAGAGTAGATAAAGTTCAGGGCACGAATGTCCCCTGAACGTCGGGGATAGGGCAGCCATCCTATCCCTGCGCCAACGCGACAAACCGCTTCAACACCGCCAACACTTGATAGAGCTCGTTCTCCGGGCGATGGATCGACAATTCCATCGAGAGTCCATACCGCCCCGGCTCCCCCGCCACCAGTTTAATAAACCGAAAGTGGCTGCCATTCGAGACCAACGCAAACGTCGGGCGCTCCGAATCCGGATTGGCACACATATAAAACAAGGTCTGAGCCACGGCGTCCTTCAACGAGAATCCGGCCTGCTTTGACTCAATCACCGCCACCCAAAGTTGCTGCTGTAAACCCAAAATATCAATCCTGCCCCAGAGCGTTTGCTCCCCCTCCTGAAGAGACACATCCACCCGGTGTTCTAAGGCTGGGCGGATCGGGGGCTGATAAAAACCGGCCATGGACAGCAACGGCGAAATCACAACCATTTTGATCAAATCTTCGAGGGTTTTGTATTTGCAGAGATACAGAAATTCTGTGCGAATTCGATCTAAATTTTCCTGTTCTAAGCTCGTCAGCTTTGGCAAACCCACCTGCCACTCCGGAAAGAAGGTTGGATCGTTCAAGACGTCCCGCAAATGGAACCGATCTTCGACTTCACTCAATGTCAGTTCATGAGCTGGTAGGGTTTGCGTCATGGTTCACAGCGACCTCGTTGAGTCATACTTCAGGGCGACCTCGTCATTTTTATTCTAGTCGTTCCGCCGTGACCTTTTCTCAACCGTTACCCCCCGGAACCCCGCACACGACCCGATTCTCGCCAAAAGACACACTCTCGCTGCCGCTGGTTCAAGACCCGAGCGACCCGGCTGAGTTCTGGCTCGGGCAAGGAGGACTTGCAATAGTAAGGGCGTCGGGGTAGGCGGGAGGTGTAATCGTAAAAGAGCGTGTAGCGATCGCGCTCAGGCACCTTGCCCCGGTGGATCAGCGCTGCCGTATCGACATTTGTAAATTTTAAATAATCCAATCTCACTGTGCGAGTAATCTACGCCGCGCAGTTCTAGCCCGCTTTGCTTTTTTTGCGTTGCTGTCGATAATCGCCATAGCAACGTAGTAATAAACCGTAAACATCACACTCGCAAAGATTTGACCACCCCAGGTGCCATGCCAAAACTCAAAGGATTTTTCCCCCCAGTAGACGGCTGCGTTGGCAAGGAGCATGATGCGGGGAACGTTGAAAATTAAAGAGATGGCAATGCCGGACGTGATCAGCAATGCTGTTTTCTTGGAACTGAGTGCCATGAATAAACCGAGAATCAGCCCGGTTCCTGCCAGGGTAAACGCCATGGCGAAGCCGCTACATCCTGGTGCGACTTGCACAGAACCTGCGGGCAAGGTCACGAGGTCTGAGTTGGCCACAGCTTGTTGTCCCATCACCCGCAGCCCCCAGCTGCCCCACCAAGCCATGAGTCGTTCTAGGAGGTTTTCTCCGGTAAAGAATCGAAAGACTCGAATGGCAATAAATGGCAAATCTGGATAGATGGCGGTCAGAATAAGTAGAAATTGAAATGCATACTTTTCAAAGAATTTCAGTCCCCATTGACCCAGAAAGACGCCGGTTAAAATCCAGGCGAAGGTGACTGCTTGAAAGGAAACGGAGTTGCGAATGAAGGGGAAAATCAGGATGCCGCTGATGATAATCAGATGGGCAATGAGGCGATCTTCTTCGTTTGTTTTCCAGGTTTTTAGGATGTCGCGATCGCGCCACAATACCTGTCCAGCCAAAGCCAAAAAGCCAAAATTAATAATACAGTCGGAGCCACCATTGATAATGCCCCGGATGATGACCGTTAGCCAAGTCGGGAGATAAAAAATCCCAATAATGGTCGCCAGTAGCAATAGAAACCGATCAAAGCTGCTGAAGCTGGTGCGAATCGTATGAACCAGATAATGCTGAACGGTATTAAAGGTCATTTTGAATCGCCATCTTGAATCAGCAATTTTGTGAAAAAACCAGCAATAGTCTGAATCCCAGGATTGTAATCTCGTAGGGACGAACAGCCGGATTAACAGCCGGACGAACGCGGTTCGTCCCTACTACGCCAACTGGGGTGCGATCGCTAGCGAGCTTTATGGGGACGGAGGCCGTAGCGACCGAGGGCCAATAGCGACAGACCCACAATAAACAAATTGCCAACGCTGGAAAGACCGGCGCGAAAGATTCCGGTTTTGGCATTCTTTTCTAGGGTTGCAGCTTGGGCGGAAAGCTGTTTTGCCGCAGACTCAATCTGCTCGGGCGTTAGCTTCGCGGCGAGTTCGGGGTTGGTGCGCGCTTCGGCAATGCGGGTTTCAATCTGGGTGGCTTGGTCGCCAATCCGTCCGAGGGCTTGCTTTTGCAGGGCGCTGCTGTCTTTGATCACCATGACGCAGCTCAGTTGAAAGGCAATGCCGATCGCAAGGCTGACAATGGCAAAACGCTTGCGCCAAGCGCGGGATTCCATGAAGCCATACATCAAGAGCGCCATGCCGAAGAGAAGAATGATGCTGCGATCGCCCACCTGTTGCAAAAAGCTAGCACGCCATGCCAAGTCACCAGGGTTGGCGGGAAAGCCCAGCACCAGGGTATCAACCACAAACCCTGCCAGACATGCGATGCCGGTGAGGCGGCACAGGGCCATGGCACTGAGAGAAGAGGCCACAGCGGGAGCTGATTTGAGCGTTGTCATAGAAGGAAAGATATCGGAGAAAGAATACGGAAGTGGATCACCCAGACAAGCAAAGGAATCTAACATTAAATTCTCAGTGTTATCACTTGTTCCGGAGGATTTGGGAACATCTTGCTGGGGCAAATATTTTGTATTTTGGCAAACCATTGCCGCTTGTTCCCATGGAAAACGGGGGCGATCGCCGATCGCCCCACATCATCAAAATCAAACTAGGCGTTGCTGCATTCCAGGGTGGCCTCAGCTAGAGACGTCGCCGAGGTCGGACGAACGGCGGCTTGTCCCTACGGTAAGCATCCTGATCAACAAACCGCCGTAAGGGAGCGAACTAGGCAGCTTGCTCAGCCTGGTTGCGACGCTTGCGCACCAGTGCCATGCCCATGCCGATTAGACCGGGAAGCAACGCAGGCGTGGGCACCGCTTGCTGAACTTCAACAGTCTGAACTTGACTGCTAACCAGGTTGGGCAGCGTATCTCCGTCTTCGTCAAGTGCGCTGAGGAACTCACTGGAGAAGTCAGTCGCGCCACTGTTGTCGAGACCGGCGAGAACCTTGAAATTGATTCTCCCGACTTGTAAGCCACTCAGGTTACGCAGGGCAGAACCAATACTTTTAACTGTCAACACGTTGCTAGCGAGATTCATTTCAGAGATGGTACCCAGGGGGTCAAAGGCGTTAAAACCCTGAAATCCCAACTCGGCCTTATCCCAAGTCAACTTGTACTGAACCGTATTGACAGTGTCATCTGTGGCCACACCAAAGGTCTCTAGGAGGAGATCAAAAACTAGCAAGTCACCAACAGCAACTTCAATATCTTTAATGACGTCTCCATCCAAGCTAGTGCCAGTATTCTCAAAGCTGAGGCTCAGTGCGTTTGCGGGAGCAGCGGGAGCGGCGATCGCAGCAGCAGCAAGTGCTGCGCCCACGGCGAGGGCTTTGAGGGAATTGAGTGATTTTTTCATGGGTTTCCACCTATGGAGGTTCAAGCGTTCGGTTTCATGAACAGGTGGTAGATGATGTGCAATGTGCCCCAACTCGCTAACCGGGGAACAAACCCCTAGGCCAACTCAGTCATGCTTCAAGTCGTGCTTTAAGCATTTACTTCTGAAGACATCGTATTGAATCCTACCAAAGGAGACAATTGAATCTAAGGAGCTTCACAGAGGATTTATGGGGCACCCCTAATTTTGTCTTTGGGGTAAACTCGGAGGTGGACTAGCCGTATCCGGCAGCATCTTTGTCTAGCCGACCTTGACACGATTTCTGGGCACATACCGACCCAGGCTATTCAAGCCATCCGGCCAGGTCAGGCTAGGCCGTAGCTCGGGCTCGAGATGGCTTGCCAGGGAACGCCGTTGCGCGCGAGAAAGGGGCGATCGCTCGCAAAAAAAGGATATTTGGGCGAGCGACTGAAATAGCTAAAGAAGATCGCTGAGCGATTTTGCTCAACAGGAGGGCAGCCTCGATGGTAGTACTGAGCTGTGTCACAAAAAACGACCGTTCCAGCCGAACCGGTGCAGGATTGATACCACGGGCGCAGGGGATTGGGGATGAGTGGCTCGAGCTGATGGTGATGCAGAGCACGATACTGGGGAGCCAGGGTTTTGAGTAGGTATTGATTCACCTTCGGGGTCACACATTGGAAGGGGCCGCCCAGGCTGTCCACAGCGTTGAGATAGACAGCAACTTTGACCATGCGCCAGTCCTCTTTGTCTCGATGCCAGCAGCGTGGGCCTGCACTCAGCCCATTGGCAATACTGTAGTAAAAGATGGGCCGTCGTAGGCCACCGGCAGCTGTAAATAGTGTTCGATAATTCTAGACAAGCGCGTCGATGCTCCCCAGAGAATAACTTCCGGGTGCTGCATCAGCTGGGGTGCAGAGGCTGTGAGCGTATGTTTTGGGCAGAGGCTGGGCTGCTGGGCGATCGCGTCCAATTCCTGGGAAACTTGCTGGGCAGCGGCAAGAAAGGGGAGGGTTCCTGGAAGGCCCAAGGCCTCCAGAGAAGTGACGTAGAGGCCGGTTTCTTGGAGCGCAGTTAGAATCGATTGATCGAGGGGATCGGTCAGCGGGTGAGTTAGGACATGGCGATCGCAAGCTTCTTGATAACGCGGCCAAAGCCAGCCCCGTTCAATCCAGGGCTGGCTCGCAAGCTTAAAGGCCAAGTTAGACGGGAGACTGATGAGCTCTTGCAGCAAGCGATCGGTCAGGCTACGAAAACTAGGAGCGAGTGGGAGCATCAGGTTGAAAGATCACAATGTCCAGCAGGCGCAAAACTTAATGACAAAGATGCAAGATGCCTGACCTAATGACGAAGAGCGGTCGATGATCTCATCTTAAGGCCTTGAGACAGGTTTGATTGAGCAACTAGATGTTTGCTAGTGCTACGGAGTCAAATCTCCCAAAAGCACGCTGATTTAAACCTACTTCTAGCAGAAAATGCAGATATTTTCGGGGCTTTACAATAACTTTATCGTATTTAGAATAAGGAGAGAAAATACGAGGGCTGTGATTGCCTTAAGGGTCGTACCTCGATGTCAGGGGTCTATGGGCTGCTGTGGCGGGGCTCTGCGGCCAAGGCGTCGAGTAAATGATTGATTTTTCGGCAGGTCGCATCTAAGCCGAAGTGCTGATAAGCAGAGGTTCGGGCGGCGATCGCCCCCTCTCTCGCCTCCTGGGGATTGTGCAGACAAGCTTGAATTACCCCAGCCAACTGCGCCGCATTGCCCGGTTCCGTCAGCCAACCCGTCCGCCCTGGCTCAATCAGCTCCACCGCGCCCCCAGCCCTCGCGGCCACTACCGGCGTGCCACACAACATCGCCTCGACAATCACCCGACCAAAGGGCTCTGGGGCTGTGGAGGTATGGGCAACCAAGTCGCACAGGTGCATCAGCGCCGGAATGTCTGAACGAAACCCGAGAAACTTCACTCGACCTTCCAACCCCAGCCGCGCTACTTGTTGATGCAACTGTTGCACGTATTCATCCTCCCCAAACAATGCATCGCCCACCAGCAGCGCCACAACTTGCTCTGGGCATTGGGCTAGGGCTTCGAGCAAAATGTGCTGGCCTTTCCAGGGGGATAGACGGCTGAAGTGGCCGATGATAAAAGCCTCTGCGGGGAGGTTGAGTGAGCACCGCAATGGGTCAAGTTGCTCGGAGGAGACGACGTATTGGGCGGGGTCGAAACCGTTGTAGACGACGGGGCAGCGATCGCGCTGTCCATCTCCAGCACCCGCGTTACCCCCCGCCTCCACAAACGCTGTCCGTGTCGCCTCGGAATTGGCAATGACTAAGGACGCAAAGCGATTGGCCAAAAACACGAGTAGGTTGAGGTTAGTCTGGCTAAAATGCTCGTCAGACAAGATGTCGTGGAGATGATAGACCAGCGGGCGGCGGCTGAGGATGTGGGCGATCGCGCCGACGATCAGAGCCTTGGGCGTGTTGGCATAAATCAGGTCAAATTGCTGGGCCAGCCGACCGGCGCGCCAAGCTGGAAGCAGCAACGGCCCACCCCCTGCAATTCCTTGCCAAAGGCGGCTATTTTTGCGCACGGTCGTGGCTTGCGATTGCAACACCTGCACCGGAATTTGAGCCTGCCGCAGCCGCTCGGCAAAAGGGCCATCCGCGAGCAAAGCCACGAGTCCGTCTGAAGATAATCGCGAGGCCAGGTCAAGCAAGCAAAGCTCGGCCCCACCTAACTCTCCGCTTTGATCTAGAAAGAGAATACGCATTGGCAGAGGAAGGTGAGGGGATGACGAGCCCTAGGAAAAATGTCGATCGCTGCTATATCTCTCTTCAGGGCGGGAAACATAAATCTGAACGATTCCTTCCCATGAGTCCAGAAGGAAGCTTGGCCCAGATTGCAGCTCCTCATCATTACTTGCAAGCGCCAAGTCCACCCAATATTTGGCTGTGTCGCCATTGTAGTCCCCTCATTGGATTCACCATGTCTATTTTTTCGCACGCTTTTTCGACTCTGCGTTTGAGGCGATTTGCTCCGGTTGGTCAACTCGCATTGTTGACAGCGATCGCCCTCGGCACCTTTCCCCAATCCGCCCAAGCCTTCCGAGTCTTTTCGGGCTACGATGCCAACCCCAGTGCGGGTACTTTTTTGCACGCTACCGATCGCCCCAATTCTAACGAAGCCGCAGAAACCTTTGCGCTTCAACTCGCTGCGGGCAGCGTCAGCACAGAAGGATTTGAGAGCTTTGCAACCACCCAAGCTATTCACGGCCTCACCACCCAAATTTCGGGTATTCAAACCGTCCTGAGCTACAAAGATGCTGGCGTCCCCGTTCCCGGTGGCTCCAGTGGCAGTACCGCCAATGTTCAGAAAGCTACTGCAACGGGAATTAACGCGGGAATGACCCAGTCAGGTACTTTCCCAACGGAGGGCAGACAGGGCATTTCGATCAACAGCGATAATCAGTTTGAGATTTTGCTGGGTGAGGCGATCGCCGCCTTCAGCTTTTGGGGAACCGACTTGGGCGACAACAATAACGGCCTGACACTCCAGCTCTACAACGGCAGCAATCTTATAACCACAGCGCCCATCAACTACTTGGGCGCTAACTCCGGCGATTCTTCGGTCTTCTTTTTTGGTGGCATTGCCGATGCACCAACGGAGTATTTCAATCGCGTCGTCTTCCAAACGTCGAAAACCAACGATGCGATCGGCCTCGATCAATTTACGATCGCCGAGTCAAGCCAGGTTCTGAACAACGGAACCCCCGATCCAACCATCGTCCCAACACCGGCACTCTTACCCGGTTTACTCGGCTTGATGATGCGACTGAAACTGCGCCGCCGTGCGACAGCGGCGAGCTAGGCTCGGATTAGCGTCACGGCTCGGCCTGTGGGGGTTTGGGTCAGTTCTGTGGTGGTGCGATTGGCCATCAGCTCCATCGCCACCACCGCAGAGCGATAGCGCAAACGCCCCGCAACAATCGGTTCGATGATAGCGCGAACGCGGGGCTCTTGCAGGCAGGGGCCAGCGATGTTGAACCAGCGGCTTATTTGGGTCGCAGCAGAACTTCTTTGACCCGAGGGGCGATGATTTTCCAGTCAAAATTTTCGGTGGCGTAGGTGCGGCAGGCGTCGCGGCTGGGCAAGTCAAGTTTGCCGGTGAGGAACTGGAGGAGGCGATCGCCCATCGCCCCAGCACTCCGATTCTCACTCACCAAGTTCGCGTCAAAGGGCCGTAACACCTCCGGCATTCCACCCACCGGCGTAGACAACACCGGCGTGCCACAGGCCAGGGATTCCAACAAAATCAACCCAAATCCCTCTAGGTCTTGACTGGGCACCACGGTGAGATCGGCAGCTTGGTAGCACAGGGGCAGGTCTGCATCCGGAACATAGCCCAGAAATTTGACGTTGTTCTCTAGGCCCAGCGTTTTCACCTGTTGTTCGAGGGCCTGTTGCTGGGGGCCTTTGCCTGCGATCGCCAACCACACTTCTGGCACCTGTTGCCGAACCCTCGCGAGTGCTTCGAGCAGTTTATCAATGCCCATGCGCTGCACCAGGCGGCGGGGGGTGAAGAGAATGGGGCGATCGATCGGAAACCCGATTTTCTCACGGGCCTGGGTTCGGCTGAGGGTGTTCTGAAAACGCTGGGTGTTGATGCCGCCGGGAATCACGCTGATTTTGTCTGTGGGGATGCCGTAGTCTTGGTGGAGGATATCGGCGAAGGCTTGGCTGAGGGTGATGAAGCGATCGCACCGTCCATACACGCGCTGCTCAATCCACCGCGCCAAGGCAACTTTGAGCAAGCTGGCTCCCTCGCGCTGGCTTTCGCCCGCCCAAGGCCCATGGAAGGTGAAGGTAATCGGAACGTCGATAGGCAGTTGCCGAAGCAATGGCCAAGCGTAGAGCGCAAAATGAAGGTTGATGCAGGGAGCTGGCTCCAAAGCCTGTTGACGAATCTGCCAAAGCCGCCGGACGAGGGGAAGGCTCTGGGAACCAAGGTTGGTCAGACGGAGGTTGGCCAGCCCAGATTGGTTGGGCAGGTCGATGCCGAGGAGAGCGACGCGATGGGTTCCGTCAAGCTCCGAAGGATCGCCCTCGGCAGCCAGGCCTGGGTCAGCTCATGGACATAGCGATCGAGTCCCCCCGCCTTGTGGGGAAACCAGCCCATGCCGACGCAGAGGATGTCGGTGGACGGGGGAGAGGCAATGGTGCTGGCTTGGCTGAGTCCCATGATGAATGAACGGCTGCAAAAATGGCTGCAAAAAATATTGACGAAGCAAGTCTAGGCGAACTGAACCTTGTTATAGAGAGTACTGAGTGGGATTTCTAGGGGAACCGTTGCAAACATAATCGACTGATCCTCGGGCACGTATTCCCGCAGAGACCACTGCCGCAGTCCGGTTTTGACATATTGCTCTACGCGGATGCAGGTTTGATCAATCAGAAAATATTCCTGAAAGCTAGGCAGGGATCGATAGAGCAAAAACTTGTCGGTGCGATCGTAGTCCTGGGTGGAGTCGGACAGGACTTCAATGATGACCTGAGGATTCGTGATGATGTCCGATCGCCCTTCAGGGTAGATGGGCTCACCGGCTACGACCATGACATCAGGGTAGGTATACACACGCCGTTCAGGAATCCAAACTTTGACATCTGCGATAAAAGGTTCAAAGTCAGAATTAGAGAAAGCTGTATCGATAGCGTTGCAGATGTTTCTGGATAGCCGGTTGTGATTGGTGCTGCTACCCGCCATGGGGAGAATGACTCCGTTGATGTATTCGCTCCGGTGTTCTGCAGCATCTTCTAAGGCAAGATACGCTTCGGGGCTGGGGTGTCTTGGGGTTGGCTGGGGTTGCGTGAGTGCTGGTGCTTGCATAGGGTTTGATGCGATCGCCGTTGCTCCTGCCCAACATTTTACCCTACGCTTAAAATAGCCGCATAGGCAGGAGTAGAAGTAAAATTTCCTTTCTTACAGCTTTCTTACAAACTGAAGGAGCTAGGATGACCAACGCTCACAATCTAAATAAGGGACTAAATAAGGGAAAGCCTAAGAAGAAGAACTTTTCCGGATTTACGAAGGAGGAGGCCTTCAATCTTTTGAGGCTGAAGGAGCTTGAGGTGTAGAATATAGATGCACCGTTGATAGAACCTAGTGATTTTTTTAATGAACATTTGCGACGTTTGACTCGCAATTTTGATTTGGAGGGATACGAAGAATCTAAAAAGTTGTTGATCGATGCAATTTGCGATGAAGCCATCGATCCCTTGTCTCGACTTAAGATTTGGAAGGGAGCTAAGCTAGAGAGTGATATTGCTTGGGGATATGTCGATTATTTGATTGCAGAGCGGCAACGGTATTTGAGTTCACCCATTCTTTGTATTATCGAAGCAAAGAAGGATAATTTTGAGAAGGGATTAGCGCAATGCTTGGCGGAGATGTATGTTTGCCAGCAAAATAATCAAGCCATTGGACGATCGATTGACGTGATGGGGATTGTAAGCAATGGGACGAGCTGGCAATTTTATAAGTTGACGACTTCGGGTGATGGCTTTGAGTCGTCGGTCTATTCGATGGGAGATTTGGGGCGGTTGTTGGGGTTGGTTAGGACTGTGTTTTTGCTCTGTGAGCAAGCGTTAATGAAGGTGATGGGTTGAGTCACTAAACGCTCCTTCTCTTTCGAGCGACGTACCACAATCTTATTGACTCATGACGAGGTCGCGAATTTTCTTAAGCGTCGCGAGACGATATATAGGTCGTTCGGATGACGCTTGAGGGTGAAGAGGTCAGTGGTTGCGTATTGTAATATTTTGCTGGCTGGTGCGGAAGAAAGCTTGAGGAAAATAAATTCAGTGCCGTTTAAAATGAGGGCATACCGAGGCTGGTTGAGGTTTGGATTGGCCATCAAGTAGGTGAGGGCTTGAGGAATACCGACTTCTGCGTTGATAGAATAGCGTTTTGATTCAACAATAATAGTCCAAAGATTTTTATGCAGAACCAGAACATCGATACGACCTCGAAGGATCAGATCATCGTCGGGGATGGTTATTTCGATTGACTGCTCGGCTACGGGGATGAACGGGTAGCGTGACAAACCAGCGAGGGAGAGAAGGGGGGCGAGGACTGCGAGTTTGACGATTTCTTCAGTGGGGTCGCTGCGGCGCAGGCTGAGAAAGTCGTTTCTGATTTGATCGAGCCAGTGTTTTTCGGCGTCGCTGAGCAATGGTTCGAGTTGTAGCTCGATGAGGAATTGAGGGTCAAGGTTTTCTTGCAGGTTGAACTGTTGCTCGACTTCGAGAAGGCTGAGGGTGTTGGCGTGGCGAGTTTGAGGCACGGTTTTCACCTGATGGGACTGGATGAAGGGGATCTGGTCTCATTTATTTTAGTTGATCTCCCACTGCCGACTTGGCACGCTCAGCCGGATAAAAGATCTCCCGAGGCTAAAACCCCCAGGATGACCGCAGAAGTTCGCCGAAGGAACGGAGTTGTTGGCGTTCTGGGGAGGGGGCGATCCTTCGGAGCTTGGCAAAGGCGATCGCGCTAGCAGAAGCAGAAAGGCCCCGGTATGATTTTCAGATTTGCTGGGGCGGTTGAGTTGGCGGGGAGGCGGGGCGATGGCAGCGGGGGTGTGGGATGAAGGGTAGGG
>JAAUOP010000105.1 GCA_012034805.1 Synechococcales cyanobacterium CRU_2_2 | reverse complement strand
GGTTGGATATTGCTGGCCACCTACGGCTTTCAGCGGGACTTGACCCTGGGGGGGCGGTATTTGTTTGGGGTGTCGCCGGTGGTGGGGTTGGGGCTGGCGATCGCGGCGCAAGCAACCGAAGGCATCGCGGGGCAGGCTGCGGCTGGAGTGGCCCGATTCTCGATTCGCCGTTCCCGACGTTTGATCGCCGTTTTGGTCATTTTGGGCATGGCAGGAAGTTTGTTCGTAACCGTTGATTTTGCCTACAGCAAACCCGATCAGTCTAGGTTGCTGGCACAAGAGATTCGGGCCAGTTATCGCATTCACAATGCCGATGGGGCTGTGGGGGCGCGATCGCCCGAGACTCGACCACCCGAGTCTCGATCAATTGTCATTGGCGCGGTGTACAAAACCCATGAGCAGGTGGGTGAAATGATGAGCTTGGCCTACGAATGGCAGCGGCTGGGCGATCCGGATGCGCGGGGTGGGGGCGATCGCGAGGATGTGCCCAGCCTCCAGTTTGTCCTCGCCCAGCGGGAGCCGCTTCATAATTTGGTTACCGCGACTTTCGTACTGGCCTTGGCGCAGCTGCCCCGGCCTCTGGATTTGTGGTTGGTCAATTTTGCGGCCAATTTGGACCTGGGTTCGCTCGGTTGTAGTCCTGAGGTGGCGCAAAAGGTTGAAGTCTCCGGCTACCGTGCGAAGCGCTATCGTTGTTCGGCCCCAGGAATATCAGCCCCAGGAATATCAGCTCTAGGAATGCCATGAAACGGTTGCGATCGCAAGAATTTTTTCTTCTCCTGGCTTGGTGTGGCTTAGGGCTGGCTCTGCGGCTGCTGAACCTCGGTGGTCAACCCGTCTGGGCGGATGAGTGGACGACGTTTGTGTTTAGCCTCGGTCACAGTTTTCGTGACTTACCGCTGAATCAGTTGCTGACACTCGAAGCGTTGTTGCAGCCTGTGCGTCTAGATGAGGCAACCGCCTGGGAAGGGGTACAGCATCTGATGAACGAGAGCACTCATCCGCCACTGTATTTTTGGTTGTCTCACCATTGGATACAGTTGTGGCAGCAATCGGGAGAGCTGATTTCACCCTGGGTGGGGCGATCGCTCAGTGTTCTATTCAGCACGCTGACGATTTTGGCGACTTATGGCCTGGGGCTGTGCTGCGGTGCCGCTCGACGCACGGCCCATGTGGCCACGGCGTTGACGGCGGTCTCGCCGTTCGGCATTTATCTAGCCCAGGAGGCGCGTCATTACACGCTGGCGATGCTCTGGGGCATGGCTGCTTTGGGATGTTTTGTGCGGGCCTGGCAATCGCTGTCTCACCCGTCCCTTGACCGGCCCATTCATTGGCCTCTTTGGATCGGCGTCAATGCCCTGGGCTTTGCGACGCACTATGTGTTTGCATTGTTTTTGGCGGCCCAGGGGCTAGCGATGGCGGGGAGCTGGCTTGTTGAGTTGTGGTACAAACTGCGAGCGGGTATGAGCTGGCCCGTTGCGATCGCCCAACTTAACACCCATCCTTGGCGGCAAGTGGCGATCGCGGCACTGGGGTCGGCCCTAGGAATTTTGCCCTGGGCCTGGTTTCTGGGACGGGCCTCGGGGAATGATCTAACGGCCTGGATTGAGCAGGATCTCTCGGGCTGGGGGCTATTGGCTCCGCTGGGCCGGTTGCTCAGTTGGCTCATCTCGATGGTGATGGTGTTGCCGGTCGAACAGGTGCCCGTGGGGGTGGCGATCGCCTCGGGGCTTGGGCTGGTGGTCATGTTGGTTTGGCTGCTACCGCAGTTGTTGCGGGGAGGACGGCAGGTCTTACAAGCTCCTGTGCAAACAGCAGCCGATAGAGCGGAACGGGTTTCATTTCAGGCTTTGATGGTTTTGTTCGGTGCTCAAGTCGCGGTGGTGTTGGGGCTGACCTATGGATTGAATCGTGATCTGACGTTGAGTCCACGCTATGGGTTTGCGCTGTTGCCGGAGGTGTTACTGGCGATCGCGATCGCGTTGGGTGCGCTCTGGCCGCGATCGCGGCGGCTGGCGATCGTGTTGGTGTTGCTGGGCTGTTTGGGCAGTGGAACGGTGGCGTTTGGCTTGGCTTACCAAAAGGCGGATCGGCCTGATCAGTTGGTGGCGCAAATTCAGGACTTTTATCAATCTTGGCGGACTCAGGCGGGGGATGTCTGGCCAGGAGATCCGTTGGCCCAGCAACGACCGCGATCGCTGGTGATGGCGATTATTCAAAAGACCCATTCTGAGACGGGAAAGTTGTTAGGGGTGGCTCAGGAATGGCATGAGCGATCGGAATCTGGCTTGCAAACGCCGGGTTTTGTGTTGTTGCGCCGCAATCCAGATACCTATGCCGCGACGCGGGGAATTCGAGATGCAACGGCAACGGTGGCGCGTCCGTTTGATCTGTGGCTGATTAATTTCTCGGCGAGTGGAAATTTTCGGGATTTGGGCTGCACGTTGGAGCCGGATGTGGTGAAGCTGCGATCGCCCGGTTATTCAGCGCGGCGGTTTGTGTGTAATTGATGTGTGGGCGTTACTGATTTACGGGATGTGTGCGGTCGGGACGAATCGCTGTTCGTCCAGCTTTTGCTAGGCCAGACCCAACAAGCCCCGGAGAGTGCTGCGAAAAACTCTCAGGGCTTGGCTTTGACCTGTGGTTTGCGATCGCGCCAAGGTCTCCTCTGCCAACTGAATGAGGTCAAACTGCGGGAAGTGGGTGCTACGGGGCCTGTCCTGATAGGTTCCCGCTTGCAAGACGCTGATGCGCAACTGACCGTCTTCGAAGCGCCAGAGCTCGGGTACGCCCAGGGCTTGGTAGGCTGCGAGGCCGGTTTTGGAGGTGACATCGACTTCGATCGCGAGGTCTGGGGGAGGGTCGATGGCGAGGTTGACGCGATCTTTGCCGATCATTTGTGCTGCGTTTTGGATGTAAAAGCAGTCGTCTGGTTCGATGCCTACGGCCATGTCGGCGCGTTTGAAGGTGCTGGAGCCAAAGCTTTCGTGATCGAGGTTGAGTTCTGCGAGGAGAATTTTGACGATGTCGTCAAGGATGACCTTTGCCTTTTCGGGTTTGGGCAGGGGCATACGGATTTCTAGGATGTTTTGAGCGTAGGCAAGGCGGCTGGGGCGGTGGTCGCCCAGTTCTGTGAGGATCGCTTCAAATTCTGTCCAGGTGACGTCTTGGAATTGGACGCGGTGTCCGGGTTGGACGATGAGTTGCCGAAGTTGGAGGGTCACCATGGGAGGACTTGCGGCGTGGGTGGGTGGGTTTATTGTAGGCGATCGCTAGGAGTTGCTGCTGGCGCGATTGGCTCTGCCAAGCTTCGAAGGATCATCTGGCTTGCTGCTTCCCGACGATTTCTACCTTCAAGTCCCAATCGATCTACGCTAAACTCTGGCTATCCCCGGTCGAAAATGAGCTAACGTCTACCTACATTAGGCCTCTTGCCCAAAACAAAACCCTCACCCTAAATCCCTCTCCCACCGGGGGAGAGGGACTTTGAAGTTGCTCCCCTTCTCCCATTTTGGGAGTAAGGGGCTGGGGGATGAGGGGCTGTTTCTCTTCATGCAAGAGGTCCATCACAATGAGACAGACTTAGACGCAGATCAGCAAACATTGGCCCCTTCTAGAATAAACTCCAAAGACCCCCCCAGACACCGGCTGCCCACGCCCGCCCCACATGCTCCCCCCCAACACCCTCTGGCCCCTCACCCTGGCCGCCACCCGCCATGGCCTAGCCTGCGGTGCCCTCCAACCCATCGCCACAGACAGCGAAATCATCCAAGACCAAGGCATGAACTTCGTGGTTCGCATTGCAGCCAATGTTGCTCGCAAGCAGCAGGCCGCTGCTGCCCGAACCGCGACCTTAGGAAAAGACTTCAATCCCTTTTTGCCCTACGACAAAGACCTCTTCGTCGCAAACCTATCGCCCACCCACGTCTGCATCTTAAATAAATTCAACGTTGTGGATCATCACCTCCTGATGGTGACCCGCACCTTTGAAGACCAAGAAACTGGGTTGACGGCTCAAGACTTTGAAGCCATGTGGCTAACGCTGCGAGAGGTGGATGGCTTGGTGTTTTATAACGGCGGGCCGATCGCAGGTGCAAGCCAAAAGCACAAACATTTGCAGTGCATTCCCTGGCCCTTGGCAGAACAACCCGCCGCCCCAGTTGATGTCGGGCCAGCGTTACCCTTCGTCCATGGCTGGCTTCCCCTCGATCCCACCTGGGCAAACCATCCCACCGAGGCCGGGGTAAAAACACTTGAGTTGTATGGGCAGCTATTGCGATCGCTCGCACTCAAACCCGAGAACACCCCCGAAAACACCCCCGAGAACACCCCCGAAAAAAACCTCGAAAATACCCCTCTCAAACCGGCTGCCTATAACCTATTGGCAACGCGCCACTGGCTTTTGCTCGTGCCTCGTCTCGCAGAGCGTAGCCAGGGGATTTCGATCAACGCCTTGGGCTTTGCGGGCTCCTTGTTTGTCAAAGATCGCGAGCAGCTTGAAACGCTTAAAGCCGTTGGCCCGATGGCGATTTTGAAGGCCGTGGCCGTGCCCTTACCCTAGTTGCCCAGTGCCTGGACTGAGGGCCTGAAGATACTCGATCGCTGCCTCCAATCGAGAAGCATAGTTGTAGGCAAACTCTTCAAACCAGAGCCCTTCCTCCGAGCCCACACTGATCTGCTTGAGCCAGTCCTGAGCTGCTTTTTCTAGAGCTTTCCGTTGTTCTTGTTTTTGGGCCTCGGCTTGTTGGTGTTGCATTGTCAGAGCTTGTTGCTGTTGTGCTGCCGTGGCTTGATCGATCTGTGCATATTGTGTCTGCACCAGATCCAGCAGCTTTGATGGGTGAAATTGGGGGTCTGGTGAGAAGGGCTGAATGGCTTTAGCCGATTGGGCGCTCTTCTGGGCAAGGGTCTGGGCAGGCCGCTGAGCGGTTTTTGGGAGAGCTGCACTCGGTGGGGCTTGGGCCGACTCCGGAGCCATGGGCGAAGCGAATCGCGACTGCCGCTGGGAGAGCCGATCGCGGATCGCGCGTTTTTGAGGCTCTCCCAGTTGTGTTAGCAATTGATTGAGTGATAGCCCAGGGCTTGATCCTGAATCTGGTGTCGGCTCTGACACCAGTTCTGACACCGGTTCTGAAACCGGTTCTGAAACCGGCTCTGGCAACTGTACTGCCTCGGCATTGGGGAGGAGACCCGAGGTCTCCTCTGCCGCTTCATACTGAGCCTTCAAATCGGCCAAGAGACGGTTAACAGATTCCATGCTAATCCCCGATCGCACCCATCAACACCTCAGCCAAACTCATGTCGGCCATCTCATCCATCGTGACCGTATCACAGATGTCAAACTTGGCCCCCACGCCTTCGAGTTGATCATCTAGGGCCTTGAGAAAACTTTTGGCCCCGGAATCCTTGCCCACCTGGATAAACGAGATACCCAATTCCTCATCGCGTTCCATTTTCCGGGTCGCATTGATGATCGCCTCCATGACTGAGCGGCGATCGTCGGGTTCACCATCGGTCACCACCAAAATCGTCTCACCGTTGGGTTTGGTTTGCCCAGCGGCCTTACGTTGAAAATAGCTGTTAGTGGCATCGACCAACACAGACGCGAGATCCGTGGTGCCGACGGGGTCATTTCTAGAAAATTACTTCTACCTTGGCCGATGTCACATCGTCATAGCGCTTGAACCGGCTGGAAAACAGGTAGACCGTGATGCCGTCTGGGTCAAATTTCTCGCATTTCCGGGCCAGGGCCAGCGTCGATTCCTCCGCGAGTTCCCAGCGGGTCATGCTAGCCCCTGTATCGGTCACGGACATGCTGCCGCTTTTGTCGAGGATCAGCGTATAGTCACGATCTTTCATGGGTGAAGCCGCTTAGAGTGATCTTACGTATTTTATGGTAGCCCAAAGTATTTTTTCTGACATTGTCTAGTGAGTTTGACCTGTCTAGTGAGTTTGACCTGTCTAGTGAGTTTGGCCTGTCTAGTGAGTTTGGCCTGTCTAGTGAGTTTGATCTATCTGATGGGTTTGAGCTGAAGATGGGTTTGAGCTGAAGATGGGTTTGAGCTGAAGATGGGTTTGAGCTGAAGATGGGTTTGAGCTGAAGATGGGTTTGAGCTGAAGATGGTCTGCGATCGCCCTAGAGCCAGTTGCCCAGCAAAACATAGGGAGCCCAATAAATCGGGTGGGCATATTGCGGATCCTGGAGGAGCGCGAGTTGGGCCTGGCGCAGGGCCTTGGCGCGGGACATCTGGGGGAGCGCGGTATAGAATCCATCCATCAGTTGAGCGGTGGCTTGGTCGTCAACAGCCCAGAGTGTCGCCAGGGTACTGCGAGCCCCGGCTTGGATTGCCATACCTGCAATGCCCAAAGTTGCGCGCCGATCGCCTACTGCTGTTTGGCAGGCACTCAACACCAGCAGTTCGATCGCTTGACCCGCTCGGCCCTGGAACATTCGGTCGAGGCTGCGCACAGGTATCGGGCTATCCCAGGCCAGCAAAAACGTATCGGCAGGGTCAGAGCTAAACTGACCGTGGGTGGCAATGTGGACGATGGGAAACTGGTTTGCGGTGATGCGATCGCGCAAGCCCACCTCTGTAAACTCCTGGTTCATGAGAACCTGGCTTTGGGGCACATGGCGGGCGATCGCAGCCACCTCCGTTGCCACGTGGGGCAATGCTGCAAACCCTTCCCTGGCCTCGCTGAGTCCCACGGCGAGGGCTTGCAAGGTGGGAGGAGACATGGGTTTGGGATCTTTGAGCGCGAGGGTCGGGGCGATCGCTACTTGATAGGTTTCAATCAGATAGTGTTGGCCATCGTGAAGCGCCGCCATGGGAATGGCATTGAGGCTGCTGTCCAGTAAGAAGACCAGGGTTTGGATCTGGTGTTCTGCCATAGTCGCTTCGAGGGGACGGATGAGCAAATCGTAGAGTTTTTGGGCGGTGGGTAGGTAGTTATCGCGACTGCGAACCACCAGGTAGTAGCGAAACTCTTGCAGCAGTTTTTCGAGGGTGCGTTGTTCTACGGCGCTGGCGTAGTGCTCAAGGTGGCCATCTGGAAGTTGTATCAACAGCTCTAGGCGATCGGCTAGCATAATGGGCATGAGGATCGCAGCCTTGGGGTCAACTTGGCGAATCTGAACCAGGTCGGACGACTCGGAACTGCTGAGGCTGCCGAGATCGCAGGGAACGCCCAAGAAGCTGCCGAGTTCTAAGCTATGCAGTTGATCGAGGGCGAATTGTGCCTGGCCGAGGCGACGAACTTGCGCGAGGGTGGTCTGCTGACTGTCCGAGCTGAGCAACAGATCAAGGTAATCGCGGTAAACGGGGTCGATCTCCGCACGAAAGGAGAGTTGGACATCTGGATTGAGTCGCACCCAGTCATCTTTCAAGGCGTCGAGTTGGTTGACAGCGCTGGCATAGGCCGCGATCGCCTCCTCCTTGCGTCCACGCTGCTTGAGGATGCGACCCAATTGCCATTGCCAGCGATAGCTGAGTTCTATTGCGCCTATTTGTTGCGATCGCATCAAAGCGGATTGGGTTAGACGCTGGGCCTCGTCCCACTGGGCCTGTTGCTCTGACCACTCACCAAGGAGACCGAGAGCGATCGCCTCCGATCGTAAATGGTTCTCGGTTCGAGCTTGGCTGAGGGCCGGTTTAAGCAATTGCGCGATCGCGCTCCAGCGCTGGGAATTTTGGGTTTGCGAATTTTCGGTTTCGTTTCCCAGGTGCAGCAGCAGGGCCGCTAAATCCAGATCCGCTTCGGCCTCAACGGGGCTAGGTCGCTGGGCCAGGGTATGGGGCCACTGCTGGGCCACGGCGGGCCAGTCTTGTTGCAGCATGAGCGTTTTGAGTTTGGCCTGTTGAATGCGGAAGCCTTGGGTGGATTTGCGCGGCGCGGCGCGATCGAGTTCGGCTTGGGCGCGATCGTAATGGGCGATCGCCTGACTCAATTTGCCCTGGGCCTGGGCTGTTTTTCCCTGTTCGAGCAGGATTTCGCTCACAGTTGCTGTGGCGACGCTTTGCTGGTGCTGAGCCAGTTCTTGCTGGGCCAGTTCTAGGCTTTGATTGAGTAGATCTGCGGATTGATTGAGGCTACCCGCTAATCGATGCAACACCGCGAGACGTTGAAGCGCTTGACTCTCGAGAGATCTGAGGTTTGAGTTGTTCGGTGATTGCCGATTTGATTGCTGATTTGATTGCTGATTTGATTGCTGACTTGATTGCTGCTCAAATTTCTGACGTAATTGATCAACCGTACCGGTCAATTGTTTGAGCGCACGTGGATAAAAACCGAGTTGCTGTAGAGCTTGGGCTTGATTGAGTTGGCTGAGCAATTGCCCTGAATCGTCGGCGGAGCTTTTGTAGGCAGTTTCTGCCGCGATCCAAGTTTTGAGCGCTGCGGCTGGGTCTTGACCCAATTGGAGACTACCTTGGGTCGTGAGAATGCGGGCGCGGAGGTGGGTTGTGGCGGCGATCGTCTGCTCCGGGCGTTGCTCTAGCCGGCCAAGCAGGGCAAGGCTTTGGGCGATCGCCCTTGCGGCTGGAGAGGGTTGGTGCGATCGCTGATAGGCTAGGGCCAGGTTGCTGAGGGTTTGAGCTTGGGCGGCCCAGTCTTGTTGATGTTCGTAGGCTTGGGCCGCTTGTCGCCAGCGTTGAGCTGCAGTGGCAAAATCACCTGAATCGAAGGATTGACGGCCTGCCTGGTCGTGCTGAATTGCTTGCGCTCGGCTGGTCTCAAAGGCATGGGTTTGTCTGCGTTCGATGTGCAGCGAATTTTGGGGTAGCATTGACCCGTTTGCCCCGATGGGAACGCTGGCAAAAATGAGACTCAAGCTCAGGCTGAGCGCTGCGAGCCGTCGGTGGCGATCGCTACAAACCCAGCTCAATCGAGAAAACAAACGCTTACGGTTCATGGTGTAAAACTTGTACTGGGGACTGTACTGAAGCTTGTGCTGAAACTGGCTCTGGAGTTTCTACTGAATCAAAAAAACAGATCACCCTTGGCAACGTTGCCAGTGCATCACCACGGATTCTGCTCCCAGCAAGCGTATCCGCCCGTCCCGCAGTTTCTGCCAGTGGGAGGCTTCGGAGCTCGGGTGAGCCGCTTGCCGTGGAGGGTTATCGGCCAAATTCTCAACCGGCTCAGATGCCCCACGGGATTCCAGAACTGCTTCCTGGGGTGGCATCCCCAAATCGACTAGTGGGGTTTGTGCTTGCAACAGTCCCGCTACGGGCGGCAAGCCACCCCGACCACTTAGCCGCAAGCGAAGACGTCCTTGGGAGGTATCCGATCGACAATGCTCTCTGACTTCAATCGCTTGACGAGCACGAGCTTGAACAGACCGAGGATCACCTTGGGTATTGGCGATCGCACGAGCTTGGGGGTCTTGAATATCGCTAAAAACAGGCGTACTGTAGTTGCTTTGAAGATTGTTTTGAAGATTGTTTTGAAGGTTGTTTTGAAGGTTGTTTTGAATGGCATTCTGAAGATTGTTTTGAAAGTTGTTTTGAAAGTTGTTTTGAAAGTTGTTTTGAAAGTTGTTTTGGATGGCGTTCTGAAGGCTAGAAAGCCCATCTGTGAACGAGGCCACTGAACCTGGCCCAAACGCTCCCGGATCTGTCGGTTGGGCAGAAGGGGCGGGTGGAGTGGTCTCCGGGGAGAGGGTTGTAGCAGGGGTAAAGGTATGGCCGATTTCGCTGAGGCGGTTGCCGCGCTGGGGTGGACTACTTGGGATAAAGCCGCTGAGTTCGTCATAGCTTAGCAACAGATTGTTGCGAGGGCCAATCGCGATAATATCGGCGTCATCTCGAGCATCTGTCTTGAGCTCCTGAGCCACAATCGAAAGATAACCCCCCTCCGGCTGGCCAGCGCGAGTTTGAATCCAAGTACTTTGGTCGAGCTCCAGTCGCGTCTCTAGCTGGATGGCAAGATTACCGCCAAAGGCTGGAGTGTCGGTGGTAACGCTGCTCAGGCTGTTCAAGTTCAAATTTTCAGCGTTGATCTCGATGTTACCGGCAAAGCTGCTGCCCGCTGCCGCTCGCGTTAGAATTTGACTGGCTTCCTTTAATTCGATGCCCTGATCCGCTGTTAGATTAATATTGCCACCCAGGCCCAAGCTCTCCGTAGAAATGGTGCTGTTGGTAAGCGTCAGTTTTGTTGAACTGATGACTTGGACGCCATTTTCAGCTGTGTTGGTGCGGCTAGAAATGCTGCTATTGATCAGGGAAAAGTCGCGCGTCTCAATCTTGACCCCACCGCTTAGGCTTGCACCATTGGCCACTAAAGATGAACCCGAAATGCTGACATTCTCCAATGTATTAGAAGAACTGTATTCGAGCGAAATTTGATTGCCTGACATCTGTGCTTGGCCATCATTTCCGCCTAATCCTCCAAGAAAGAGGTGTTGCTGGGGGAGGAGAATTGTGCGATCTTCGATCGCCACGGGGCCGCCCATGAGGGCGATCGTCCCCCCCAGGTTGGGATTAAAGACCGGACTGGATGCATTCCCACTCAGTCTGATTGTCCCTGGTGAATTTCCAAAGTGAAAGGTATCTGGAGCGCCGCTAAACAGCACGTTGAGATCAGGCTGGTTCAACAAATTGAAACCAAATTGACCGAAACCCGTCTTGGTCACTTGATTGGCTGAAGTCCCCACAAAGGTTGCACCCACATCGAGCTGAGACTGAGGCCCAAAAATAATGCCTCCTGGACTGAGCAAAAACAGGCTGGCCCCATTGGTTTTGAGCTTGCCGTCGATGAATGCTGCCGTATTCAGCAGTGTATTCAGCCGACCAAAAATACGGCTGACATCAGGATCATGGGCAAAGGTCGCCTCTCGTCCTCCCAAAACATTAAACGATAAAAAACTGTGAAACAGATTATCGCCTTCACGAGTGCCACCGCTGATGGTGCAATGGCTCAGCAAGCAGGTGCCGGTGACCCTAGAGCCCAGCGTTCCGTCAGGGATAACCTGGGCGATCGCCGCAGTCCCCGACCACCAGCCGATCGCGGCGGTTCGGATCAAGAGGTCTCGTGGGAGATTCCGGCCCAGGACAAACGCCACGATTTGCCGAGGCCAGTGGGTCGAAAGGGTTAACCGAGCAAAAACAATCATGGTTGAGTTGTGCCTTGGGCTCAAGCGCTCACGTTGTAGATGTTGTGGTTGGACAGATCCCCCCACGGATTACCCCTCTATTGGTAGGATTCCCGAAAAAGCGCCTAGAGGCGCAGGCCAGCGGTCGGTCAGCGATCGGTTAGCGATCGGTTAGTGGTCGATTCGCGGTTGCGGAGGGCGATCGCCAAACGTTGAATGCCCTGGATAATCTCCCCCTCCTCCAATTCTGCATAACCCAAGATAAACGCCGGTGCCTCTGGCAGGTCGGTTTGATAATGGGGGCGAGCATCGACCAGGCCGATACCTGCGGCCCGAGCACAGGCTAGAATGTTGTCAGCATCGAGTTGAAAAAACAACTGAATCATGATGTGTAGACCGGCTGCCTCACCGAAGATGCGGACGCGATCGCCCAGATGCTCTTGCAATGCTGTGAGCAATGCTCGCTGGCGTCCGGCATAACAAAGGCGCATGCGACGAATGTGGCGATCGAGGTGACCTTCGCGGATAAAGTCTGCAAGGACGGCTTGGTCGAGGCGAGAGCTGTGGCGATCGCTCGACCAGCGAGCCTGCCCAAAAATCTCAATTAGGGTTTGATTCAGGGGATGGCCCTGCCCCGTTGCCACCTGAATCTTGGGCAACACCACATAACCGATGCGCAGACCTGGAAATAGCATTTTGGCAAAGGTGCCGGTGTAGATCACAGGGCTTTGGGGTTCTAATCCCTGAAGTGCCGGAATGGGGCGGCTGCTGTAGCGATATTCACTATCGTAGTCATCTTCAACAATCAGTGCCCCTTGGTGTCTAGCCCAAGCCAAGAGCTGGAGACGGCGTGGCAGCGATAGCAGGGCTCCGGTGGGGAACTGATGTGAGGGGGTGACGCAAACCAGGCGAATGGATGAGAGTGTTGGGTGTGTCAGCATCTCAACTTGAATGCCATCGAAATCCACCGGAATGGGGAACACGTTCACTCCTCTCGACTGGAAAATTTTCCGGGAGCTGGCATAACCTGGATTTTCCATCGCAATCGTGTCCCCAGGGTTGAGGAACAGTTGAGTAATCAATTGAATGGCTTGTTGGGTGCCGTGGGTGATCAGGACTTGATCGGGAGTGCAGGAGAGGGCGCGAGCGCGGCATAGGTATTGGGCGATCGCCTCCCGCAGAGGCAGATATCCTAGGGTGTCATCGGTATAGTCCATCCAGTCGAGATTGGCCTGCATCTGCCGAGTCAGCAGCTTGCGCCACAGCGCCAGTGGGAAGCGTTCCATGTCAGAACGTCCGTAGCGGAAGTGGATCTCTGCCGAGGGTTCGGGTTGCCAAGGTGGCTGGGCGGCTAGGCGCTGACCGTAGTCTGATAGAGAAACCGTTGTCGGTTCAAGGGTCGGTTCAAGGGTCGGTTCAATCTGGCTGCCTAGGGTCATGGATCGGGCTGAGGTTTGGGGTATGGCGATCGCCTGCAATTGCAGATCGGGGAGTTGGGCGCAGACGAAGGTGCCGGAACCCACAGCGGTTTGCAAATAGCCTTCACTCAGCAGCTGGTCGTAGCTGAGGCTAACAGTAGAGCGGGAGATCCGAAGGGATTGAGCCAAGGCTCGGCTAGAGGGCAGGCGCTGCTGGGGGCGCAGGTGTCCAGCCAAAATGGCGGCACGAATTTGTTCATACAACTGCCGGTGTAGGGGCAAGGGGGTGTCCGAGCGAAAAGAGAATGCAAGATCCATGGTGATGGCAAGGAAAGAGCGCGGTGGTTTCAATCATCCATAAAAGTGGCTTGGTCTTAAAATACAAAATTGGCACTTGTGACTGACCAATGTGTCGCTTAACGTTGAAATCGCAGGGTAAATCGTAACCCTCCCAAACCTCTGCAAGTGATACACCATGCCGACCGCTCGCACCCACATTAAACGTCTCCCCAAGCGAGGCAGCTACGATCGCGCCACCCTCCACAGCATTCTTGATGCAGGGCTGATTTGCCATGTGGGGTTTGTGGTTGAGGGCCAACCCTTTGTGATTCCTACGGCCTATGGGCGCGTGGCGATCGCCTCTACATTCACGGCTCCCCAGCCAGTCGGATGCTCAAGTCGTTACAGACGGGCCTCGAGGTTTGTGTGACGGTAACGCTTTTGGATGGTTTGGTGCTGGCGCGTTCTGCCTTTCATCATTCAATGAACTATCGATCGGTGGTGATATTTGGGCAGGCCGAATGCGTCCGTGATGCCGCGCAAAAGCAAGCTGCCCTTCAGGCTTTTACCAATCATGTGATTGGCGATCGCTGGTCAGAAGTGCGACCGGTCACCCCCCAGGAAATCGCGGCCACGACAGTGCTGGCCCTCCCTCTCGAAGAAGCATCAGCCAAAATTCGCACGGGCCCGCCGCTTGATGACGAAGCCGACTATGCCTTGCCCATCTGGGCTGGGGTCTTGCCGTTGCAACAGATGGTGGGAGCGGCGATCGCAGACCCACGCCTAGGGCCAGAAGTCGCCATCCCGAATTCTGTGCAAAAACTCTTGGCCAAAAACTGCTAGCCTCATCAAAGTCTTGAAGCTTCATCATGACGCCAACAATCCGCGCGGCAACAGTCACAGAAGACACTCTCATTGCCCAGCATTTCTATCAGCTTTGGTTAGATAATGGCCTTTCACCGGAGATGATCTGCCCAGATTGGCAGGTCATTACCCTGTCGTTTATCACCCAAGCACGACGGGAGCTGGGCTATCAAGCTTTCGTTGCCGAAGTAGCGGGCCAGGTGGTCGGTTCTGCTGGGGGCCAAAGGTTCGCCGGTTGCTACCCCATCGCCTTTACCCCGGCCTTTCGGGCCGATGGTTACATCTGGGGGGTGTATGTCGAGCCCGAGTACCGCCAGCGAGGCCTTGGCAAACAGCTGACCCAGCGGGTACTCGATCACCTCCAGAGAATTGGCTGTACTCGGGCAGTTCTCAATGCTTCTCCTTCCGGAAAAAGCGTTTATGAGCGACTGGGATTTCAGCCGAGCAATGCGATGTATTTGAATCTGCCAGTTTGAATCTGTCAGTTTGAATTTGTCAGTTTGAATTTGTCAGTTTGAATCTGTCGGTTTGAATCTGTCAGTTTGAATGTGGCTTTCGTAGGGGTCGGTATCCCCGACCCTCAGGCCGATTGAGGTGCGTTACAGCTCCGGCATCGGTCGCGGAATGCGCACCCCTACCATTGAGTATAATTTAATCCGCGTTTCTAGGCGATCGCACCCGCCTCACAAAGTTGCCCCGAAAGCTCCTGCTCCTGCTGGACAATGTCGATGATTGCCCCTTGCAAAATTTGTCGGGGGGTCAAGCCTTTGTCGTAGAGCCGCAGCCATTGCTGGGCGGTGTTGCCCTTGGCCAGAAGCTCTTGTAGCGGCGACAGGAAGCAGCGGAAGCCGTTTTGTTTGGCGATCGGCATCACCTCGCCATAAATTTCCTGAATCCAGTCCTTCGCCAAGATCTCCCGTCCATCTCGCCAGTGGCGCAGGGTCGCATCGAGGCTGTACTTGGCAACCGCCATTTCGTTGGCGCTAGTCATTTCCAGCAGGTCGTCCGCTCGGCTAGAGCCAGGTAACTCGCTTTGCTGGAGCGGATCGAGTTCGGGGTTGGCCAACAGTTGATGGAGACGGGCCTCCAGTAGCGCCGTGATCGCCAAAAGAGAAACAGAGTCGGTGACGAGGTCGCAGATGCGCAGTTCTAGGCGGTTGAGGTCGTAGGGGCGGCGATCGCCATTGGGCCGCACCGAGGTCCACAAATGCCGCACATTCTGCATCGTACCCAGTGCCAGCTGACGCTCCACCCAACGAATGTGGTCGATGTGGCTGGTAAATAGCGGCACCTGCTCCGGTGTTTGGGGGAACGTGCCCCAGCGGGTGGAATGGTAGCCGGTGGGCTGACCGTCGAGAAACGGCGACGATGCACTCAGCGCCAGATAAAGCGGTGCTTCCACGCGTAGCAGGCGACAGGCCCGGATTAAGTCCTCTGGGTCTGAAATACCAACATTAATGTGAATGCTGGCCGTGACGACGCGGGTGCCGTAGGTGTGCTCGATGTAGTCGTGGTAGGGGTGGGTTGGGTCGGAGCGGTAAAAGGTCTTGCTGTCACCCAGGGACAGCGTGCTGCCCGGAATGATTGTGTAGTTGCCTAGGGTTTTGAGGTAGCGGCGCAGCTGCAGGCGTGGGGTTACTAGGTCGCAGAGTAGGCGCTCGTAGGACTCGCGCGGTGGAGTGATGTATTCAACATTGCGGCTGTCGGGTTCGCGCACAAAATTGTCGAGGTTGGCGGTGATGCGATCGGATAGGCCAACAATGTCGCCATCGGGGGTTCCGGTATAGGCCTCTACCTCAAATCCTTTTAACAGCACCGCGTTTTCCTCGTGATTGTAATGGGAGTGGTCTTTGTTTTACGACTGGAGCTACGGGGTCTTTTCCGTTTGGAGACGCTCAAGCTCGGCCCGGAGCTCGGCCACCTGGGCGGTTAGTTCCTTGAGATCTGAAGCCATGCTAGGTGGGGTTTCCGTGGCCGTTGTATCGACGGTTTTGTAACCATTGCTCTGTCCAGAGGAAATGCCTTGCTGGGCCAAGAATGCATCGACAAAACTGCGGGCTTCCTGCTCGGTGGTGGCACCCTTGGCCTGCCATTCCAGTTGTAGCTGATCAAAGTCTGTCGTCAGTTTGCGCAGATTCTCGTCCCATTTGCGGGAGTCTTGAACGCTTTCGGCGAGCGATGCGGCGGCCCCTAGGGTCGTGTGGAACCCCTTCTGGAGTGTTTCGGTAATCGTTTCAGGGTTCATAGCTGTCTTGTACTGCAACGACGATACGAGTTGATCTTATCGTACCGGCATCCCCAACGCCCTAGGGATGGATTTACGGAAACTACGACTTTCCCGTCTGGGGCCCTGGTCTACTAGGCTTGCTCCAGAAACAAATTCACATCGGCGATCGCCTGACTCAGGCTCGCTTCGGTGCTCAGGCGCAGGTGGCTGTCGCGCAGGGTGATCAAGACCTTGGCGGCAAATGGGGTGGGCCAAATGTTGGGATTGCAAAAGAGTTCGAGGAAAATCTCGGTTTTGTAGCGGTATTCGACGGGTTTTTGGGGCGATCGTGCCTTGCCCGCCCCGGCCACTGCCTTGAGGCGCACCATCATTTCGTCTAGGGTGGCTTTGAGCTCCTGTACTGCTGCGGTGGGCAGTTCGACGGAGACCGAGCCCGTTTCTAAATTAAGCGTGAGCTGAGCCATGGCGAATACTTTCCCAAAAAACAATCTTGCTTGGCTTTCAATCTGGCTAACCTGACTGGCTAACCTGACTGGCCAACCTGACTCGATGCTCTCCGATCCCCTGGCGCAACTCGGGCAGATGTCATGACTTGTAACGTGACTGGTGACGTGACTGGTGACGTGACTGGTGACGTGGTGGGGTGGGGGAATCCTCCAGAAGGAGGCGTGGAAGTGCGATACTGAAAACAGAGGTTGTACGGATAGAATTGGGCGAGTTGAATGGCGAGTTAAATACGGCGGGAACTGGGATGAAGCGACCCATTTTGGTTGGTGGTGTGGGTTTGGCGACCGGGCTGTGGCTGCTGGAGAGTTTTAGCAGCGCTTCGGCCCAGGCCGATGGCTTTGGCCTGACGGCGGCGCTGGCCCTGGGGGCTGGGGTTTGGTGGCTACGCGCACGTTCTTCGCAGACTGAACCCCTGTCGCTCAATCCGCCGACGATCGATCGTGCCCAAGTCGAAGGCGCGATCGCCCAGGCCCAGCTTACCCTTGACCAACTGGGCGCAGAACTGCGACCGGAAGATCTCAAATTTATTCCGCCAGACTCGTTTCCCCCGTTGCACGCGACGTTGGCCAAGCTGAAGTCCGAACTCGATCGCCAGGAACTGCGGATTGGGGTGCTAGGGGGGCAGGGCGTG
>JAAUOP010000104.1 GCA_012034805.1 Synechococcales cyanobacterium CRU_2_2 | reverse complement strand
CGGTGGGTGATGCTTTTCGGCTGGTGAAAGATGGCTATGCTGATGCCATGGTGGCTGGGGGGTCTGGAGGCTGCGGTGACGCCGTTGTCTATTGCTGGGTTTGCGGCCTGTCGGGCGCTGTCGTCTCGCAATGATGACCCAGAGCATGCCTGCCGTCCCTTTGATACGGGGCGCGATGGTTTTGTCATGGGCGAAGGGGCCGGTATTTTGATTTTGGAAGAGCTGGGGTCTGCCCAGGCTCGCGGCGCGACGATTTATGCCGAGATGGTGGGCTACGGGATGACCTGCGATGCCTACCATATGACGCTGCCGGTGCCGGGAGGCTTGGGGGCGGCTCGGGCAATCGAGCTAGCCATGAGAGATGCTGGGGTTAGGCCGGATCAGATTAGCTATATCAACGCCCACGGCACTAGTACACCTGCGAATGATTCCACGGAGACGGCGGCGATCAAAAAAGCTCTGGGTGAGAGTGCTAGGGGGGTGGCGATTAGCTCGACCAAGTCGATGACCGGACATTTGCTTGGGGGGTCTGGCGGGGTTGAAGCCGTAGCGACGGTGATGGCAGTGCATCAAGATCTGATTCCGCCGACGATCAACCTTGTGGATCAAGACCCTGCTTGTGATTTGGACTATACGCCCAACCAGGCGCGGGAGCGCACGGTGGAAGTGGCCCTCTCCAATTCCTTTGGTTTCGGTGGTCACAATGTCACGCTGGTTTTCCGAAAGTACCGTTAGCTTGTTGCGGGTTCGTCAGCCGGGTCACTTGTTCATCCGTCGGGTCAGTGGGATGATCGATCGCAATTGTCCATCCCGGCTTCGTCCATCCCGCCTCTGCTCCCTTCCGCCTTCTCCCATCCACGCACGTTAGGTAGATATTCATGGTTGTTGCAAGCCAATCCCTCGAAGAGCTTTGTATCAATTCGGTTCGCTTTTTGGCGATCGATGCTGTCGAAAAAGCCAACTCTGGCCACCCCGGTCTGCCCATGGGTGCGGCTCCGATGTGCTTTGTCCTCTGGGATCAGTTCCTGCGCTTTAATCCCAAGAACCCTGATTGGGTGAATCGCGATCGCTTCGTTCTGTCGGCGGGCCATGGCTCCATGCTGCAATACGCCCTGCTTTACCTGACGGGCTATGACAGCGTCACGATCGAAGATATCCAGCAGTTTCGCCAGTGGGGCTCGCGCACACCGGGTCACCCGGAAAATTTTGAAACCAAGGGTGTTGAGGTCACCACGGGGCCGTTGGGCCAGGGCATTTGCAATGCGGTTGGTTTGGCCATGGCCGAGGCGCACCTGGCTGCCAAGTTTAACCGGCCTGACTGTACCCTGATTGATCACTACACCTACGCACTCATGGGTGACGGCTGCAACATGGAGGGCGTTTCCGGTGAGGCTTGCTCGCTGGCGGGTCATTTGGGCTTGGGCAAGTTGATTGCGCTCTACGATGACAATCACATTTCGATTGATGGCGACACCACGGTTTCGTTCACCGAAGATGTGGGGATGCGCTACCGGGCCTATGGCTGGCACGTGATTGAAGTGCCCAATGGGGACACGGATTTGGGGGCGATCGCCCAGGCGATTACTGAAGCCAAATCGGTCACGGATAAACCGACTTTGATCAAAATTCGCACCACCATTGGCTACGGTTCACCCAATCGAAGCGGTACGGCGGGTATCCACGGCGCGGCCTTGGGAGCTGCCGAGATTGCAGCTACTCGCGAAAATCTGGGCTGGAGCCATGAGCCCTTTGTGGTTCCGGCGGATGCGCTGGCCCATTGGCGCAAGGCGATCGATCGTGGTGCCGAGGCTGAATCCACCTGGGAACAAATCTGGCAAATCTACAAGGACAAGTACCCGGCGGAGGCTGTGGAGTTCGATCGCCAAATTAATTATCGTCTGCCTGAAGGCTGGGAGAAATGTCTGCCGACCTATACCCCCGAAGACAAGCCGGTCGCGACGCGCAAGACGTCGGAAATTACGCTGAATGCGATCGCCGAAGCCGTGCCCGAGCTCATCGGTGGCTCTGCCGACTTGACCCACTCTAATTTGACGTACCTCAAGTGCTCGACAGATTTCCAGAAGGGCACCTATGCCGGACGAAACCTGCGGTTTGGCGTCCGGGAACATGCCATGGGTGCGATCTGTAACGGCATTGCCTTGCACAACACGGGCCTAATTCCGTTCGATGCGACCTTCTTGGTATTTGCGGATTATATGCGGGCAGCGATCCGGCTCTCTGCACTGTCCCAATGCCAGGTGATTCACGTTTTGACCCACGACTCCGTGGCCTTGGGCGAAGATGGCCCGACCCACCAGCCGGTGGAAACGATTCCGTCCCTGCGGGCGATTCCGGGCTTGCTGGTTTTCCGTCCGGCGGATGGCAATGAAACCTCGGGTGCTTATAAGGTGGCGATTGAGCGACGCAAGGAGTCCTCGGTGATGGCGATGAGCCGTCAGAATTTGCCCCAGCTGGCAGGTTCTTCGATTGAGGCGGTGGCCAAGGGTGCCTATATTGCCATCGACTGCGGCTGCGACACGCCCGATTTGATTTTGCTGGCGACGGGCAGCGAGGTCAGCCTTTGTGTGGATGCGGCAAAGGAACTGGGCGATAAGAAAGTTCGTGTGGTGTCGATGCCTTGCCGCGAGTTGTTTGAGGAACAGGACGAAGCCTACCGCAGTTCGATTTTGCCCAAGGGCGTTAAGCGTCTGGTGGTGGAGGCTGCCTCTAGCTTTGGCTGGGGCAAGTACATTGGTGACGAGGGCGATATGATCAGTGTCGATTGTTTTGGTGCGTCGGCTCCGGGCGGCACGATTATGAAGGAATTTGGCTTCACGGTGGAGAATGTCGTTGCCAAAGCCAAAAAGCTGATGGCCTAGACCCGTTGTTGAGACGACTTGTGTTTGTCTGCCCTGGGGAGCTGCGATCGCAGCTCCCTTTTCCAGTTCCTGCATTTTGGGCTAGACAATACTCAAATGGCTTTAGAAAATGTCTTGGTTGTTAGATCGCTGGAGCGCTCGCTCACATACGTATCAAAAACCGCCGCAATATTGCGAATTAACAACCGTCCGATCGGAGTTACTTCAATCCCCTCCAGCGCTTGATCAAGCCATCAGCTTCCAGCGAATCGAGTTGGGGCAAAGCTGGAGCAAAATAGTCATTGAAATCGCAATCAAACCCGAGGTGATACTTGGCCTCCAAGTCTGGCACTGACAATTGAAATTGACACAAATTACTGTGCGCCGAATCAAGTTGTCTTTGCTCAAACGCACGCCTTTTTCAATCGGTAGCGTATGTGCATCGATCGCACGATAAAAATCCTTCAAGCACTTATGATTGCCGAGATAAACGTCCTGCAACATACTGATGGAAGTCATCCTAAAACTCAGTAGATCTGATTTTGGTTGGGTCGTATAGCTCTGAAAATTGCGATGGAGCTGACCAGCTTGTTGGGCGATCGTCAATTCATCGTTGGGTTTGGCAAAGTAATCCATGCCCATAAATATGTGACCCTGGTCTGTGAGTTGGGCGATCGTACTTTGCAGAATCTCGAGTTTTTCAGCTGGACTCGGCAAGGCTGACTCTGGCATCCGCTTTTGCACAGGCTTGGGGCAGATCGTGGTTTTATTAAGTCCTCGTTCCTAAGATGGAAGCCGAACGAGATCAGCGTAAGCGCAGTAGTCGTGGAGCAACGGTGAGGCAACTATGAAATCAGCGGAATCAGCACAGGCATCAGCACAGGTATCAGCACAGGTATCAGTAGACAAATCAATACCGGTATCGGTTGTGCAAGAAGCAAAGATGCAGACATTAGAACTGGGGCCTGATCTGGAGGAGAAGCGATCGCAACTCACCGCTCTCTTCACCCAAATGGAGTGTGCGCTGGTGGCCTATTCGGGCGGCATTGACAGCACACTGGTGGCGAAGCTGGCCTGGGATGTGTTGGGCGATCGCGCCTTAGCCATCACCGCCGTCTCGCCCTCGCTGCTACCCGAAGACCTCGAAGCGGCCCAAGCCCAAGCGATCGAACTGGGTATCCGCCACGAGCTGGTCTATACCCACGAAATGGACAACCCCAACTACACCAGCAACCCGGTCAACCGCTGCTACTTTTGCAAAAGCGAACTCCACGACACGCTCAAACCCCTAGCCCTCGAACGGGGCTATCCTTACGTGCTCGATGGGGTTAATGCCGACGACCTCAAAGATTATCGCCCCGGCATTCAGGCGGCCCAAGCCCGAGGCGCTCGGTCGCCATTAGCGGAAGTTGGCCTCAGTAAGCTAGAGGTGCGGCAATTGTCCCGAGCTCTGGGCTTGCCCTGGTGGAATAAACCGGCCCAGCCCTGTCTATCCTCACGGTTTCCCTACGGCGAGCTGATTACGGTGGAAAAACTCCAGCGAGTGGGCCGCGCCGAGCAGCATTTGCGCCAACTTGGCTGGCCGACGGTGCGGGTGCGATCGGCGGGGGATACGGCCCGGATTGAACTCCCGCCAGAGCAAATTCAGGCGTTTGTCACGATGACCGACCTGCCGCAGTTGGTGGCAGCGCTGATGGGCCATGGCTTTTTGTTTGTCACGCTGGATTTGGAAGGGTTCCAGAGCGGCAAGCTCAACCGGGTGTTGGAGTCGAGCTCGCAGCCGATTGCGATGGCTTTGGCTGCCAATCCGGCTTGATGATTTGCTTGGCTCGGGCGACGACGAGGGCGTTATCTGGCACATCCTTTGTCAGGGTGGAGCCTGCGCCGATGGTGACGTCTTGACCGATGGTAATGGGGGCCACCAGGACGCTGTTGGAGCCGGTTTTGGTGCGATCGCCAATCACCGTTTTGTGTTTCTGAAATCCGTCATAGTTGGCCGTAATCGTCCCAGCCCCCACATTCACCCGCTCCCCCAGCTGGGCATCGCCGAGGTAGGACAAATGGGCTGCATTGGTGCCGTTGCCTAGGGTCGCGTTTTTAATCTCGACAAAATTGCCCACCCGGCAACCCTCGCCCACTTGGGCCTGTCCTCGTAGATGGGCGTAGGGGCCAATGCGGCTGTCGTTGCCGATGCGACTGTCGGTGACGACGGAAAAGGGAATTTGGACGCGATCGCCAATCTGGCTATTCTCAATCATCGTACTCGGCCCAATCCGGCAGCCCGCGCCAATGGTCGTTGCTCCGCGCAAATGGGTCTGGGGCTCGATCACCACATCGGGGCCAATCATGACCGTGTCATCGATGGTGATACTGTCTGGGTCAATCAGCGTCACCCCCTGGGCCATCCAGTCATCCTTTTGGCGCGTTTGTAAGATTTGGTAGGCTTGGGCGAGCTGCTTGCGATCGTTAATCCCCAGGGTCTCCTGGTAGTCCGCCACGTCTAGGGCCACCACCGGGTCGAGATAGTCCACGACTTCCGTTAGGTAATATTCCTGCTGATCATTATTCGTACTCAGCCGGGGCAGGGCTTGGGCCAAATCCGGCCAGCGAAAACAATAGATACCCGCATTCACTCGGTCATTTTGTCTTTGCTCAGGTGTGCAGTCACGATCTTCAATGATTTGGGTCAAGCGATGGTGCTCGTCGCAAAACACCCGACCATAGCCCTTCGGATTCGGTAGACGAGCGGTGAGCACGGTGGCGGCATTGTGTTGACTTCGATGAGCCGTGATCATGGCGCGTAAGCTTTCAGGTCGGAGCAGGGGCACATCCCCATTGAGCACCAGCAAATCCCCCTCGAAGCCTTCTAAATGGGGCAGAACCTGCTGCACGGCGTGGCCGGTGCCGAGCTGTTCGGTTTGGGCGATAAATTCAACCCCTGGCGCACCGGCCAGGGCCGCTTTCACCTCGTCCGCCCGGTAACCCACGATCACCAACGTGCGATCGACCGCCAAGTCACGCAGACCGTGGAGCACCCAGCCCAGGAGCGATCGCCCCCCCAACACATGCAGCACTTTTGGCAAACTGGACTTCATCCGGGTCCCTTTTCCGGCAGCTAGAATAGCAACAGCGAGCTTGGTTTGGCGGGTCATGGTGGCGGGGGAGAATGGGGGGTAGGAAAGGGCCAGTTGGTTTAGGCCAGTTGGTTTAGGCCAGTTGGTTTGGGCCAATTGGTTTGGGCCAATTGGTTTGGGCCAAGTCGGGAGCTAAAAATCCCAGCACATTATACTTGGATGGCCGTTTCCCCTCGTGTTGTTTGCCCTTGGATGATGCCCAAGGACGAAGTTCAGGATCAAACTCCTAAGATTTCTGGAATTCCTGAGATTTCTGAGGTTCACTGTTTTAGCGCGTGAGTCTCTTCAATGCTTCAGCCATACTAGACCAGTGACAACGGGGGGTTGTGAGCTATGTCAGTTTCGGGAGGGTCAGCTTTGGGACAACAGGCTCTGGGACAACAGGCTTTGGGACAACAGGCTCTATTTTCTGGGGATGAAGCAACGATCGCGTCCGCCATGGCCCTGCTGATTCATTACTATGATTTGGCACCGGCTTCATCCCGGTTGCTACTGAGTAAGTGGCTCCAGCAGTGTCCTGCTGCTTGGACGCGGGCGGCGGTAATTGAGGCGCTTTATCAGGGCCGCTACAGGGCCGTCTCAGTGGAACAAATTTTGGCACTTTGGCTGCGGCGCGGCAAACCCACCAGCCATTTCAATCGAGAGTTTGAGGCGCTGATTGCGGTGCCGATTCAGCAGGCGTTGGTGACCGGCCAGGCCGCTGCCCTGGCGGCGGAACCTCGCCCCCACTATCGCCAGCCCGTGCCGCTTGCCCCTGGGAAAAATTCGATGGGGACTGGATCCTTGCTGCCCTCGGATACGCCCTTTCGGGCGCGATCGCCCCAAATGCACCAACCCCCCATCGATCAGTTCACCCCCGCTGAAGATGTCTCCGGCTTCGCCATTCGCATGAAGGAGGTGGCTGGACAGTTCCCCATGACGGAAAGCCTTGAGGTGCAAACGCTTGAGGTGCAAACGCTGTCGAGGCCACAGCTTTCGATCCCAAGCCTGTCAATGCCAGACCTGTCAACCCTAGAACGCCTCCCACCCAAAACTGATCCAGAAGAAAACTCTCCTTCAGAGGATTCCGTCTAGGGGTAGACTGCAAAGCATCGTTAAAGCATCGTCAGGTGCTTTGCCAAACTGCGTTCCTCCCCAGGCAGTGTTTCCAGAATGGTAACGCCACCGACGCTTTGACCCAGCTCCGCTAACTTAGATAAACCCGTATAACGCATGTCACGCCCCCGACTGACACTGCTGCCGAGCCTGCAAGAATTGCCCGCGTTGCCTGCCACCGTGGAGCAACTCGATAGCATCAAAGCCCATCTGGACTTGCTGCTGCTGGCCCTGGAGGCGATCGCCGATCTAGGCTCCGAAGCCATGCTCGAAGCGGCGGAAACCCTCGGCCTCGACACCGTGATTACCGATCGCGTTAGCCTTTGGCGACTGCGGCAGTCGAGCCCTCTGCGCAAAAGCTCCGGCGGGCGCAAAAAGCTCGACGTGGAAGAGGCCAGGTCACTGGTGCTCATGAGTTGCCACTTGGCCCAGACCCATCGCCAGGTGATTCGGGAGGCGGTCGATCGCCTGGAGCGACTCACGGCCCAACGCAAACCACCCCACTCAGCGGCGGTGTTGGGCGACTATCTCGATCGCTTCTGTAATTTTTACCAGGAGCGCATGGTCGATGATGATGCGGCGATCGCCGAATTGACCGAACTCGCCCTCAAGCTACTGATCGATTTGGTTTTCTATAGTGGTTCTGGCGGCAGCCGTCGGCTGTGGCTGGCGTTGCTCGATCGCTCTAACCCCACTGGCTAATCGTCAATCGTCTTCTATCATCAACCGTCGATTGACTTCCCGTCCCGTCCTTTCACCCCATTCCCCGCAGCTCGCCATGTCTGACTCCGTGCTTAATCGCTATACCTCTGACTCCTGGAGCCTAGAGCTAACCGGAGAATCGTCGCCCCTATCGCGCTGGACCCGTCGGCCCGTGGTGAAGGACGAGCATTTTCGGCTGTCGTTGCTGGGGTTTGAGACCGGGGCCGCACCGATTTCCTGGCTAGAAGGCGATCGCCCACTGCTCGAGCGGCTCTACCAGGCAGCGGAGTCCTATGTCCAGTCAAAGTTGCAAACGCCGAGCCTCACCTCGCCACCGGTCTCGGCGCGATCGCCTCGTCCCCTTGCCCTCCTGGAGCCCGACACCGAACTGGGTACCCTCGCGCCCCTAGACGCCGAGCCGGATAGCGCCAACCCCTTTGCCCTCGAGGCGGATGGCAGTTTATGCCACCGACTCCACTACAGCTCCCCCACCACCCAAACGCGAACCCTCAAGCTATCGACGATTCAGCTGGCCGATTTGCTCGATGTTCTAGACCGCTGGCAGGCCGAAACCCTGGCGCTGCCCCAGCAAACCGCCGCCGCTCCGGCAGTGGCAACCCGAGACTTTGTCGTCCCGGCCTGGGGCAGAATTGCGGCGAGTGCGGCGATCGCCCTCGGAGCGGCGGGCGGCGGCATTTATCTGCTCATGTCCCAACCCGTGGAAACCACCACAGCCCAAGCCGACGTTGAGGCTGCAGCCAACGGCGCACCGGCAGACTTCGCCGCAGGCCTGCCCCAGGTGAGCACTAACCCTTCTGGAGAACTGCCGACGGGTTCCCAAGCCAATCAACAGATTTTTCCGCACCGTTTCTGAAGCAAACGCCGGGTGGATTGGGCAACGTCGATGCCAGCAGTTTGCCCGGTCTAGAGTCTGGCCAAGTCGCCACGACTCCCTCTGGTGATCTCACCAACAATCCCGACGCGTTTAATGCCGATGGCCTGAATCCCGGCGGCCTGAATCCCGGCGGTTTCGGCTCTGCTGGTTCTAACGCGGGTCTCAATCCTGGCAGCATTGCCTCTGCGAACTTGCCTTCCTCCTCTACGTCCGGGGGTATCAGCAGCCGCGCCCCATCCCCAAATTTCTCCTTCACTCCGTTGCCCAGCAGCACCGTGCGATCCTCCGAGCCCAAGCCCTCAGTCGCGCCCAAGCCCGCTGCCAAGCCCCCAGCGACCCCAGCGGCCAAGCAATCCGCTCCGGGGGACAACGCCTTTGCAGATGCCAAAGCAGAACTGGCGAATGCGGAGGCAGAGCTCGCCAAAAATGGCGACGCGGCCCGCGCCTCTGCTCCCAACAGTTCGACTTCCGCAGGCGATAATTCCGCAGGCGATACTATAGCCGCTGGTGGTAAACCACCAGCCCGCGGCCCCGAAGAATCCATTGCAACCGCGACAGCCCAATCTGCACCCGCCCCGGCTCCGGCTCCGCCGAAGCCACCGCTGCCCCCTCGGCCAATGGCAGCGGCGAGCGCACCTTTCCGGCAGCCCACCGGGGCCAATGAATCGACGGCCATCAAAACCTATTTCACGTCGAAATGGAATCCACCCGCTGACCTCCAGCAATCGCTGCAATATCAGCTGATCCTCAGCGGTGAGGGCTCGATCGACAAGATGAACCCGCTGAGTCCGGCTGCAGCCCAGTATGCCGAAAAAGCTGGAATTCCGTCTGTGGGTGAGCCGTTTATTCCAGGCTCCACAGAAATTCAGGATGCGACGTTCGTCTTGACCCTAGGTGCAGATGGCAGCGTTAATGTGTCTGTCGAGAACGTCACCCCTCGCCGCTAGGGAGTTCAGTTGGCACCGAGCCGGATACCGCGCTTACGCCTTCGATCTGCGGGCGCGTTGGCGGCGTCTAGAGGCAATCATGCCCTTCTCCACTGGGAAGCCTGCGGTGGGGATGACTTGATCCTTGCGGTCTTCCTCTAGGGTTTTGAGTTCTTTGTATTCGACCCACTGAATGCAGTCCACGGGGCAGGTGTCGATCGCTTCCTGAATCAAGTCTTCCGGGTCGCCATCTTGGCGCATCGCCCGAGCGCGCCCGTACTCGGGCTCAATAAAAAATGTGTTGCTGGCCACGTGGGCGCAGTTGCGGCAGCCAATGCAGATCACTTCGTCCACATAGACACCACGCTGACGCAGGACGCTTCCCAGTTCTGGTTCCAAGCCAGTGCGGATGTCGCCGCCCCGAAAAACACCCCCGAGTTCGGGCTCGAGCTGCGATCGCCCCAAGCCCGAATCCTGGAGGGTCGAAAAAGGCAGATCCGTCATCGCTATGGACTCCTAAGCGGGATGCGTCCCGTCCCTTTGAAGGTTCTGCCGCCTAACCGTTCCAGCGCTGGAGTACGAGACGGATGGAGCCATCTTGGTTTTTTTGCTGCTCGGCGACCTGAAAGCCTTGCTGGGTGGTTTCCTCAAGCACCGTGTTCAGTGCATAGCGCTGGGTCACTTGGCTGAGAAAACGGTTGACGGTGAGCGGTTGCTGCCAGTATTGCAAATCTGAAACCAACTCGTAGGACTGTCCATTCCAGCTAAACCCAACGTCATAGCCATTCTCTTGCTCGATCACCACTTGGGCCGTCTGGGTTTGGCCTTGGTAGCCGCGCACAGGATGGGGCCCTGCCTTCCAGTCAATACCCAGCTCAGAGAGGGCGGACTGCAAAGACTTTAGGTTACGGATCTGGGTTTTGATCGTGCTGAAATGTGACATGGCTTTTTCTGGAAAATGGTAAATAAAAAACTGGAATCCGACCTGGAATCCGACCTGGAATTTCGATAGAGAAATTGAGAACTCTGCGACTGGGGTTGCTGAGACTGAACCCAGGCCTAGGACGCTGAGTCGCTTGGGGTCTGGTAGTTCTGGATCTGATGGTTTTGGGTCTGGGAGTACTCGGCGATCGCGAGGCCATTCTTGGCAAAAAACTCTGATGTTGTTTGGGTTTCCACCACCCGACCAGCTGGGCCTCGATCGCAGCCGTGACCTCGGTGCAGTTGCGACCGGTCACGCCCGTCACCTTTTCCTCAACGCGACCGTCGGGGTAGATGACAAACTCCAAAGTTTCCATGCTCATAAATTCAGTCCGGTGAAAGTTTCAGGTGCTGACGACGCTTGAAAATTGCCTTGGGAACTGCATCTTAGGCAAGCTTGAGAATAAAGCGCCTGGGGCGCTGCAGCAACGTTGCATGCAACAGAGCTGACCGAGAGAATATTGCCCATTCTTGCCTACGCATCGTAGCAGTAACTCCTGGGCTTTGCACGGTTTTATGAGGATTGATTAAGAATTGCGAACAAGCATTCGAGCCTGATCTCAGATTGTTTTTCGCAGCATTCCGGAGCAGGGTTTGGCCGGTTTGGCAGCAAGTTGTGGGCAGGATTCACCAGAGCAGACCGTCCTGTTGTAAGACTTCAATCATCTGCACGGCGCTGGGATCGCCGACCCTAAGTAAAGAGGCTTTGGCGTCTTCTCGAACACTCATGTCTTCATCTTCGACCAGGGTTTCGATCAGGGCGTCGATGGCAGTGGCATAGACCACGTTGGAGGGGAGATCTTGGCAGAGCTGACCCAAGGACCAGGCGCAATTGCTTCGCACGACGGCGATCGCATCCTGACGCAGGGCACCGATCAGGGGCGGAATTGCGCTGATCATGGCTTCGTAGTCGATCGCGGACATCTGTCCCAGGGAGCTGGCAGCCCAGAGCCGCACGGCGGCGATGTCAGTTTGAGGGCGTCTAGGAGGGGGGGGACACAGCGGCGATCGCCACAATTGCCCAAGGCCCAAACGACGCCCTTGCGCACATAACCATTCCAATCCTCGAGCTGGCGGATCAGCGGCTCCACTGCCGCTGGGCTGGGGTTGCGCCCAAGGCCATAGGCGGCGCTTACTCGCATCAGCGGGCAAGTATCACTGAGGTATTCGATCAGCAGCGGCGTCGCACGCGGGTCTTCGAGCTGGCAAAAGGCTCGAGCGGCGGCCATTTTTTGCTGGCGATCGCTCGATTGCAGCCAACTGAGCATCTCCTCCGGATCCGCCTGAGGTTCGGCCTCTGGGATATGCTCCAGTGGATCGATATCATCCAGGGGATTGTCAAGGGCGTCTACGGGATCGAGAACGTCTGACCCATCAAATGGCCCATCTGGGTCAGCAGAGTTTGTCGGGTTGAGGATGGCGTTTTCGTCATGCATATGGAAAATTTACCATCCTAGATCCGGGCTTAGGGTGGCTGGGACGGCAGAGATTTAATCAGAGCGACGGATTGGGGTTGATAGCCAAGGGATTGGTAGAGGGCCAGGGCAGCGGTGTTGTGGCTAAAGACCTGGAGGCTCAGCTTGCGATCGCCCCGCGCCACCGCCCAAGCCTCAGCGACTTGCATGAGCTGACGCCCTAAGCCTTGGCGTCGATGTTCTGGGGCAATGTACAACAAAAAAATATGGCCATGGCGATCGCCCCGCACCTGGTCTACCGCCGTTCCCATCCAGAGGCAGCCGACAGAAGCCGGTGCAGACTGTTCCGGTGCAGACTGTTCCGGTGCGTCGAGCCACCACAGGGGTGTATCTCGCGAAAAGTAAGCTTCTACCGTGTGGGCGAGGTGGTCAAAGTCTTGGTCGGGGTAAAGTTCTCGGTAGGTACGACGCATCATCTGGAGCAGTCGCGATCGCTCTAAGCCGCTCCCCTGGCGCAGCTGGTAGTCTTTGGGCCAGGATCCTGGGGCTGTGTGCGTTGAATGCTCGGGTGAGTGTTCGGGTGAACCCTCTGGCGGGTCTTTAGGCCGAGCGATCGCCATGGTAAACCAGCACAGAAACGTCATCAACCGGGGCAGGCCCAGACATTCCCTCGGGCAGGAAGCTGCGGAAGCTTACGGCGGCAAGGGCGACCAAAAAAATCAAAAGAATCATCAACGGAGCAACGTACTGACGCAGAAGAGCCATAGCGAACGCCAAATTCAGGCTGTGTAAAGAAAGGTAAAATTCCCCTTCACGTTAACCATTATCCATGGGGCTCGACACAATTTAAGATCGATTAGGATCGATGGCAGATTAACCGGAGTGTTCAGTCCGGGAAAACCTACGCCCGATCGGCTCGATCAACCCACCCTATAAACCAGACCTAAGGACACTAGACACTTGACAGAGCACTCGCCGACCGAGACCAATATGACTGCCTGGCACACAATAGCGGCCCCGGATGCGATCGCCCAACTCGATAGCCAATCGGATCGGGGGCTTGAGGCCGTCGCCGTGCAAGAACGTCAGCGCCGCTACGGTCCCAACCAACTGGAAGAAAAAGCAGGGCGCAGCAACTGGTCGATTTTGTTTGATCAGTTCACCAACATTATGTTGGTGATGTTGATGGCCGTTGCCGTGGTCTCGGCGGTGCTGTCGCTGCGAGCTCAGGAGTTTCCCAAGGATGCGGTGGCGATTACCACTATCGTTGTGCTCAACGGTATTTTGGGCTACTTCCAAGAAAGCCGGGCCGAACAGGCTCTCGCTGCGCTCAAAAAGCTCTCCTCGCCACGGGTGCGGGTGATTCGAGAAGGCAAAACCCAAGAAATTGATGGCGTCAAGCTCGTGCCGGGGGATGTCATGCTCCTGGAGGCCGGGGTGCAGGTGGCGGCAGATGGTCGGCTGGTGGAGGCGGCTAATTTACAAATTCGCGAATCGGCCCTGACCGGCGAGGCCGAGGCGGTGATGAAGCGCTCGGAGCTGGTGTTGGAGGAAGATGCTGCCTTGGGCGATCGCCTCAATCTGGTTTACCAAGGCACCGAGGTCGTCCAGGGGCGTGGCAAAGTCCTCGTCACTCAAACCGGGATGCGCACCGAGCTGGGCCGGATTGCCGCGATGCTCCAGGGGGTCGAGTCGGAGCCGACGCCGCTGCAACAACGCATGACTCAGCTCGGCAATGTGCTGGTTTCCGGGTCTTTGGTGATTGTGGCCCTCGTTGTGGGGGGGGGCGTTCTGCTCAATGGCCCGCGCATGTTTGAGGAGCTGCTAGAGGTGTCCTTGAGTATGGCGGTGGCGGTGGTGCCGGAGGGCTTACCGGCGGTGATTACGGTCACGTTGGCGATCGGAACCCAGCGCATGGTGCGACGGCAGGCCCTGATTCGCAAACTGCCAGCAGTGGAAACCTTGGGGTCAGTCACGGAGATTTGCTCAGATAAAACCGGCACGCTGACCCAAAACAAAATGGTCGTGCAGGTGATTCGGACCTTGCACCATGACCTCGCAATCCAGGGGGAGGGCTACCAACCTAGTGGGGCATACCAGCTCAGGTCTGGGTCAGAGGAGGGTGGCACGGTGGATGCGGCGATCGATAGCTTGGAAGTTCAGCTGCTGCTCCTCAACGGCATGTTGTGCAACGATTCGAGCCTCCAGCAAACTGACCAGGGAGATTGGACGATCTTGGGTGATCCCACCGAAGGGGCCCTGCTGCCGCTGGCGGCCAAGGCGGGCCTGTGGCAGGAACTCTGGAGCCAAAGAATGCCGCGTCAGGCCGAGCTTCCCTTTTCCTCCGAACGCAAACGGATGACCGTGGTCTGCGAGGTGGGTGATGCGTCGGGAAACTTACCCCAAAAATCGTCTGAAGCCGTTGACTATATTCTCTTTACCAAGGGATCGCCTGAGCTGACCCTGGAGTGCTGCCGCTGGGTACAGGTCGGGGATGAGTTGAAGGAGATGAATGCGGCGGTTGTGCAGGAAATTCTGGGTCAAAATGCCCAGCTTGCCAGCCAAGGGCTACGGGTACTGGGTTTTGCCTATCGAGATCTCGAGCATCTCCCGCCAGACGGTCTCCGCGAAGACCAAGAGCAAAACCTGATTTGGTTAGGACTGGTGGGCATTTTGGATGCACCCCGCCCCGAAGTTGCCGCAGCGGTGGCCCGCTGTCGTCAGGCCGGAATTCGTCCGATCATGATTACGGGCGATCATCAATTGACGGCCATGGCGATCGCCCAATCCCTCGGCATTGCCGAACCGGGGGAACCTGTCCTCGACGGTCGGGCGCTCGAAAAGCTGTCCCTAGAAGCCCTGCAATCGCAGGTCATGAACGTCAACGTCTACGCCCGCGTCGCCCCGGAGCATAAGCTGCGTATTGTCCAAGCATTGCAAAAGAATGGTCGCCTCGTAGCCATGACCGGCGATGGCGTCAACGACGCCCCGGCCCTCAAGCAGGCGGACATCGGCATTGCCATGGGCATCACGGGCACCGATGTGAGCAAAGAGGCCAGCGATATGGTGTTGCTGGACGACAACTTCGCCACGATTGTCGCTGCCACCGAAGAAGGCCGTGTGGTGTATGGCAATATTCGCCGCTTTATCAAATACATCCTGGGGTCAAATATTGGCGAAGTCCTGACGATCGCAGCCTCGCCGCTCCTGGGTTTTGGCGGTTCGCCCCTCACTCCGCTACAAATTTTGTGGATGAATCTGGTCACCGACGGTTTTCCGGCGCTGGCGCTGGCGGTGGAGCCTGCGGGCCCGAGTGTGATGAAGCGATCGCCCTACGATCCAAAGGAAAGCATTTTCTCGCGGGGACTGGGCTGGTACATGGTGCGGGTGGGTTTGATCTTGGCAATCTTGAGCATCGTGCTGATGAGCTGGAGCTATACCTATACCCAGAGCACGGGGAGCGACCCCGATCGCTGGAAGACCATGGTGTTTACAACCCTGTGTTTGGCGCAGATGGGGCATGCGATCGCCGCCCGCTCCAGTACCCGCCTCGCCATCGAAATGAATCCGTTCTCCAATCCCTACGTGTTTCTGTCCGTGGGCGTCACGACGCTGCTACAGCTCTTGCTGATCTACGTGCCGCCGCTGCGCAGCTTCTTTGGCACTCATCTCCTCAGTGGCCTAGAACTGCTGATCTGTTTCGGCTTTAGTTCGCTCATGTTTGTCTGGATTGAGCTCGAAAAACTGGTGCTGAGGGCCTTACACAGAACCTCTGAGAGTTAGCTCGGAGCCCGGAAGTTGACCCAGAAATTCACCCGGAAGTTTTTGCTCCCATTTGCTCCCATTTGCTCCCATAGGGAATACCGACCGATCGGAATTGCTCATTGGGATCATTAAACTTTCATTGAGCTTGCCTATCTTTTCATACGATCCCCGTTATCGTTGGAGACAGGTTAATCTTCTGGTTGACTTTTCTTTGACTCGGTTGAGTGAGGCGAGGCGAATGGGCTAAACCGTCCGCTCTTGTGAAGCCATCAACGAAAAGTTTAGGACTTTACCCTTTAAGCATGGGTGGCGGACGCTCCTAGAGCGTCGTCATCTGGGATCAATTCATTGGGTATTGGAGAAACAAGCCATGGGCCAGCAAACAATTACAGCGGTACACTGCCCCAACTGCGGCAGTTTGGCGGAGCGGATTTACAGCTCGTCTCGGCGTCAGACCCGCACCCAATGCGCCCACTGTGACTATTTGATGGTAACCGGCGAAGGCGGCGACAATCTGGTGCGGGTGGTCGAGTCCTATGCGCCCGGCATTGTCAGTCGCAGCCCCGTCGCTGTTCGCTAGCGGCTCGGTTATTCTTCAACCCTCATTCAACCCTCATCCCACCGTTTGGGCACGCAGTTGTCCGCAGGCAGCATCGGTCTCTAGGCCACGGGAGTAGCGGACGCTGGTGGCAATGTGGCGATCGCGCAACCGCTGGGCAAAGGCTTCCACACTCTCGCGACTGGGCCGTTTGTATTCCACTTCCACAATGGGGTTGTAGGGAATCAGATTGACGTGGTTTTGAAATCCGCGTAGGTGCCGGGCCAGCTCATCGGCGTGTTCGGGGCGATCGTTCAAACCCGCTAGCAAAATATATTCAAAGGACACCCGCCGTCCCGTGGCCCCCACGTAGTCCCTGCACTCTTGCAGCAGCGCTTCGAGGGGGTAGTGGTCGGCGCTGGGAATCAGCTGTTGGCGTAGCGCTTGGTTGGAGGCATGGAGACTGACCGCGAGGGTGAACTGGAGATCGCGATTGCCCACCTTGCCGGTCTGGGCCAGCTGCCGAATTTTGCCGGGAATCCCGACGGTCGAGACGTGATGCTGCGTTGTCCAATGCCAATGTCTTGGTTGAGGCAACGAATCGCCTCCATCACCGCCTCGAGGTTGATCAGCGGCTCGCCCATGCCCATAAACACAATATTGGTCACCCGGCGATCGAATTCCTCCTGAACCGTCAGCACCTGATCAATAATTTCATGGGCCAGCAAATTCCGCTGAAAGCCCCCCTTGCCCGTGGCACAAAAATCGCAGCCCATCGGACAGCCCACCTGGGACGAAACACAGACCGTCAGGCGCTTCTCCGTCGGCATCCCAACCGTTTCGATAATCTGGCCATCGGTCAGCTTGAGTAGAAA
>JAAUOP010000103.1 GCA_012034805.1 Synechococcales cyanobacterium CRU_2_2 | reverse complement strand
GGGATCGAGCTTGACCAGCTCCGCCAGGGGATCTTGCAGGCGGCGACCAATGCTGATGGCTCCGCGCACGGTGAGGTCGAGGTCGGGGAATTCGGCGATCGCCACTTCGCTGGCGGAGTAGATCGAAGCACCGGATTCATTCACCATCACCTTTATCGGTTTAGGCTGTCCTTCTTTTAATTCCAGTTGCTGAAACACCTCAGCGACAAAGGCATCGGTTTCGCGGCTGGCGGTGCCGTTGCCGATCGCGATCAGTTCGATCTTGTGTTGCTCAATCAACTGCTTGAGCGATCGCACCGCCTGAGCCCTTTGTCCCGCGCCAGTATGGGGAAACACCGCCTCATAGGCCAAATACTTCCCGGTCTGGTCAATCACCGCCACCTTGCAGCCTGTGCGGAAGCCGGGGTCAATCGCCAGGGTCGGCTTCATCCCCGCTGGCGCTGACAGTAGCAGGTCTCGCAGGTTCGCCTCAAAGGTCTTAATCGACTCAATATCGGCCCATTCCTTCTTCTCGGCAATCACACCATTGACCAGCGTGGTCTTCATCAGCCGCTTGAAGGCATCGCGAATCACGGCTTGGTAGAAGCCTAGCACTGCCGGAGCATTGCTCCGCACCCCCTGATCTTCCAAATAGCCCAGGACGTAATCTTCATCAAAGTCGAGGTTAAAGGTCAGTACGCCTTCGCTCTGGCCCCGCAGCAGGGCGAGGAGATTGTGGGAGGCAATGGATTTGACCGGGCGGCTGTAGTTGCGATAGGTCTCAAACTTGGTGCTGCCCTCGGGAAAGTCCTTCTTGATTTTCGAGCTGAACTCGCCCTGGCGCAGCAAATGCTCCCGAATCCAAGCCCGCAGCTCCGCCCGCTCGGCAATGGCCTCCGCCAGGATGTCCGCCGCCCCTTGCAGGGCCTCTTCTGCGCTGGCAACGCCCTTCTCGGTATCGATATACTTCGCTGCTTCACCATTCAGGTCCGCCTTGACCGATTGCCGGGTGTTGAGCCCTTCAAGCCAATCCGCCAGGGGTTGTAGGCCCTTTTCCCGCGCCATGGTGGCTTTGGTGCGGCGCTTTTGCTTGTAGGGCAGATAGAGGTCTTCCAGCTCGGTCTTTTGGTCGCAGGCTTCGATTTTGGCCCGCAGCTCGGGGGTGAGCTTGTCTTGGTCGGCGATCGCCTTAAGGATGGCCTGCTTGCGATCGCTCAGCTCGGTCAAATAGCCCTGGCGCTCCTGGATCTGCCGCAGTTGAATCTCATCCAGCTCCCCCGTGCGCTCCTTGCGATAGCGGGCCACGAAGGGCACCGTGCCGCCCTCGGCGAATAGTTCCAGGGCGTTTTTGCACCTGCACGGGCCGGATGTTCAGCTCCTGGGCAATCTGGGCAATGAAGGGAGAGATGGGCTGGGACATGGCTGGAGATTACTGCGGGGCCGATAATGACTATAGCGAAGGATGGAAAAGGCGTCGCCATGGCTCAGTCAAAGCTCCCCAGCAACACCTACAGCAAAATCTATGACATCGTCCGCCAAATCCCGCCGGGCAAAGTCGCCACCTACGGCCAAGTCGCCGAGCTAGCGGGTCTCTTTGGCAAGCCTCGCGTGGTCGGCTATGCGCTCTTTCGCGTTGCCGAGCCCGACGACAGCATTCCCTGGCAGCGCGTCGTCAATTCCAAAGGTGAAGTCTCCTATTCTCAAGTTCGCAATGGCTCAGATTACTTGCAACGGCACCTGCTTGAAGAGGAAGGCATTGAGTTCAAAGCAAACGGAAAATTGATTTGAGTACTTACCGTTGGAATCCTGGAATAATGCCAGCATAAAATCTGCTGAAGTATCTGAAAGGATACCTAACTGGGAGCAAAAGGTGAGGTTCCTAGCGAACGTCTTGCGAAAAATGAATCTGAAAGTGAGCAATACGCCGTTGTAGTTTTTCCGCAATTTCACTCTGATAGATCACAATTGGATCGTGGCCTGGGAGTTGAATTTTGTACAACACAATCGACCGAATCGGGATTCGTGTTATTCGGACATTAACTTTCTCCTCCCAGAGCTCAACTTCATTGTAGTAAGCGGAAATCCGTCGATCTGATATTTGGTATAAAACTCCTTTTTCATAAAATGAAAAAGAGGCCTTTCGCTCGGAAACTGCTTTAAATATGCTCCATGTCGTTCCTCCAACGAGCCCTGCCCCAAGCAGCAAGTTTCGGAATGAATCTTTCGCTGACAAGAGGAGTAGGATGCCAAACCCTAGTACAGCAGGGCGGAAGTTCCTAGCCCAGTTTGAGCCACCCTCATCCCCCAGCCCCTTACTCCCGTAAAGGGAGAAGGGGAGCCGGATCGGAGCCCCTCTCCCCTTGTGGGCTACCGTGTACACATAACTCGAAAACCTGTGATCACAAGTCCTGAAACCCTTGCCCTGCCTTAACTTTGAAAATCTACTCGATTCTCAACAAGTTAATGCTATTGAGAATCAAAAACGAGAAATCAAGGTTCTGAAGAGTCAGGTTTTTGGAAAATGAGTCAGCGATCGACTTGTGTGTACACAGTAGCCCGCCCTGGGAGAAGGGGAGCTAGAGTTCAAAGTCCTTCTCCCCTTTTGGGAGAGGGATTTAGGGTGAGGATTACATAACTGGGATTCACCCAGTCTTTTTGGGACTAGTCTATCTTTCGTGTTGGAATACCATGCAATTAGAGAACAATCTACCCTCAGACGATCGCTGTATTAACCAGCTGTTTGAGTCGCAAGTGGCTAGGCAACCTGAGCAAATCGCCATTGTTTGGGCGAATCGATCGCTCAGCTATGGTCAATTGAATGATCAAGCCAATTGCCTTGCCCATTACTTGAGATCCTTAGGCGCGGTTCCTGATGCCTTGATTGGTGTTTATCTCGATCGCTCGGTCGAGCTGGTGGTCACCTTGCTCGGTATTCTCAAGGCTGGAGCCGCCTACGTTCCCCTTGATCGCAATGCAACTGAAGAGCAGCTCTCTGAAGCTGTGAGCAACGTGCAACTGGATCTGATCGTCTCTGAGTCCGACCTGGCAACGCAACTCCCCATAAATTGCCGCACCGTTTTGCTCGATCGAGATGCTGCCATCCTTGCCCAGCAACCGACTGCCAATCCTCTGAGTGGGGTAACTCCGGATAACTTGCTGGCCTATCTGCTGTATTCTTTTGAACTGGACACGAGCACCAAAGGCGTTGCCCTAGAACATCAGAACCTTCTAGCACTCCTGGACGAGGCCCAGCAGACTTTGCCCGTGGCTAGCGGGTCTGGGGCTTGGGCTGCGACGGCATTATCCAATCCATTTTCAGCCTTTGAAATTTTTGCGCCCCTCGCCTGGGGAGGCACACTGCTGCTGGCAGAGAAAGTCCTAAATTTAGCGGATGTCAGTTTGGCGGACTCCAATCTAGCCGATTTAGACCTAGCCGAATTTAGCTCCGATTGGCCGGTGACGCTCCTGAACGCATCACCGTCGGTCGTGGATGCGTTGTTGGCCCGCAATGCCCTGCCTGAATCTATTCAAGTGATTAATTTGGTCGGAGAAACACTGCCGCCATCGCTGCTGAACCGGCTTCAGCAGCTTCAGCCTGCCCGAGTCATTTTGAGTAATTTGCGACTCGTCGATCAAGCCTTAGATCTGGCTGTCATTCAGACACCATCCTCCGAGATCCGTCCAGAGGAAAAATTTGCCGTGGATGTTTCGCTCCTGAACGCTGCGGAGCGTCAGCAGCTTCAGACTTGGAATGAAACGCAGGTAAAGGATGAGCGCCTGAACTGGTGCATGCATGAGTTGGTAGAGGCGCAGGTGGCGCGATCCCCCCAGCAAATCGCACTGGTCTTTGAAGATCAATCGCTGACCTACCAGGCCATGAACGAACAGGCTAACCGTCTGGCCCGCCGCCTGCGAGGGCTTGGAGTGGGGCCAGAAAGCCTGGTGGGCATTTGTTTGGAGCGATCGCCCGACTTGATCATTGCGCTCCTGGCGATTTTGAAAGCGGGCGGCGGCTATCTTCCCTTGGATATTTCCTATCCAGCGGATCGCCTCCAGTACATGATGGAGAACGCCCAGATCCAGGTGTTGCTGACCCAACGTCATTTGGCCCAGAAGCTGCTGAGCCAAAGTGCCCAGGTGATTTGCCTCGACGGGCAGCGAGCGGAAGATGCGGGTTTCGATGCGGGTTTCGACGCCGGTCTAGATGCAGGCCAAGACACGGCCAACTTAGGCAACAACTTAGACAACCTGGCGACGCCGGATAACCTCGGCTATGTGATTTACACGTCCGGTTCCACCGGTCAGCCCAAGGGTGTGGCTATGCCCCAGCGCGCGCTGGTCAATATGATTTTGTGGCAGATGGATCAATCTGCTGCCTTTGCGCCTGGTGGTCGGACGCTTCAGTTTACGCCCATCAGCTTCGATGTTTCGTGCCAAGAGATTTTTTCGACTTTGGCCGAAGGCAGCACTTTGGTTTTGATCAGCGATGAGCAGCGTCGTGATCCATTGTTCTTACTGCGCTATCTCAAAGAAGCCCAGATTCAGCGGTTGTTTTTGCCCTTTGTCGCCCTGCGCCAGCTGGCTGAAGCCTATGCTCAAGCAGGGATCTTGCCCGAGCATCTGCGGCAGGTGATCACAGCGGGTGAGCAGTTGCGCATTACAGCGGAGTTGGCGCATTGGTTCACTGATATGCCTGACTGTACCTTGCACAACCACTATGGGCCTTCCGAAAGCCATGTGGTGACGGCTTGTTCCCTGGAAGGAGCACCCCAGGATTGGCCAGTGCTGCCGCCGATTGGGAGGGCGATCGCTAACACGCAACTCTACATTCTCAACAGCGAGATGCAGGCACTTCCCCTCGGCAAAACCGGTGAACTCTACCTTGCAGGCGATTGTCTGGCGCGGGGCTATCTCAACCGCCCCGAGATTACGGCCCAGCGGTTTATTCAGCATCGGTTTGCAGGGCGAACCACGGTTTTGTACCAGACAGGTGACCTAGCTCGTTACCTGCCCGACGGCAGTCTTGAGTATTTAGGCCGCGGTGATCAACAGGTCAAAATTCGGGGATTCCGGATTGAACCGGGCGAAATTGAAGCGTTGTTGGAGCAGCACGCCCAGGTTCAAGAAGCAGTGGTGCTGACACGGGAGGCAACCCCCGGTGATGCACGCCTAGTCGCCTACGTGCTAGCTCACGCGGCCCCGGTGGATACTGAGATTCCCCTAGCTCGGCAGCTGCGGCACTTTGTCAGCGCCAAGTTACCGGATTACATGGTGCCCTCTGCCTTTGTGATTTTGGACGTCTTTCCGTTGACGCCCAGTGGTAAGGTCGATCGCCGTGCTCTGCCGATCCCGGAATGGACCCGTACTGAGGAGGGTGAGTATGTTGCGCCCAGAACTCCCGTAGAAACACAGCTGAGTGGGCTGTGGGCTGAGCTGCTAGGGGTGGAGAAAATCAGTGTGCATGATACGTTTTTCTCGCTGGGAGGTCACTCGATTCTGGCAGTTCAGTTGACCTACTTGATCCAGGAGCGGTTCGAGGTCGAGGTCGAACTGGGCCAGTTCCTGAAAAATTCGACGATCGCAGGCTTGGCTGAATTAGTGGAGCAGATGCTGACCCAGGGGAGGGCCTGCTGCGGTGGCGAGGATGGCACCACCGCAGCAAAAGGCCGCCTAGACGAAGTGATTCGCGCTCCTGAGAACCCCAGCGAGGCCGTCAAGCATTATTTTTTAACCGGTGCTACCGGATTTCTCGGGGTCTATCTGCTTCACGATTTGTTGCGGCAAACTCGAGCTGATATCTATTGCCTAGTGCGGGCCACCAGTCCGACCGAAGGTCTGGCTCGAATTAAAAAAAGTTTGATGCGATATCAACTGTGGAACGAGGGAGATAGCGATCGCATTATCCCCATCACCGGCAGCCTGAGCTTGCCGCGCCTCGGCATCGCGCCCCGCGTATTTGATCGTCTCGCCGAAAAGCTAGACGCGATCTATCACTGCGGGTCGTGGGTAAATATTATCTATCCCTATTCGGTCTTGGAAGCAGCCAATGTAACGGGAACTCAAGAAGTGCTGAGGCTAGCCAGCCAAAGCCGGACGACACCGGTTCACTATGTTTCCACGGTGGATGTCTTCCCCTCGGGTGAGGGCTTGCGCCACTTGTCCGAGGATGCTCCGACAGGGCCAGCACAGTCGCTCTTTAGCGGCTATGCCAAGAGCAAGTACATCGCCGAAAGCTTGATTCAGGAAGCCCAGGCGCGTAACATCCCGATGATGATCTATCGCCCGAGCAACATTATGGGGGACAGCCGCAGGGGCATTTGCCCCGAGTCCAGCTTTATCAGCCAAATGATCATGGGCTGTGTGCAAATGGGCCTCGCTCCCAAGATTGATGCTGCCCTCAACATCGTTCCCGTCGATTATGTCAGCCAAGCCATTGTTCAGCTCTCCCGAACAGAACTGCCGATGGGGCAGGCGTTCAATGTGGTGAATCCGGGTTCCTATGCTTGGAATGACTTGGTGCGGTGGATGGGCGATCGCGCAGGCTATGCCATTCAGCTTGTTTCCTACGAAACTTGGTGTGCCGAGGTGTTGTGGGCCGTGAGCCAAGATCCAGAGCACAATTTATTCTTCCTGACGACGTTCCTGACGAACTTGCCTTTCATCCGCAAGTCGCTGGGTGGGTTCTACTTCGAAACGCAACAGTTGGAATCCGCCTTCGCCCGAATGTCGCTGCATTGTCCGACGGTTGGGGACGACTTGCTCCAGTTGTACTGTGCTTCTTTGGTGGAACAGGGGCTGATTCCCGCAGCGGTCAATCCAGGGGTCGCCCAATCCCTTGCTACAGGTCTGGCAGATCGAAGGGATGAGCGATCGCTCCAACTGTCGCAGGCTGAGCCAAACCCCGCTGTCGGCGTCAATCCCTAGCAACTGTCGTTCAATCGGTTCGTTCCTACACTTCGCTTTCGCGGGGGGACGAACCGTGCTCGTGTTTAGCAGGCGCGGGTTGGGATAGCTGTTGGGTGCGCTGAAAGGCAGCCAGAATAGCGTTGCAGATCGTGGTGCGCAGGCCGCCTTTTTCGAGCTCATACAACCCCGCCGCCGTTGCGCCGCCGGGACTGGTGACTTGATTACGCAAACTCGCTGGATGCTGTTGGGTTTGACGTAGGAGTTCGACGCTACCGGCGATCGTTTCTAAGGTGAGGGTCTGGGCTTGGGCATGGTTTAGCCCCATTTGAACCCCCGCATCGACCATGGCTTCAATCACCAGAAAGATAAAGCCTGGGCCTGCACCGCTGAGGGCTGTGGCCTGATCTACGGTTGTTTCTTGCTGGACCTCCAGTTCTTTCCCGAGAGCCTGCAACAGAGCAATGGTTTGCGATCGCTGCCCCCTCGTCACAGCTGACGCCGCATACCAAACGGTCATACCCCGACCCACCTGGGCCGGGGTATTGGGCATGGCTCGGACAATTGCGGCGTGGTTGAGTCCCTGGTGCAGGGTTTGTACGGTAATACCTGCAGCAATGCTGAGCACCAAGGCATCAGGCGGAATGTTGCCAATCAGCATTGGCATCAGTGTTGGCAGGGCCTGGGGTTTGACCCCAAGGAGTACGATCGCCGCCGCCTGCACCGCCTGAATGTTACAGGTCGTGGCCTCGATGCCATAGGTGTGACGTAGGTGAGAGCAGCGGGCCTCGGAACGGACGCTGGCCGAGATTTGCGCAGCAGTCGCGACGCCTTGGGCCAGGAGACATTGAAGGATCGCTTCCCCCATCGTGCCACAGCCAACCAAGGCAATTTTACGGTCTTGCAACATTGATCTACCGTGGGGGTCTACTGGGGGTTGGGCTGAATTGCGGCCTTGAGCACGACCCCCTGCTCGACATCGGCCAGGGCTTGATTGATTTCATCTAGCCGATAGAAACGGCTGATCATGTTTTCCCAGGGAATGTCGTATTGACGGCTGCGATCACGCTTCAGCAGTTGCAACATGCGATAAAAATGACTGAAATCAATGCCCCAAGTCCCGCGAATTTCAATATGTTTTCGGTTAATCTCCAGATGCGGATTGAGCAGCACCTCGCCGGTATTGGTGTAATGTCCAACGATAACGTAACGACCGCCATCTCGGGTCATGGCGATGCCTTGTTTCACAGCAATGGGGACACCGGTTGCCTCAATGGTGACATCTGCTCCGCGCCCTTGGGTGAGGTCTAGGACGCGCTCGATGTGGTGCTGGGGGAGTTCATTGCTGATGGTAATCGCGTCATCAATGCCAAACGATCGCGCCACCGCCAAACGCGCCTCGAACTTATCAATGATCATCACCCGCCCCGCCCCTGCCATCAAAGCCAGAATCGCCGCACTCAGCCCAACTGGCCCACATCCTTGCACCACCACCGAATCCCCGATCTGAATCTGGGCGCGATCGATGGCGTGCAGGGCCGTCGGCAGGGCACATCCTCCCGCAATAAACCGTTCCGGGCTCACCTCCTGTGGGAGTGTCAAAACCTTGACACCCGGCTTGAGGTAAATCAATTCAGACCACCCGCCCAACAACCCCTCCTCAGCCGAGTAAGTCACGCCATAAACCTTGCGCTCGGGGCAACGCGTTGAAGTTTTTGCAACTAGACAATACCAGCAACTATTACAGGTCTCGTGAACATCCAAAAAGGTGACAATCGAGCCGATCTGAATCCGTTGACCGTCAATGTCCTTCACCGCTCCACCGACTTCAACCACCTCTCCAACGGAGAAATGTCCTGGAATAATCGGATAGGGAACCCCAGCCAGCTTGCCGCGAAGGAGATGGACATCCGTACCACAAACCTCAGAATAGAGCGTTCGGATCGTGATACTACCTCGCTCTACGACGGGCGCTGGCAACTGTTGTAGCTGAATGGGAACGTTGGGAGCAATGAGTACGGCAGCCAGTGTCATGACTTGTCTCGGAAAGCTTTAGGTAGCTCAGTTTAGGGCAGCCCTGTAGAAATTGAGACCGAAAGAACACTTAAGATTGGAAGTTAAGACCAAAAGATCACCTCCTGACTGGGCAGCAATCCCATCGCAGAGGTGAAGGTCATGCGATGCCCCTGACTCGGCTCCACCAAGTGGTAGTTCTGAGTGTTGAAAATAAAGACATCGCCAACGACAGGCTCAAAATGTGTGGAGACTGCGTCTTCAATGACTTCCTCGCTATAGCCATAGGAGTCAAGCTTGTATTCTTGATCTTGGGGTTGGCATTGGCGATCGTAGACGTAGGTTTTGCCGCTGCCATTCCCTGGGGTTTGGAGATAGAGATTCCAGGCCAGTTGTGAGGTGATTTGGCTCACTTCCCAACCGGGTTGCTCCGTGGGCGCATAGTCAACATGCAGCTGTGTGCCATTTTCAATCTTACGAATCAGACCAGCATGGTAACTCCCGTAGGATGGCTCAAATGCCGTTCTTGCAATTAAGCCTGCCCGCGACTGAATCATATCCATCAGCCGCTGAAGCGGATTGAATGTTACTGATGTGATCAGCGCTTGCTCTTTGCGAGCATTTTCCACAGCTTCAAAGTAAAATTGCTTGCCAATGTTGTTATATTCAAAAACAGTGATACCAATGCGCTCAATTTTAGGGATAACATTTTGATAGGCGTTAAATCTCGCTGCATTGGCTTCAGAGGCCAATTGTTCACACTCTTGAGCTGAGGCAAAGTTTTTAATCTGAATCAAGGGAATCTTATTGCTCAGAAGCATTCTGAGCGAGGCAAGATTCAATGGAAGAGAGTGTTCTGTTTCCCAAGATGCTGATTTCTTTGTCTTTAGATCAATGATCATCGGAGATTCCTTTCAGTGAGAAGTAAGCTTCAATGACAAGGTGTCGATTTGCCCCTGTCGAGCCAAAGAGTTTTAGGCTCTAGAACAGAGATACAGAAATTCAGATCTGAATTTCTTAAATATTGAGTAAGAATATTTAAGATGACATTTCTGGATTTACTGAAAAGCTGAGAGTGATCAGAATTTGGTGTAAATCCTCAAAATCAACGAAGAATGAGTGCTTGAGCCTGGTCATACCCGATTTTGTGAACACTCCCAAAAGCTCAATTAACAGGGCTGTTTCATTCTAGAAATGGCTTTGAGGATCAGGGCTATTTCACGTTAGAGAGAGAGAAATCTCAGGGCTATTTCAAGTTAATCAGAGAAAGTAGGCAGTTGAAATTGTATGAACAATCTCTAGCCGCCTTGGCCATATTGGAGCATCCAGCTGCTCGGTAGGCATTGAGTGCAAAGTCCCGAGCAGCGGACATGGCATGGGGTAGCATCCCAGTGCGAATGCGAGAGGCATCCTCACCTTGGGAGACATCTCTGGGATAGTGAACCTTGTTTTCCACGTGCCAATAGGCTCGAATTCGGGCGGCGAGTTCGGCTGCCGATTCATTCAACGACGTGATGAAAAAGCGAACGAAGGGTTTGTTGACGATGTACTTGCCGCCTTTGAGGACATTCCGCTGAGACTCAATACGCACAACGGTTCTGACGCTGGGCCAATCGGCCAACCCTTCGCAAGTGGGACCGATGCTGACCGTGCGATGGTCGATGCGACCGTGACTCTTCACCGTCTCCTGGTATTGCTCCGTAGCGGTAAAGTTCGCTTCCACAGTCGTTCTTCGTTTGCTGTGGTTGTATTTCAGTGGAGCGAGGTAGTGGTTCTCACTCTCGATGATCTGCTCGCACAGTTTTTTGGGTGTTGAGGGCATCAAAGGCAAAACAACCTCTTTCACTCCCTGCTCGGCTAATCGTTTCACAACGAGTGGCAAAGCGGTGATCTCGTTACTCTTGCAATCCACCTCAATGGCCTCCAGGATTAGACCTCGCTCAACGATATAGCTCGTCACCAGTTGGATTGCCTTATGAGAGGGAGCACGGCCATCCACGGCACCCACTTCGTAGGAGCCTCGCAGCACTTTGCCATCCATCGCCACAGTCTCACCCGCTTGGGGAGTGACATCAAAAAACCTCGACAAACAAGCCCCATAAGCTTGATAGTCGATGCCCAGCATGACTCGCCGTAAGGTGCTGTAGGACGGCAGCCGACTTTTCCTGGGCTCAAACAAGGCCACTAGGTCATCGCGATATGAGGTGGCCCCCATCGACTGAACAGATTTAACAGGAGACTAAGCTCTGAATTCTCCCCGGATTGGACCTCTATTCAGCGACTGCTCTCAGCTGCACCGTCAAAGTAAATCTCATCCGGTGTTTTGTAATCCAACGACTGATGCAATCTCAACTGATTATACCAGCTAAACCATCTCTTCACCTCCTGATTTAAGTGATTCCCATCCTCAAAACTCTTCAGATAAATCAGCTCGTACTTCAGCGAGCGCCACAGCCTTTCAATGAAGATGTTGTCATGACACCTTCCCCGTCCATCCATGCTCACCTGGGCTTTGGCTGTTCTCAACCTCTCGGTAAACACCTTCGCCGTGAACTGAGACCCCTGATCTGAATTGAAGATATCAGGACATCCATATTCCTCCAACGCTTCCTCCAACGCTTCCTCCAACGCTTCCTCCAATGCATCCAAACAGAACTGCACATCCATCGTGTTCGAGATTCGCCAACTCAGCACCTTGCGGCTATGCCAGTCCATGATGGCCACCAGATAGAAATGCCCCTTCAGCACCGGCAGATAGGTGATGTCCGTGCTCCAGACCTGGTTCACCTGAGCAATCGCCACTCCCCGCAGCAGATAGGGATATATCTTGTGCTCCGGGTTTGCCACGCTCAGCTTCGGCTTCGGATACAGCGTTTGCAAACCGAGCTTTCGCATCAACCGCTGCACTCGCTTGCGATTCACATCATGACCCTCTCTCTTCAACTGAGCCGTCATCCGACGAGAGCCATAGAACGGCATCTCCAGATACAGCTCATCCAAGCGACGCAGCAGCTCTAGCTCCTCGTCACTCACCGCTTTGGCACGGTAGTACACGCTCGAACGGCTGATGCCCAGTAGCTGACATTGACGCACCAGGCTCAACTCCTCGTGCTCTCTCTCTACCAGGGCTTTTCGCTGCTCAACCCCAGTTTGGCTGAGCACTCCGCTAAAAAATCCCGTTCCACCTTCAGCTTGCCGATTTGCCGATACAGCTCGTTGATTTCTGCCTGTTTGGTTTCTTCCTCCTTTCCTCTATCGAACGGCTGGCCTGTATCAAAGACGCTGCTTGCTCCTTCCAGAAGCTGCCTCTTCCACTGATGGATCAGCGTCGGATGTACGTTGTGCTGGCTCGCCAGTTCTGGCACCGTCTTCGCCCATTGCAAGGCTTCCAAGGCGATTCTCGATTTGAACTGGGCGCTGTACTGTCGGCGTTTCTTGCTCATCTTCTACTCCTATCATTTTTCGTGGAGTTTCAGAGCTTAACCCCCTGGCCAGTTTTTGGGATCCACTATACTGCTCTACTTCTTGGCGTTCTTGCTCTGTCATCGGATTTCCTCAAGGGGAGCTCTCAACACAGTCTAATTTTTCTCTACAGACAGTGACAGGCTCCCCATTTGCAATGCTTCAACATGGCTATTCACGTGCATACAATCGTTCAAAAGGGCCAGGTCAAGCTGGGGAAGCAGGGGGGAGCGATCGCGCGCTTCATACTTGCCATTCAAAAGCTCGTAAACACCCAGCCCCCCCTTGTTCCAGAACCAAACCTCTGGGATTTTGAGCTGTCCATAGGCAGCCAACTTATCAATGCCCCCACTGCTGATCACGACTTCAATCGCCAAGTCAGGTCGCTCTCGATTTAACCCGATTTCATAGGATTCACCTGCCTCTCGCTTCACTAAACCCATTTCACTTTCTAACGTCATCGAGCCCGTTGGCGTAAACGGAACACCCAAGTGCATCAGATAAAGCTCCACGAGTGCAGCCAGCCGCTTCTTCAGCGTTTCGTGCTTGCGTCCCGGCATTTTCCGAATCTCCAAAACTCCATTCAGAAACGATAGGCGCACACCTGGTCGTGCCAACAACTGCTCCGCCGCCTTGAACTCACGCCACGTCATCCCGTCAACGAGAATCGGGACGTCCAATGGCTCTGGCCCCGCATCTGGTCTGATCTCCGGCCTCGCGATCGATGACATGGGCGTGAACGGTGACATGGGCGTGAACGGTGACATGGGCAGGCTCCTTGTCGTACACAACCCAAATAGCCTAGACCACGCAGAATCGAGTGGCAGAATTAGGTCACAGAATCAGGCCATTGGCGAAAGGGATGTTTGGCCAAATAGGAGTTGTAGTAGCGACGATCGCCCGTCACTTCCAGTCCCACCCAATCCGGCAACACCAGTGTTTCCGCCTCCGACCCCAACTCCACCTCTATCAAAATCAAGCCCAGGTTTTCTCCCAAAAATTCATCTAACTCCCATACATGACCGGCGCAGGGAATTTTGTAGCGAATTTTCTCGATCAGGGGGCGATCGCACAACGTCGCCAAAATCTGTTCAGCCTCCGCCACCGGAATCTCATATTCAAACTCGCTGCGACTCATGCCCTGCACCGGCCCCTTGAGGGTGAGATAGCCCGTCTCTCCCGCAGTGCGAACCCGTACCGTGCGGTGATCTGGCGTTGGAATATACCCTTGACAATAGGCCACACCCGCCGCCAGCCCCCGCCAAGACTGGTTCCGCAGCAAATACTTCCGCTCAATTTCGACGCCCATCGCTTGCCCTCGAGCTAATCAACTCGGCCCACCAAAAAAGACTCGATTTCTGCATGACTGGGTTGGGCGGCGATCGCCCCCGCCTTCATCGTCGTTAGGGCCGCAGCTGCTGATGCGTAGCGCATCATCATTTCAACTTGGGAGGTATTGCTCAATCCGCCCATGCCCAACGCCACCAGCTGATGCAGTAATCCTGCCAAAAAGCTCTCGCCGGCCCCCGCTGCATCCTGCACCGCCGTCACAAAACCAGCCTGCTGCCCCACCAACCCCTGGGTGAAGGCATAGGCTGCGCCCAACCGCCCCGAGGTCACAAAGACGCCTTCAAGCTGCTCTAGCTGACGCAAAATATCGAGGGGATCCGCCGTTCCGAGCAGCCACTTTGCCTCCCCCTCCGAGAGCTTGAGAAAATCGGCTCGCTGCATCAGCGCGAGGGTTTTCTCCTTCATGTTTTCCTTAATCTTCTCGCTCGCGATCGCCCCCTCTGCCCCCACGCTGGCGGGCCAATTTACATCTACGACCACTTTCAAATAATATTCATCCGCCAAATCCAAGGCCTTTTCCACCGCCGCCTCCGGCTGAGCCAGCGCCAGGGAACCCAGTACCAAATATTCCGCCGACTTAAATAACTCAATCGGCAGCAGCGTCGGCGATCCCTTGTCCTGGGTTCCCTCCAGATTGACGCCAGCCCCCTGCAACGCTCCCCACAGATCTTGAGCCGTGACATCGTCTCCCAAACGACCCATCAACGCCGTCGGTGTACCGAGCTTCGCGAGGGCACAGGCCACATGGGCTAAAGCATCGCCAAGTGTCGCCGCAACGACCTCGGTTTGAGCCGCTTGAGGCTCGGACGGGCCAGGGAGCATTTCACCAAGACACAAAACACGGGGGCTAGGCATGTTGCTGAGGAGAAGGGTGGATAGAAAACGAGAATCTGGCGGCATGGCTTCCGTGCTGCGCGCCACAATAATTTTCCAGGCAATTATGCACTATTCAATCAGACTTTCCCTGGACGAGGGACAATCCGTTCACCTCGAATCGGTCTCATCGGTATCTTGTGGTGAGCGATCGCCTCAATGTTGTCGGCCAGGTTTGTCGGGGGGATGCGATCGCGCTATGCGCAGTACGCGCAGATTGACGCTTTTTTCAGTTTTTTAGGTCAAAATTAGCGGCAAATCCCCAAAAAACATTGCCGGACGCAGTCTACAGGCTTCTAGGGCCAGATCTATCCCCTCGGCAAATCGCGATCCCCGCAATCTCACCCTAACGCTGGCAAGCCTCGGCGATTCGCTGACCCGCCATGATTTCTGCAAAAAATTCACCATTCCTGAGTGCAGACTCTGGCGAATGATCGGTTCATGGGGCGATTTGACTAGCTTTTTAAGGTTGCTTCCGTACAATGGGGTCAGGGTGAGTAGAAATACGCGAGTATATTGACCTATGTCCGGCAGTGAGACTCAAAACTACAGCGTTCTTTCAGAACGTGAGCTTCAAATTGTAGAACTGGTGGCCTCAGGGTTGACCAACCAAGACATTGCCCAAGCGCTAGAAATTAGCAAGCGCACGGTCGATAACCACGTCAGCAACATTCTGCAAAAGACCGGCACGGGGAACCGCGTTGCACTTCTGCGTTGGGCGCTGCATTGGGGCAAGATCTGCATTGATGACGTCAACTGCTGTCGTTTGCCTGAGTTTCCCCCAGCGATCGCGCCAGCGGTCAACTCGACGGTCAGTCCAGTGGCTCTGGGCCTTGAGGCATCCAGACCTGCTACGGTGGAAGAGGTACAAGCAGACAAACAATCAAACTCAAAATCGTTAGAAATTTTAGGTTAATGTGATGGGCTCGTTTCAGTCACCCCGAGGCACGCGCGATATTCTGTCGCCAGAGGTTTCCTATTGGCAATGGGTGGAGGCCACGGCGCGAACTCAGTTTGCCCAGGCGGCCTATCGCGAAGTTCGCACGCCAATTTTTGAGGAAACCGCTCTGTTTGCCCGAGGGATTGGGGAAGCTACGGATGTGGTGGGTAAGGAAATGTATACCTTTCCCGATCGCAAGGATCGCTCCCTCACCCTCCGGCCCGAGAACACCGCTGGCGTGGTTCGCGCTTGTATTCAGCACAGCTTGGTTGCCCCCGGAAACCTGCAGCGGCTGTGGTACTGCGGCCCGATGTTTCGCTACGAACGTGCCCAGGAAGGACGCCAGCGTCAGTTTCATCAGCTCGGTGCTGAGGTGTTGGGCAGCGCGGATCCTCGGGCTGATGCGGAGGTGATTGCCTTGGCGACGGATTTGCTCCAGCGGCTGGGGTTGAGCAATCTGACCATGGCGCTGAATTCGGTGGGGGATGGGCGCGATCGCCAAGCCTACCGTCACGCCCTGGTCGAATTTTTGACGCCCTACCACAATGACCTCGACCCAGATTCCCAGGATCGCCTCAGTCGCAACCCGCTGCGGATTTTAGATAGCAAAGACCTGCGCACCCAAGCCATCGTCGCGGATGCGCCCAGCATTCTCGATCACTTGAGCCCCGACTCGAAATCCTTTTTCGATCGCGTCCAACAATCCCTGACGGACTTGGGCATTGCGTTCACGCTCAATTCTCGCCTCGTTCGCGGTCTGGATTACTACACCCACACCGCCTTCGAAATTCAATCCTCGGATCTGGGGGCTCAGGCGACGGTTTGCGGAGGTGGGCGCTACGACGGCCTCGTGGAACAGTTGGGCGGCCCGTCCACCCCGGCGGTGGGTTGGGCAATGGGCTTGGAACGCCTGATGATTTTGCTGCAAAGGCTGCAAGAACCTCCGGCGATGGCGCTGGATTTTTATCTGGTGTCTCGGGGAGCCGCTGCGGAGGCCCAGGCGCTCCAGCTGGCCCAGCAGCTGCGCCGCCAGGACTTTGCCGTCGAACTCGATTTGAGTGGCAGCGCCTTTGGCAAGCAGTTTAAGCGCGCGGCCCGTAGCGGAGCTGCGGCTTGTCTGGTGCTCGGGGATGCCGAGGCCGAAGCCCAGACGGTTCAACTCAAGTGGCTCACCTCCGGCGAGCAGCTCAGCCTCACCCAGGTGGAGCTGCTCGAAGACGTTGAGGGCTTGCGATCGCGCCTCGCACTCGCAGCAGCAGCCCTGGCGACCTCAGCCTAGCGTTTGCGAGGCATATAGGCTGCGGGGAATTGGGAGGTGACGCCCGGTAGGGGTTGACCAAATTCGACCAGGTAGGGTAGCGTCGGCTCTGTAGCGGTTAGGGTTGGCAGCGGAGGAAGTTCGGTCGAGACGTTCTCTGGCGACGGATTCAGAACTGCGGCCTGTGCCCCAGTATCTCCTCTGGGCAAGGGTTCAAAGGTGTTAATCAAGGTCGTAAAATCAGCGATCGCTGGAATCGGGACGCTTGAAGCTTCTGCAGTCGCTAGGCTGGGTACCGTGACCTGGGGGCGGTTGGGGGAGCGATCGGCAGACATCGTCGGACGAGGCGGCGGCATGAGATCTGGGGTGATGGGCAGATCTGGCCGAGCATCAGCAGTTCGCTGGACT
>JAAUOP010000247.1 GCA_012034805.1 Synechococcales cyanobacterium CRU_2_2 | reverse complement strand
TGTCCTTCGGTCATTGGTTTTCGAGGGAGAGCAGTTGATTTTGGGCGATCGCAGGGGGGAGCGATATTGGCAATCGATACCGATGGTTTGAAGTTGGGGGGCGAGGCTGGCAACCAAGTCAGGGTTGTCTAGGTCAATTTGGCAGGGGCGGCAGGGGCGGCCGGCTCCGGGGGCAGGACGGCACATCGCTTTTAACAGTTGTCCGAGGGTTTGTTCGGGGCTCGGTTGGAGTTGTTGGACTTGGCTACAGAGGATCGCTCCGGAGGGGCGGCTTAGGAGGGTTATGTGGGGTCGGTAGGCTGGCTGGCGGTGGGGGGTGATCCAGAATCGACCGAGTCGGACGGTGGCTTCCCAGGTTTCGTCTTTTTGTTTGAGGTTGCTGGCTTTGGTGAGGAGTTTGGTGATGGGTGGGTTCTTGGACATGGTGGCTATTGAGGGGCTGGAGGTTGAGTCGTCATAAACAGGAAAACAGGCTGGAACTGTAACCCTCACCGGTTATGGGATATAGCCATTAAAACCAGCCGTGTCATGAGGAATCGTCTTCAGCAACTCATTGACTTCATCGAGTTCAGCATCCTCTGGGTCGAAGGAACTGCCAACCCATTCGAGCCTAAACCCATGCTCAGGATGTTTAGGGTCTTTGAGGGCTTCTAGCAACGTCTGATACCCCCACGTTCCCCCACAATCTTCGGGCGGGCAAGCCCGTTTAGCCTTGATACAGACCGGATAGCGAGTGTCACTCTCGGCGGTCAGCACCTTTTCAACCAGGACTTCATGCTCCCAACCATCGCCGAAGTCATAGAGATAGAGAAACTTGAATTTCTCTCCGCTAATGACCTGGCTCAACTTGACGGGCTGCTCGTCGCGCATCTCCAATTCATCGAGGCCCAAACCAGGCATGGACATCGAGTAATCTATCCCCTGAATCGAGAACGAGTGCAGGTGAGAGTGGGTCCATCCCATTGCAAACTGAATGACCCAATGCAGATGCCCTAGCGTTGCATCGCCGCGCACCTGGACCCGTCGCCAAATCGGGGGCCGGATATCTCTGAGCGTAATCTTGAGCTGGTAAACCGTCTGAGCTTGCTTTCGAGGAGCCATATTTTAGAACTAGAGGAGTCTCATCCTCGCTTTTACACGCCACTTTCTCCATCGCACCGCTTTAATTAGGCTTTTTGCGACGCGACGATTTAGCGCGAGCGACATGGCCAAATCCCTTCAGCTTCGCCTTTGTTTTCTGTTTGGAAGATTGACGCTTGGGCGATGGAGAGGGACTCGCTCCTAAGAGCTGAGCATTGTAGACGGCCTGAAATTCATTGAGGCCTTGCTGACTGCTCATGTCAAATCCAGCCTGCATTCCTCCCATCATAAAGCCCTTGGCCATCCCAGCCCGCTGAGGGTCCATCATCCAGCCCCCAAACTGACCGGCGATTCCACGCAAATAGTTAATGATTGCTCGAGCCTGACTGAGCTGGTATTCCCGCTCCAAATAAGACCAGAATGCAATCAACTCTGGCACTGCATCCTCAGCCTCCTCGGCGCTGCGCAGCGTGATCTTGCGAGGCAAGACCTCTTCCATCAGCACCCCAACTTCTCGTTGAGTGATCATCGTTGGCGTCACCCCTTCATAGCGATATCCCAGATCTAGGAAAGTGCTGACCCATCCGCCTGAATTGGGGTACTGCTGCTGATAGGTTTGACCTTCTGGGGACTGAGAAAATAGATCGATCAGTTCATCAATGTAGTCATTTAATTGGTCATCTGCTTGATCAAATTCCAGCTCATCGAGACTATCAAGGTTAAAGCTCATAGGGCTTTCGCTTAGCCAGAGGAGGATATGCTCTGATTTTACGGCAGGCCAGAGACTCCAGAAATGACCGATAGCAGCAGCTTTACAACTTGACGGAACCGTTCATCATTCGTTGCAACACAAACAGAGCCTAAAGCAATTGGCGCTGAGATGGATTGAGTGGACTAGTACTTCATTCATGCTCCAATTCCATCTAACGCTCCCGCTGCTCCCTACAAGATTTCCGCTCCTGGTCTATCCGAGCTTGCTTCTCCTTGTCTATCTCCCTCAATCGCTCCACCCCCCCTCCATCAACTCCCGCAGATAATCTATCACTACCGGCTCCTGCTTAACCCTCTGCACATCCGGGCTAAAAACCAACACCTTCAACCCATCCGGTCGGCTAGAGCAGATCGTCAACATCGCAATCTAAAAGTCCTTCCGCTGACCAGACAAGCCAACCTCCGCCAGCTCCCGGTCGTCGTGCAGGTGCCCCCCTCAGCCTGGCTCACTTCAGACGCTCAGGAACCTCCCAAGTTGCCATCTGGTCCAACAGGTCAACGCTATCCCTAAGCCTCATACAACCAGTCGTGCCACAGCTCATCAATCACCGGCCAAACGTCATCACCCACAGGAGAGCCAGCAGGTCCAGCCCAAGCCCCTCCCCGTTGGTCAGGTAAGCGACCCTGGGCAGCACGAAGTCGAGCCAAAATCTTCTCCAGTTCAGGCTTCTGGCGCTGAATCTGAGCAGCAACGCGTTGGCCAGAACCGGGCTGGGCAGACGCTCCTCTTGGAACAATCCGGTAAAAACTCGACCTCATAACACCACCTCTATTGGTCGCTGCGAACTCCCTCATCCTAGAAGACTCGTTGCTCCACAGCGCTGACCCATTCTCAATCCCGCTCCAATTCCGCCTGCCGCTCCCTCCTCTGCTGCTGCATCTCCATCAACTGCCGCTGCGCTGCCTGCATCAGCTTCCGCAAGTACCCCATCGCCACAGCTTCTCCCTGCTCTTGTTTAAGCCGCTGTACATCTGGGCTATACACCAAGGCTCTCGCCGCATCAGGTTTCTTTGACATCACTGCGATCGCCGCAATCTGAAAGTCAACCTGCCGCTGTGTCCGATTCGCACCTCTTCCTCGTACCTGCTCCACCAACTCCAGGTAATACCGGCGATAAAACGGCGGCTCATTAGGCAGCTGCGCGTCATCGACCTTGGCTTCCTTGTCAGCTTCATTCAAGGACAGCCCCGGCTTCTCCAACGCCGCCAATAACCCCGGCAAACTGTAACCCTTCCCCAGCTGCCTGCCGGTGAAATGCTCTCCCTCAAAATCAAAGGCGATTCCCACCGCTTTCTGCTGCCGATGGGTCAGCTTCACCTGCACCGTTCTCGCTTCTAGCTGGGCGATCAATCCACCCACATCACTGCTGGTCGCCAGGGCCTGATTTACCTCGGAACGGAGCTGGTCTTGCAGCCCCATTCGCCGCTGGATCCGAGTCGGTAAGTCCGGGAGTTGCAATGCTTCATCCTGGGGCAAACGCTCGGTAAACGGATCCCAGCTCGCCCTCACCGATAGAAGCCGATACTGCTCTTCCAGCTCACGCACCACCTGCTGAGACCGGTAGTAATCCCAGCTATCGTTCACCGTCGTTCCGCTCCATCGCACCCGGTTGACGATGATGTGGACATGCTCATGGTTGGGTGTATCGGTATGCTTCACCAGCACGTACTGGTTCTGGTCATAGCCCATGCACTCCAGGTAGTCGTTTCCCAGGCTACGCCACTGGTGGTCTTTGAGTCGCTCACCTGGTGCCAGACTGATGGCAAAGTGCATCATCGGTCGCTGTACTTTTGCACTGCGCCGCGCCACCGTTTGGAGCTGCTTGTTGATGTCCTCTACGTCACCGTAAAAGACATTGCAACCTAGAAAACGAGCACCCGGTTTGTGGATCACATAGGCCAAGCTGCGGGAGAAGGCTCTGCCTTTAAATTGGTTGATGATCATCGCAGTTGTTCGAGCAGGTTACGCATCGAGCGCATCGCCGCTAGGGTCTCGTCGAGCCTGCGATCAAGCTGCCGGATCAGAGGCTCAATTGACGCTACTGAACCGTTCGAATTAAGGCGCGGTTCAAAGCTATCCGACGGTGGGTTGAGCTGGTCAGCCAAGTCGCTACTGAGCAGGTTCAAGATGCCGTAGAGCTCACCGAGTTTTTGCTCCAAGGTCTGGCACTGTTGTTCCTGGCTGCGGCCTTGGACCAGGTCAGTTGCCAGGGGCGAGAGCAGTAAGCTGCGGGCGTAGTTGCTGATGCTGAGATGGAGGTCTTGGGCGCGATCGCTCACCTGGTCATATTCAGCTGGGGTCAGGTTCACGCCCAGGCGTTCACTTCGCTTGGCTTTCGTCATCGTCAGCAAGGATAATTGGGTTGAGCTGCAACGGCAGAAGTGAGCGAGCAGCTAGGGGCTGGATGCAACCCTCTAGGAGAACAAGAAACAAAGGGCGCAGCAGAGAAGGTTCCCCAGAGCATTACATGGGTTTGAAGCTCTGGGTTAGAAAAATGTTCCATTTTGGGCATTGCTTGCCCCGCCGCTACTAGCCCCCTGGACTCCCCAATTTCTCGTGGCGGGCTGGGAGGCTGGTGGAGGTGGGTCCCGAGAGGGTTACC
>JAAUOP010000102.1 GCA_012034805.1 Synechococcales cyanobacterium CRU_2_2 | reverse complement strand
ATAAGCATGAAACCAAAGCCCCCCAGCGGAAAAGCTTGTTCTCTTCCTTCGGCAACAGAAAAAAGCCAAGGATCCCAGCACCATCATACTTCCGAAGGTATTCTTATAGTCATAGAGCCCCTTCCAAGCGCCTGGATGATCCGCTAAATGTTTTCCAATAGAGGGCATTCCAACGGCCAAGGCTGTACTAAGCAGTCCCCCGATCCCAAACGTTATGGCAATCAGCTGAACCTGTTGGCGAAAATCAAACCGCAGGGCCATGTAGAGACCAAATGCTGTCATCTGGAAAATCTCGCGCATTGCTGTATTAGTTAAGTCTGCATCGACAGACCAAAGGCCCGAGAGAATCACCACGATCTGCAATAGCCACAACCAAGGATCGCGCCCCAAAAACCACAAAGCGCGCTTCCACTGTGCTATCACCGCCACAGTTGAGGCAAACCAAATAGCATAGCGAATCAGTGTGATAATCGATTCGGGGATCAATCCAGGCTCACGCGTGGCCTCATTGGCCCCGATCGAAAATGCACCAGAAAAAAAAGTCAAGCCAAAAATGACAAAACATTTTTCTATGAAAGGTAGAAAACGGCTGAGGCTCATTGAAGGATCACGCTAGATTCCGTTTAGATCGATCGAATACAATATTTTCAAAGGAAGGACAGAAAAAACTTGGCTCAACCAGTAGGGCACAATAACAAAGGAAAAGACATCCAAGGAACGACCCTACTATATATTTACATCCTCTCCATAGTTCTACCCGGAGAGCCTTGTCAATCTTTAAATAGACCAGAAAATTCCTGGGAAGAAAAGATTCATCTATCTTAAGACATACGTCTTAAAGACCATTGCTGATTAGGCTTGACTATGCTTACCTAGAGAATAAAGACTGACAAACAATAGACATAAAACTGAGATTACACCTCTTGCCCCAGCGGCCCCTCTGGATCAATTCTCCCATGAGCCATTATACCCAACGTCTAACTCTCATCATCACAGTCACTAGCCTAGTCTGTGGCCTATGCGTGGCACTGCGATCACAATCCCAACCTGCCCACACCATCAATAACCTAGAAGAACCAACGAACACTGTCACACAGATCTATCCGGTTCGAGAAGACTTCTTAGCGGTTGAGATCAGCACGGGCTCAATTATCCATGCTCAACAGCAGACCTATAAGCCGGAATTGGGCGATCGCGTCGAACCACAGACTAATAATAATGACCTCGTAAAAAACCTACTCAAGGTAAAAGGCAGTCTTATTGGTAAGGACAAAAAGATTCTATATCCCTTCGATCAGCGATCGGGAATAACCCTAGAAGCCAGTTGGCTAGCCAACAAACAGACCTACAGCATTCAGTCCTCAGACGACCCACAGTACAAAACACCCAAGACGCCTAAACAGGTTCACCACAAAACAAAACCTACTGACATCGGGGAGATCAACGGCAGCTACCATGCCTGGCAACAGAAACACACAGCCTACCTACAACTTCCCACCCCCCTGACCCCAGGCAAAACCTACCAGATCACATTCCAGGGCAACAGCCTCAAACCCAAGATCTACACCCATCAACCAACCTTTGGCAGGTCTGAAGCGATCCATGTCTCACAACTCGGCTTCCGACCAGACGATCCCTCAAAGCTCGCCTTCCTTTCAACCTGGATGGGCTCCGGTGGTAGTCTCATTTACCACGAACCCAGAACGTTTTGGCTAAGGGAAGAACAGAGCGGACGAACAGTATTCAAGGGAACCATCCGTCTCCGGCGAGATCAAAGTGAGACAGAAGACCCAAAAGCCAGGAACTATAATGCGACACCAGTGTACGGACTAGACTTTTCTGACTTTGAGCAGCCTGGCAGCTACCAAGTTTGTGTCACGGCGATCGGCTGTTCCTTCCCTTTCTCTATCAAGCAGGATCAATGGGAAAAAGCCTTCTATATTGCTGCACGGGGGTTTTATCACCAGCGCAGCGGCATCGAAATGAAGCAGCCCTACACCTCCTTTAAGCGCCCCCTCAACTTCCATCCAAAGATCGGCACCACAGTCTACGCCTCCACCACCCGCCTCATGGATACGGACCAGGGCCTCTGGGGAAAGCCGGGCTTCTCCGAACAACTCGCCAAGACAAAAACTAAAACCATTGTGCCTAATGCCTGGGGCGGCTACTTCGATGCCGGAGACTGGGACCGCAGGATTCAGCATGTTGATGCAACCCAAAACATCCTAGAGCTAGCAGAACTCTTCCCTTCATTCATAGCCCAGACAACCCTCAACCTCCCAGAATCCCAGAACAAAACCCCTGACCTGATTGATGAAGCCCTCTGGAACCTAGACTTCTATCGTCGCCTCCAAACCCAGGATGGCGGTATCCGTGGTGGTATCCAATCCATCACTGACCCCAAACGTGGTGAGATGAGTTGGCAAGAATCTGGCGAAGTCTATGCCTATGCCCCAGACCCATGGGCAAGCTACATCTACGCAGGCGGAGCCGCACAATTAGCTCAATGGCTCAAAGATCACAATCCAGAATTATCAAAGACCTATCAGGCCAGCGCCATCAAAGCCATGGCCTATGCCGAGCGAGAATTGCCATTACTGACCGAAAAAGACTCGCCCAAGGAGATTCGCGATCGCCGAAACTATGCTGCCCTAGAGCTATACCGCCTCACGGGAGACAAACAATGGCACCAAACCTTTATCACCAGCAGCAGACTCAAGGAACAGGGCAACCCCACCGATCGCCGAGGCCAGCTATCTGCCGCCTTTCTGTATAGCCGGATGCCCAAAGCTCAAACCGATCCGAAACTTCAAGAAGAAGCCCGTCAGGCAATCTTAACCGAGGCAGACATTGCCCTAGCCCAAACCCAAAAAGCCGGATTCGGCTGGGCCAAAACAGAGCCTGACGCACCAATCGGCTGGGGGCATGGCCTAGGAGTCCCCCACTCGATCGCCCTCCTAAGGGCTCACTTCCTGACCCAGGAGACCAAATACCTGAGTGCTGCTCTCCTATCAAGCCAATTCAGCGCCGGGGCCAACCCTGACAATATAATCTTCACGACTGGCTTGGGCCTACGCAGTCCCAAACATCCCCTAATCTTTGACCAACGCCTCAGTAACCAAGCTCCACCACCAGGAATCACAGTCTACGGCCCCTTTGACACTCAGTTTTATGGCGATTTTTGGACCATTAAAGAATTTAAGGAAAGCCTCCAGCCAAGCATTGAGTCCTGGCCATCAGTTGAGACCTACTTTGACGTCTTTCTCATGCCCATCACCACAGAATTTACAATCATGGAAACCATGGGACCAACAACCTATACCTGGGGCTATCTAGCCGCTCGACAAAATATCAAGCTAGCCAAAACAACACAATAAAACCACATAAGCCTAGTAGTTTTACCCACACTTCAAAAAAATAGCCCGGTCAAGCCTCCTGCCTATACGTCCAAAGACGGATCTTTTCAGAAACCAATCAGTTTATCAGGGTGATGATGTTATACCTCTGTAGTAATAGATAGTGCCCCCCTTACGATCCCCGAATGGCTATTGCATACCTTGTCAATCAACATCCAAAATTCAGCCAAAGTTTTATTCGGCGCGAGATTCTTGCCCTAGAAAGCTTAGGCACTCCAGTCATACGATTTTCCGTCCGATCGGGGGAAAACCTAATTGTTGATCAAGCCGATCGCGAAGAATTCAACAAAACAAGCGTTATTTTATCCGTGGGGGCCATTGGACTTGCCAAAGCAATCCTCTCCAGCATTGCAATCCGCCCCAAAAAATTCATAGCTGCCCTCAAACTCGCTATCCAGACAGGACTTAAGTCCGATCGAGGACTCCTACTCAACCTAATCTATCTGGCAGAAGCAGCCGTCCTATACCAGTGGCTCAAACGAGACAAGATTAAACATCTCCATGTCCACTTTGGCACCAACTCCACCACCGTCGCCATGCTCTGCCATGCCCTAGGTGGACCTAACTATAGCTTTACTGTCCACGGACCTGAAGAATTCGATCGCCTTGTGGGGCTCTCCCTCACGGAAAAGATCCACCGCGCCGCCTTTGTCGTCGCGATTAGCTCCTTTGGACGCAGCCAACTCTATCGATGGTGCCATCACCACCACTGGCCTAAAATTAAGGTCGTCCATTGCGGCGTCGATCAGAATTTTCTTGAGCACAAAATTACCCCCCATCCCAAAACATGCCAACTTCACCTGTGTCGGTCGGCTGTGCGAACAAAAGGGCCAATTACTGCTACTGCATGCCGCCAAGCAACTGGTCGAGGAAGGCTTTGATTTCCGGCTTACCTTAGTCGGGGACGGGGAAATGCGATCGGACCTAGAAACCCTCATTACTCAATGGCACCTGGAAAACACCGTTGTCATCACAGGCATCGCCACCACAGACCAAGTGCAAAGATACCTCCTAGAATCCCGTGCTTTAGTATTACCTAGCTTTGGAGAGGGCTTGCCCGTGGCCATTATGGAAGCCCTAGCCTTGGGTCGGCCCGTCATTAGCACCTATATTGCCGGGATTCCAGAACTGGTTAAACATGGAACAAATGGCTGGCTAGTGCCCGCTGGGGACATTGATGCCCTGACGCAAGCACTTAAGGAAGTGATTAACACCCCCGTAGAACAGCTAGAACAGATGGGTAAACTAGGAGCTATGGCTGTGGCCCAGAGTCATGATATTCAGAAAGAAGCCCAATATCTGAACGAACTGTTCCAGCATCAACTTCAGCCTCAAGCCGCCCCTTCACACCTCATACCCACCCCATTGACCTCGATCGCATCATGACGACCCAATCTCTCAAACAACGTGCCGTCAGCGGTGCAATCTGGACTATCGTTGGGTATGGCGGCAGTCAGCTCCTGCGTTTTGGCAGTAATCTGATCTTGACTCGACTATTAATTCCGGAATATTTCGGCTTAATGGCGATCATCAACACATTACTGGCTGGCATCCATCTCTTTTCAGATCTCGGTGTCGGCCAAAGCATTATCAATAATAAACGAGGCGAAGAGGAAGATTTTCTCAATACAGCCTGGACCGTCCAAATCATTAGAGGCTTCATCATTTGGGGGATCTGTTTGGTCGCGACCATCCCCATCGCTCATTTTTACAATGATCAGCGATTATTAAGTCTCATTCCCATCGTCGGATTTTCAGGAGTCATTGATGGGTTTCAGACTACTCGGTATCACATAGCCCAACGGCGGATGGAGCTGCAAAACTTCATTCTATTTGAACTACTCGTACAGACAATTGCCATTAGCTGTCTAGTCACCATGGCCTACTTCCAGCCCACGGTCTGGACCCTAGCCGTGAGTAGCATTATCAGTACAATGGTGCATACATTCTTTAGCTTTCTCTTTTCCCAGGTCCAAACCACCGTTTACTCTGGGAAAAAGAGGCCCTTCATGACCTTACAAGTTTTGGACGTTGGATTTTCCTAGCTTCAGCAATGATGTTCATTGCCGAACAGTCCGATCGACTGATTCTAGGCAAAATTATTGGATTGCCAACCCTGGGCGTCTTTACAATTGCCTACACCTTAGCCAACATGCCTCGGGAAATCCTGAAAACACTAAGCTACAGAGTGATCATGCCACTGGTGGCGCAATCCCTAGATCTATCCCGTTTAGAACTCAGGACTAAAATTCTCAAGCAGCGTCAAAAACTCCTATTTTGTGCATTCCCTGTCTAGCCATATTAGTTGTGGGAGGCGATCGCGTGATAGCCCTACTCTACGGACATCGCTACATCCAAGCAACATGGATGATGCCAATCATCTGTGTTGGTCTGTGGTTCTCTATTCTGTTTCAGAGCATTAGTGAGACCCTCGTAGCCATTGGAAAGCCTTCCTACTTAGCCCCAGCCCAGTTCATTCGATTCCTAGCAGTCGCCATCGGCATCCCCACAGGCTATCACTTTGCCCAAATTCCTGGCGCAATCTGTGCCCTGGCGATGAGTGATGTGCCCCTCTATCTGACCAACTTATTTGCTCTAGCCAGAGAAAAGCTATCACCCATCGCCCAGGACGTCCAAATGACTTTTTACTTTATAGTCACCCTAGGTTTGCTGCTGCTGGTTCGCTACCAATTGGGCTTCGGCACCCCCATTGATAATCTTTGGCTAGTTCATTAAACGCGCTGCAAGACCTGCTCCAACTCATCACGCAGCAGACCACAAATCTGCTCGCGGTGTTTAGGTTGGATGAGACGCGCGCCTTTGATCCAGTAGGTCACCATCGATCGATCAAGATTTAGATACTCCGCCAACTTCGATCGACTGAGACCCCGAATGGCCAGGGCCTCCGCCAGCACTCTGCCCGTAAACCGCTCTGACAAAGGTAAATCAGCTTCCTGGAGCTCTTGGAACACAGGAGATAAGATAGTCACCTCCGCCTGCAACCAACGTTCCAGCCAGCTTTCACTAGCAGTATCGAGATCAATCTGCACTGGATTGGCCTGGTGCCAAGCAGGCTGCAACTCCACAGGATAGGTCTCCGCATCGAACAATACGGTCCATCCCAATTTTGACAGTGTTCTCAAAGCTGTATTCCACAGAGAAAACAAATAGTTCCGCCGATCCCTACGTCGGTCCATCTCCATCAGCACCGACTTAGACTCAACCTGCTCCAAGAGATGACCCACCACATAACGATCGCCCGTCTTGAGCTGACTAGTCAAGGTTAAAAACATTGATAACTTAGCCGCTAGGGGCTTTTTGTAGGGATTGATTTGAAGAGTCCCCTGGGCCATTTGACCATACAGCCGCAACGACGAACGACGCCTATAGTCCGAAACATCAGGGAAATAGGCACTCCAGTAAGCCATCCCCACCCGAATCGTCAGATTTTGAGGCTCTTCCGGTTGATAGCTAGAAACAGAAGCCAGCTCCGTATCCAACCGTCTGGGTAATCATGCCCTCATACTCCAACTCCTCCAAAACCCAGAGCGGCACCTTTAAAGCTTTAAACGTATGGGTCTCCGGATCCACCTGATTAATCAACAAGAAGAGATTACAAACCATCTCAACCAAGTTACCTAGATGTCGAAGGCGCTTACCTTGACTCAACGCTTGCTCAGGATCCCAAATATTCAGATCAAACAGATCCCGCACTCGAATCTCGACCATCTCCTCCCAAGGATCTTGGGTCATGGTCGATCGCACCGCTAGGGCCAAAAAAGTGTAGGCCGTCTCAATGTCATACTGCTGAATGATCTCCCAGGCCACCTGGGCCAAGACCACTGCCACCCGCTGGGTAGACTCATCGCCCCGCACCACAGCATGCTCCAAAAAGACATCCCCGACCACCTGCCGCCAATGGGCATAGTGGGTCGAAGGAATCACATTCTTGGCCGCCTGAGCTTGGGCAATCTCCGCCGCCACAGTCTGAAAACGACGGGGATCCCCCTCCTTCAAAGGTCGTTCCGCAGACTTGCGGCTATACAAATTTTGCAACGAGGTCTGCCAGTCTAACTGTGGGGTTGACTGTGGGGCTGGCTGTGGGGCTGACTGCGGTGGATCTGACTGACCACCCTTTAACTGTCCCTCGACTTTAGCCCCCTTGGGCTTTGGCGTACGCTGTTCCATCGGCTCAATCCTATTGGCACGCCCCATCGGTGCCGAGGCGAGCTTCTCTTCCCCCAGCGTACTGCGCTTTTCCCAGGATGTGTACTTTTGAGGCCAAGAGTTCACAATTCCATCCTCCGTTCAAATTTTGAATTTCGCCAATCTGAAATTACTAATTTCGCCAATCTGAAATGGACAATTTCGCCAATCTGAAATTACCATGTTTTGAAGCATATTTATCCTGTTAAGAATAATCAAAACAACCTAAATGCTTCTGTATCAGTTGCTTTAAATTTCACCAATCTGAAATCAGAGATTCCAGCCAAGGAATTTCGCCAATCTGGAAAGCACCCAAATGAGGATTTTTGCCAATCTGAAAAGCCGAGAAGTTGTCCATTGTAGACAAACTGAGCTATAAAAGGGCTTACATTAAGCTATTACAAACCAGTTTCGTCAAAAGCTATTCAAACTGCTCACCCTACCGCGATCGGCCCTCTCTCATCGCTTCTTGACCCGTGATTATTACTGTTGCTAGCTTCAAAGGTGGCGTCGGCAAAACCACCACCGCAATTCACCTGGCCTGTTTTTTTGCCAATCAAGGAAAACGCTCCTCGTCGATGGCGACCCCAACCATAGTGCCTCTGGATGGGCCAAGCGTGGCGACCTTCCCTTCAAAGTAGTTGACCTAATGCAAGCCCCTATGCATTCAAGGAACTATGAGCACGTGGTAATCGACACAGCAGCCAGACCCAGCCGCGACGATCTCGAAGCCCTGGCCGATGGCTGCAACCTACTAGTATTGCCCACCACCCCCGATGCTCTATCCATGGACGCCTTACTCCAAACCGTAGACCTTCTACAGACCCTCGGCAGCGATCGCTACCGAATCCTCCTCACCATCATTCCGCCCAAACCCCGCAAAACAGGCGCTCTTGCCCGTGAGGCAATGACTGGCCTCCCCCTCTTCAACCATGGCATTCGCAGATTTGCCGCCTACGAGAAAGCAGCCCTTGAGGGGAAACCCGTCTATGACGTCTCCGATACCAACGCAAAGATTGCTTGGAGAGAATATGAAACGATCGGGCAGGAGATCTTGGCATGAGTCCTGAGAAATCTAAGAACCAATTTGCGATCCTCTTCCAGCAATATCAGACTCAACAAGCTGAAGATCCTCAGGACTTAGCAAAATCACAAAAAAAAATATCCTCCACAAAAAAAAGCGCCAAAACGACTAAAAAATCAAAACCTAAAGTCCCGGAAATTGAAACCCCAGAGATTGAAGCCCTAGAAGCTAAAACCCTAGAGATTGAAATCTTAGAGGTTGAGACGCCAGAGGTTGAACCTTTGGATGACGACCTCGATCAAGGCAATCTTGAAGTCATCCGAGCGACCCGAACACTGCCACCTCGTCGGCCCCGAAAGCAGGAGAGACCACAAAATCCTACGCTTCAGAAGCTCCTAGACGAGGAAGCCCTCAAAGAAGCAGAGGAGCAATCAGGCCCCAAAAAGCGGGGCCGCCCAGCCAACGGAAAACGTTCCGACCCTAATTGGTCCGCCCGAACCTTTTACATTCGCAAAACCACCGATGCAAAGGTCGAGCGCGTTCTAGATCAAATGAAACGCTACAACATCAACCTCGACAAATCAGAGCTGATCGATCTGCTGCTAGAAGCCTGGTCGATGGTGGAATCCGGCGAGATCGATGATTTTCAGATTGGCGAAATTCTCCAGATCGATCCACCAAAACTCAAGTAGGGCAAGAGTTTTGTCTATTTTTCAGTTCTCAAAAACTTGAATTTTGCCAATCTGAAAATCAAATTTCGCCAATCTGAAATTCTAGAACCTTTGTTAGGTGGGAAATGGAACAGAATTCCTCGGCGAATGCGGGATTTTCCTAATCAAGTTGATTATTTCCTGAAACTTTTGATTTAGATGGACGAACGTAGTCTTTTTGTACTTTTCAAACTCATTGTTGAGAAGACTCGACGACAAGTAGTTACCCCTTTCTATAACTATTGATTCAATGGGGGTTACTACAGATGGAGAGGGAGGATCCTTGGGCTGTAGTAGGCAATCGCTTGTCTCAACATTGTTGCTGCATCGGCGTTGATGACGGCGATGGATGATTGTGATGACGGTTTGATAGTGGTCGAGATCGAGGGTATAGAAGCGCTTTTGTTGACCTCGGGATCCAAGGCGTTGCGATCGGACCTTTAGACCTAACTGTAGACAGAGGCGTTGGAAGATCCAGCCATTGTTGGCATGTTCTTCTGCGGGGACGGTAAAGCCCAGGATTTCTTTGACGTTTTGGCGGTGGCTTCGGACTGCGCTGCCTAGGGGTTCTAAATCTTCATTGCTCCAAGTCTGTCCTGGTACTAGAAAGGGCAACAGTCCGAGCGATCGCGAACAAACTGTTTCAAGGCTTCAAACCGCATGTCGAGGGGCAACAGTTCCTGTCCCCACTGGGCCTGACGAGCTAGGGCGGCTACATCTTTGGCTAGGGCAAAATCTGTGCCGTAGAAAAGTGCTTCCAACTGGGGAATAGTCTGGCGATATTCCTGGTAGAAGGCAATATCTTCGGGTGTGATCTGGTGGGTTGCTAAAAATTCTGAGGCCTGGGTCTTCTCTATATTGAGCTTGTCCTCAGGAGTTAAGATTTCTTTGACTTTGAGGGCCTGGAATTCTTCTTTGCTGAGAATCCTCGCTGTTGAGATGGCGATTTGGTAATCCCGCTTTGCCTGTTGTTTGGCTTCCTTCATTTGGATTCGGGTGATCGCTGGTCTGCTTCAGATTCTAGGGTTTCTAGGGTGACTTGACTGCCTTCACTCTCTAGCCGTGCCTGGAGGCGATCGCGCAGGGACCATAGAGATTGATTAGTTTGGGCGACGAGTTGGGCGAAGGTTTGGATGTGGGGGCTGTCTTGCCAGAGCTGTTCTGTCAGTTCCTTACCGAGCAGGTCTGAAAATCCTAGGGAATGACGCAGCAGGGCGGCTGTCATGTCAATTTTGGTCTTGAGCTGATAGCAGATGATATTGGGATTGGTGCTGGTGCTGAGCTTGTGGAAGTTCGTACCTTGTTTGGTGCACCAGACGACGCGGGGGACATTGTCGCGAACTCGATTGAGGGCTTGGGCGGCATCGGCATCGGTGATTACGCCGTAGAACAGTCCATAGACCACATCTATATGGGGGACTTCAATGCTGACACCAGTGGTGAGGCTGGGAGTGGCAATCACCCAGTCGTAGTGACTGATTTCTTGGTTGGGATTGGTGATGAAGGCGCGTTGCTTGGGGTTGCTGGAGGTTTTGCTGTTGATGAGTAGGCCATTTTTAGCTTGTTTGCTTTGGTTTATTACCTCTTCTAGGGCTTCAGAGGCGCCGATGGAGTCGGTGGCAATGAAGATTCGTTTGCCAGTGGTGAGGTCTTGCAGGATTTGATCGATGATCGGGTCTTCTTTGGTGTTTTGAAGAAATTTGACGGGGAAGCTTTGGGGGCGATAGGTGTTCTGGATTAAGTAGATTGCTGTGGGCTGGTTACGCAGGTTGCGAATGTAATTGATGCCGATATCTGCGGCATCAGCGTCGGCCAGGATGATCAGCTTGGCTGCCTGGATCACGGCTTGGAATCTAGCGAGGAGGAAGGCTCGTTTTCCGTCTTTGTCACAGGTGTTGCTCAGGAGTAGGTGGCGCAGGACCTGCATGAATTCATCGATCACCACAATTCCATCGCGAAACTCCTCAGGATTGATTCGCCCCAGGCTATCGACACAGAGGCCAACGCGGTGGGTGAGGCCCGAGGCATTGAGGGCTTGGCCTCGGAATTCGTCGAGGTCCGATCGATAGTCCAATCCCATGCGATCGCACAGGTTCCGCATCAAGGCAATGCGGTGGCCGAGGGCAATCACGCGATCGCTTGTGTGGATCCGTTCGACGATGGCCTTAGTTTTGCCCGTGCCTTTGGGGGAGGACAGGACTAGGATGCCTGTGTCTGGAATCGAGGTGGATGCCTGCCAAGGTTTGAATTCAGCTTGGTGGACGGAGAGGCTGGGTGTTTGTTTGAGTTCCTGGGCTTTCTGCCATTGCCATTGCCAGAGGTTGAGTGCTAGGGCTTGGGTGAAGGCTTCGGCAAAAGCTGTGGATCCTCTGGCCACGATGAAGTCATCAACCCCTTTCTCGGGACCAGGGAGGGTGATGACGCTGACGGTGGATCCTGATTGCTGGAGCAGGCGGCCTGTGGTGCGATCGCTAGGTTGACGTTGTGGCGGGTATTGGCCTTGGTGTCATGGTCAAAACAGAGGTAGAAGGGGCGTCCGGTTTGGGCGAAGAGCGCCAGTTCTGGAATCAGGGTTTCGCTCCAGATTTTGCCAGCGCTGTCCCGCATGACTCGGCGGCCATTGAAGACGCCTGGGAGGGCGATCGCGTCGTAACCCAAGCTGATCAGGGCTGCTGCCTTCTTGACTCCCTCGACAATCAGGATGGGGCGATTGGCATCGGCTTGGACTTCAGCCCAGCGGTTGGGATGGTCTGGATCCAGAAGGAAGAAGGCGCGGGTGGGTGTCTTGAGCGGATGCTCGTACTTGATGGTTTTGTTGCGTTCTAGATCGACGCGGGGGCGATCGGGCTTGAAACAGCCCCAGAGCATGGGATCCCAGGACTTCTCAGGGTCCAGGCCACTGCACCACCAGCCGCCTGCCTCGATGTGGCTGTATCGGTTGAGTACTGCGGTGGTCAGTCGGCCTGAGTTGGTGCGGGCCAGTCCTGGGGCGGAACAGAGGCGATCGAAGGGCAGGTCGCCCTCTAGGCTAGTGAGATTGGCGGCGATGATCTGCGGGGCTATACCGCTGTCTAGCCACTCTTGCCAGTGTGGTGCATTGATATGGCCTGGAATGCCTATGGAGGCTTCCAGAAGGGAAATGGATGGCATCGTATGCTCTCTCTACAAGTTAGGTGGAGAGGGACATAAAGAGCAAACTGACACCAAACTCAAACAGCTTTCAGAGATTGGACTACTTGCGGTTCGTCACAAAATCTTTTAGACTGGAAGCTAATATTTGACAACTGTTACTCCTGCGAAAGAGTTTTTTTGTTGTTTGGGTTGGTGTCAGTTAGGTCAGACTTTTAGAAGTGTCTGGCTCTTTATGTCCCGATAACCCTTTTTAGAAGCCTGAAGGTCATTGGTCGTGACTTCGGGTTTTTTATTGGTAAGGTTCTTTGGGTCTTGGACTGATGACCTAGGGACGGTCTTGATCTTGCGATCAAAGCACTTTAGACATAAAAGGGTGGCGATCGGTAGGCTTTGGTCAGTCTTGAGGCCCACTAGGTGGATCGATCTAGATCGATTGTCTCGAAACGAGATTTACGACCTAAACAGACTGAATGGCGGCTTACAGATCAGTTTGATACTAGTTAATCACAATCTTCCCCAGGATCAATATCTATCCCAAGATAGTTCTCTTCAAAATGGGCTTGGGGTGGGGGCAGAAATGCTCTGGGATGCTTTGCTAGGAGTCGTTGTGGCGATCGATCGATTTTTTCTTTTTTGCGAACTTGATTACAATATGTTGCGTAGGATCCATGCGATTGCTAGATCCATTGTCAGGATTACCTTTGAGCCCATCTTTTCGTATTTTCGGATTGGCAAAAATACATTTTCAGATTGGTGAAATTAGAATTTCGGATTGGCGAATTGGCGAAATTAGAATTTCGGATTGGCGAATTGGCGAAATTCAAAAGCTTTATGTGGCAGGGGTTTCAAATTTCGGGTTGGCGAAAATAGCTGTTTTGTAGGGCCATAATCCAGGCTTTAGATAGAAGTTAGACGTGGTTTCGGGCTGAAAAGTTGACTTGCGGGAGCGTCAATGGAGTGGGTTGCCCTTAGTCCTGTTGACCGAGACAATGTAGAAAGTAGATCAAAACTCTTTTAGGAAAAGTTATGTCTGAATCAACCACTGTACCCACAGCCCAGGAGATTACCGAGACCATTCAGGAGCTCGAACAGTACCGTGAGCGTTTGGTCTCTGAGACGATGGAGACGGCTAAGAAGGCAAAAATGATGAAGGCTACTGTGATGGCCCAGCTGGAGCCGGAGCTTGCCCATATTGATGCGGGCCTTGCGGGCCTCCGCGCCCAGCAAGCTCAAATCGAAGCCAGTAATTAGACCGCAGTTGAGATCTTGGGCCGAATAAGTCTACCTAAAACAAATCGCCAGCTATGCCTATGTCAGGATAGTTGGCGATTTGTCTTTGGGGCTAGGCTTAGATTTTTTTACCAGGTGACGGATGACGTTGTCCTTAATCATCAGTTGGCGCATGACTTCCAGGAGACACTCTTGGGCTTGCTCCGAAGACATGGATTTGACCTGGTCCTGGTAGACCTGCATATTGAATTGTTGCTCTAGCGTCAACGATAGGGGAATGTCCATAGTTACCGACTCCTCACGTTATTCAGGGACGTGCATCAAGATCGAAACGTAAACCCAGTTGCTATGTAGCTTTATTAATGCGAATTGTTAATTAGTCTAGCATTGACTTGACAAAGTGTCCAGCTTGTACATCAAACGTAGCCATGACTACAAAATTCCAGGCAGCCTTGGATGGGCTGAGGTTCACGCCGTATGATGAAGGTATGGCAAGGGAGGCCAGCCTTTATATAGATGTTTGGGGTAAGGGGGTTATATGAACGGCATGGAGTTTTTTCAGAAAAGTACTGGGGTTTGGCGATCGCAGCGCACCACACACCACCTGGCTTTCCGTCGGGCGGAGATGGGTGGCTCTGAGATCCAGGTGCGGGCGCTGGCCAAGGATGACCCGGATATCGTTGAGCTTTGTAAGATGCATGAAGTGGATCCAGAGTTAGCGATCGGTGGGGCCTTTGTCTCCTGGGAGGGGACGATGGCTTGGGATCGCAATGATGGCGAAATCCATGAAGGCAAGACTTTCTTTGCCCTAGTGCCGGATGATGAGACGGGTCGCCAGGGTCGTCTTCTACGGGAAAAGGGCTATGCCGAGATCGTGCCCGTTGTGGGTCGCTATGAGATGGATGCCGAAGATGGCTTGGTGCTGATCACCGAGTACGAAACGATGAGCTCCCGCGAGCGCTTTTGGTTCGCCGATGAGAATACGAGGGTGCGTACCAGCACTGTGAAACGCTTTGGGGGGTTTAGTACAGCTACCTTCTGTAGTGAAACTCGGTTGACGGATGTCTTTGCGGGTGACAAGGCTCCAACCCGAATCACTGAAGCGGAACTAGTGCCCTCATTATTTGGATGGTAAGCAAAGTTGGTGAAGCCAAGTGTTTTGGGCGGAGTCGATCGGGCTCTGCAATACCTACAGTTTGTGCAGAGTTTTGAACTGGAGCCGGGGATGGTTAACCTTTTCTTGCGAGAGAAGGAGCTGGTCTACCCTCGGTTGGTGGAGCGGATTGACTGGCTCAACTATCAGATGCGGCTTCATTTGCAGGCTTGCCAGGATTGTTTGTTTCCCGAAAATCAGCGATTGGTCCAGATTTTGGCGGCTCCCTTGGACCCGCGTCTCCACATTGATGGCTTCTGCGATATTCGGGCTAACCCGATCACGATCGTGGTCGATCCCGGTCGGATTGATTCTCAGGATTGGCTTGGCTTGGTTGTCCATGAGTATGCCCATGCGATTACGGGTACGGTGGGCCATGGTCCGAGGTTTGGGGCGATTTTGCAGCATCTTTGTCTGGGGTTGGGGTTGGTTGTGACTCCTCCGGATTTGTTGACAGAACAACAGCTATGCAGCTACCCCCCATGCCGCCAAACCTCAGATCCACTAGCTTTTTGGTTAAGTCAACAATGAGTTAATTTTCGTGAATAGTTCTCAGGATTTCTCGTAATAGAGGCCTGGGTCAACGTATGATGCTCATTAACCCTTGATTAAAATTCATTAAGAATTACTGGAGGTTTGGGCGTGGCGATTCCACTTCTGGCCTATGCGCCGTCGAGCCAAAACACTCGTGTTAAAGGCTTTGATGTTCCTAACGACGATCAGCTGAGAATTTTTTCCACGGACAATTTGTTGTCCCCAGCTGATTTTGATACGCTCATAGGCGCGGCTTACAGACAGATTTTCTTCCATGCGTTCGCAGCCGATCGCGAGATCTACCTTGAGTCTCAACTCAAGAGTGGTCAGATTTCGGTGCGCGACTTCATTCGTGGACTTTGCCTGTCGAGCACTTTTACAGCCAGCTTCTACAATCTCAACAGCAACTACCGCTTCGTTGAGCATTGTCTGAATCGCATTTTGGGTCGTGCGCCCTATAGCGAGAAAGAGAAGATTGCCTGGTCGATTGTGATCGCCACCAAAGGCCGTGCTGGTTTCATCAATGATCTGCTGAGCAGCGATGAATACCTGGAGAACTTTGGCGATTCGATCGTTCCTTATCAGCGCCGTCGGACGTTGCCTTCTGGTTCCGTTGAAGTGCCTTTCAACATCCAGAATCCTCGTTACGAGTCCTATCACCGTGCCAAACTGGGCTTCCCTCAAGTTATATGGCAAAGTACTGTCAAGACGTTCCGTGCCCAAGAGACTGCTCCAAAGGCTGGCTCTCCTGCTAACTTCTTGGATATGGCGCGCAATTTGCGTCCGGCACCGATTGGCTCACCTGCTGTCTCTGCACAGAATGTGGACTTCATCCGTGGCGTTCCCTATCGTGGGGCTGGTGGTAACTAATCGCTATATGGCCTTTTCGGGCTGATTTGTAGCTATTTTCAAAATCTCTCGATGTTCATTGAACATCGAGAGATTTTGTTTTTGGGTTATGTTAGGCGATCGATCGCGAGCTGCGCTCTGGCCCGGACGGCGGTTTCGGTGTCGGTTTGTTGGGCTTGTTGGAGGTGGTGAAGGGCGATCGATCGCATCTCTGTGTTGGGTTGTTGGCCTAGGCATTCGAGGCCGGAGATGCCTGCGTAGCGGACGATCCATTCTGGGTCGTGGCAAATTTGGCAGAGGGCATCGAGGGAGGTCTTTTGTAGGGTTTGGGCTTCTTCGGGGGCGATCCATTCCCAGTGGATGCTGCCGAGTCCTCGGGCAGCGGCGCGGCGGACGCTGAGGGCGAAGTCGTTGAGGGCTGTGTCTACTAGGAGGTGGTGCGATCGGGGGTCGCCGATGCCGGATAGGGCGCGAAGTGCCAGCGCGTGCGCCGTAGTTGTAGTCGTCGAGGAGGTTGAGGAGGTCAGGGACGGAATCTTTGCCGAGGGCGATGAGGCTCATGAAGCTGTTCGTGACCTGCGATTGTGGCCAGTAGAGGGTCGCCCGGGGAGCGGTCTCGAGCCGCCGGCGGGCGCGAACAATGTGCGCAGGGCGCGGTCGAGCGGGATCACCTTGCGCAGGAAGCAGCAATGGTCCGCAGCGGCATGCCAAAGCCGGCCGTCGGGGTCGAACCGGGCCAGCTCATCGGGGTGCGGATGAACGACCCTGAGGTCGGACAGCCCAAGGCGGCCGACCAGGGCGTCGCGATAGGCAAGGGTTTCGGCGAAGTGCTTTCCGGTATCGAGGAAGATCACCGGCACGGCGCGGTCGATGCGGGCGACCAGGGAGAGGACGACCGCCGATTCGGCGCCGAAGGAGGAGTACCACCGCAACCCTCCCGCCGAGAGCGCCGCCGATCACCCTCTTGAGCAGCGCCGGCGTCTCCAGCGTGGCGAGCCGCTCGATCGTTTGACGCAGCGCG
>JAAUOP010000246.1 GCA_012034805.1 Synechococcales cyanobacterium CRU_2_2 | reverse complement strand
GCGAAACAGATCTACAGTATTAAGGAAGAAGTCCTAGATGCTCGGGCAACGACTGTTGTCACTGATTTTGAGCAAACTGGGTTGTTTCTCTAACCACGATTGCCCTGCCCAAGCTACTGAGAGAATGAATACCCGAAAATGGTTTGCTTTTACCCTCGTGGTCATTCTAGTGGCAGCGACGGTCATTACTCATCCGTTTCATCTCAATCGCCTCAAGGCTCAATCTGTGATTGGCAAGGACGAGTTGGTGATGATCACGTCCCCTGATTATCCGCCCTACGAGTTTTACGACACCCGCCCAGCGATCGCAAAATTGTCGGCTTCGACATTGACATTGCCAACACCCTCGCCCGTGAGCTAGGGTTCAAGCTCAAAATTGAAGAGTCTGACTTTAATGGCCTGATTCCAGCGCTGCAGTCTGGTCGGGCTGATTTTGTGATGGCGGGGATGACCCCTACGCCCGAACGCCAGCAAAATGTTGACTTTTCGATTATTTACTACGATGCCAAAGACACCATTATTGCGCTGCAGGGGAGTAATCTCAAACAACCCACAGATCTAATAGGGAAGCAGGTTGGCGTTCAGCTCGGAACGATTCAAGAGCAAAATGCCCAGGAGATCGCCAAAAAGGTGCCTGGCATCGCCCTCAAGCAGCTCAATAAGGTACCCGATATTATTCAAGAAATTAAGGCAAAGCGGATCGACGCCGCCATTGTTGAAGATACCGTGGCAAAAGGCTTTATCCAAGCCAACCCCGATCTCGAGTACAGCGTCATTGCTTCAGAAGAACAGTCTGGATCTGCGATCGCATTTCCTAAAGCCTCAAACCTGGTCACCCCCTTCAATCAGGTTCTCACCCAAATGAAGGAGGACAAAGCACTAGAAGCACTGGCAACAAAGTGGTTCTCCATCAACGCCGCCGATCAGCAAGCACCTGCAGCAGCGCCTCCCCAGGGGGGGCTGAACATCAACTTTGGTCGCCTGAGCCTGGATGATTATTGGTTCATCTTAAAAGGCATTCCCACAACGCTTTTGTTCACGCTGATCTCCGTCTTTTTTGGGCTGATTGCCGCCACAGGACTATCTCTGCTCAAGATTTCGCGCTTCAAGCCGCTGCAGTGGTTTGCCAATGCCTATACCTCTATCTTTCGCGGCACACCATTGCTGCTGCAGCTATCGCTGATTTACTTCGCGGTGCCACAACTGGTGGGATTTGATATCACACCGCTTCAGGCTGGGGTGACAAACGTTTACCCTCAATTCGGTGCCTACATGTCTGAAACCATTCGCGCCGGTATTCAGGCGGTTGACAAGGGCCAGCACGAAGCATCTATGTCTTTGGGTGTGCCTTACACGGCCATGATGAAGGATATTATTTTGCCCCAAGCCTTGAAAAACATCTTGCCTGCTCTGGTGAACGAAACGATTTCTCTGCTTAAGGATTCCTCGTTGGATTTCAATCTACGGAGAACCCAATAATCGGCGTTATGCAATTGTGCTTGACCCAAATCCACAGCGATCGCTCTGGAGTGTTGATGGCTGGTGGGGAGAAAACGGTACTGACTACCAGAATCGGTTTAATGCTCAGGTGCAACAGTGGGCAAGACCTGCTTTTGTAACCGTCTCTCCAGATAGCCGTTACCTCGCTGTCTTTCGAGAAGACAGCATTGGCAATTGGGTTGCCAGACATGACATGTCCAGTCAGCAATATCAACAGCAGTTTAACGAATGGACTGCTAAAGGCATGTTTCCGGTGTATGTCCAGGCTGGCGGTTCAGGAGAGAATACACGATTCGCCGCACTGTTTGCTACCCGTGACACCCCTTTAGATCGCAAATTTACGATGACGGGTCCGGCTGTCTCTGCAATGAGCGCGATCGACACCAAGGTAAAAAAGTTCATGCAGGAGACTGGTACCCGCGCAACTGGTGTAGCCGTAACCTACAAAGGACGGTTAGTGTTTGCGCGTGGCTACACTTGGGGTGAATCCGACTACCCGGTGACTCAACCCACCTCTATGTTTAGGTTAGCGAGTTGCTCAAAACCCATCACATCGATCGCCATCCACCAACTGATTCAGCAAAATCAATTGACGCTCAATAATTCCCTGCAATCAATTCTGAATCTGACTCCTGCACCAGGTGGAACGATGGATGGGAGATTCAAAGACATCACTGTTCTAAATCTCCTGACGCATACGTCTGGATGGGATCGATCGGAAGTCAGTGACTTATCCGGTGTTGATAGTGACTTATCCGTTGTTGAAGTAGTTGCTCAAGCCTACGGGCAGAACTCACTGCCGATCTCAAAGCAGCAATTGGCGAACTACATGGCAGGTCGTCCTCTACAATTTGCACCAGGTGCAGAACAGGAGTATTCCAATCTTGGCTTCTTGCTATTGGGCTTAATCATTGAGCGTAAATTGGGAATGTCTTATATCGATGCGATCGCCCAACGCATCTTTAAACCGCTCGGGCTATTTCGTCCTCATAGAGCGCCTGTTGCTCAGAGTGACCAGAAGCCTGGATCGGTACGCCAGCATGATGGTGAATTGCGTACTGGACCAAGTGCAGTTTCAGGCAATCCCTTCGCTTCCCTCCCTGTCCAAACTGGCCGCTGAACTTTCGTTCCAGCGGGCCAATGGCAGTTCTCAGCAAATTCGGCTTTTCGCGTTTTCCGCTTTCGGCACTGTCCGCTTGCTCACCGTGGCTTTCAGTGAGAATCTTTCGCAAGGGTTTCGCGTTCGAGCACCTCGGGCCGCGTAGCCTAACTATTCGTTCAAGGGGAAAACCACGGCAATGGGCGCAAGTAAGCACTCAAGAGTTTGCTTCCTCGCGCCCATTGCCGCGTTTTCCCCTTAACTCTGGTGTTAGAGGCCAAATGAAAGCTGAGGTAAATCCAAACAAGGTTGCGGTGCTATCTGGCTCTGGGTTAAGTGCTGAGAGCGGCCTCCCCACCTTCAGAGATTCTAATGGCCTCTGGAACTCCTACCCCCGGCGACCCCAAGCTCTACGAGCAACTGCTCGATCTCTTCCGGGCCAACCCCGGGAACGTCAACCATGCGGCCACCAAAGCGGGCATCCGCTGGCCGCTCGCCAACCGGTACTATCTCAAGGGATTCCCGAAGCAAAAGATCCCCGCGATCAAGGACACGCTCGAAGAAGAGCACCTAAAGCTACGCGCGCTTGCTGAGTCTGATCGGATCGCGAAACGTGCCGCCGAGCGCGCGGAGGCTGAAAAGGCTAGGGAGAACGCGCAGTTAGCGAAGCGATCAGAGGGGCAGATGACGCAGATGGTGCGTACGAACGCGAGCGCTGCGCTCACTGTCGTGCTCCAACTCGCGCAACAAGCCAGGGCTTTTTCGGATTCGATCACCAAAATGGCGGTGATCGAACGGGAGAAGATCGAGCGCTGGATAGCATATGAGCAGGCTGCGCTACAGGGCACTCCGATCGCTCCGCTGCCCAAGGAGCTCCGGAAACCTCTTGATATCGCAGACTTGACGAACCTGCTGAATCGATCCGCGGACTACGCTCAGAAGATCACTCACTGCGCTCGGCAAGCCATGGAAATGGAGCGGCTGTATCTCGGGGAACCTCTGGCGATCATCGGCGTGGTGGACGAGCAACGCCGAGATATCCCGATCGAGGAAGTGCAGTTGCGCGCCGATAATGCCTTGAAAGCGCTCGAGGGAGCTCGGAAGGCAGGCGGGTTACGGCTGATTGCCGGGGGCAAGGGAGAGCCAGCGAAGCCGCAAATTGGGCAGCGGTTCATCCCGAGATAGCCTGTGATCGCGTTTGCTGAACGCTGCTTCAGCGCTTCGATCACCTGAAAACTATCAGGCCCGGGAACGGAGCTGCCTTCCTTGCTCTCTTGTTCAGGTAGGAGCGATCGAAATCATGTGGGTAGCTACTAGGCGCGTGTTCAGGGATTTGGCTTCAGATGGGGAGGAAAGGGAGGAAGTAGCGCGATCACCGTCGCTCTTTACTCTCTTGAGGCAGTTGGGGGCGCCTGCGTGGGGGAGCCTCAGCAGTACACCGTGCGGGAGGAGTGTCCCACGGAGAAGTTCGAGCCGGATGAGCTCGCTGATCTAGCTTCTTTGCGTACTCGTCGGGACGACGGCTCATGGCTAGATACAGGTGCCAAGGCTTTGCGCATTATTGAGAGATCGAAATGACTACCCTGTGTGACCGCCACATTCTCGAGGCTCTGGAGACGGGTGACCTGGAGATTGACCCGTTCGATGCCGGGCGGCTCCAGCCGAGCACTGTGGACCTGACTCTGGCGGTGTCGCCGCGTTGGGTCAGCCCCACGTATGATTGGGCCTCTGCTTGGCATACACCTTACAGCATGCTGCGCGCTGACCAGCGGTGGCCTGAGTACACGAACCATACTGGACGCCAAGTGTTGCCGGCGCTCGGCTTCATTCTGGGGCGCTCGGTGGAGAGAATCCGCGTAGGTTCCTGCTTGCG
>JAAUOP010000001.1 GCA_012034805.1 Synechococcales cyanobacterium CRU_2_2 | reverse complement strand
TTATCTGCCGCCTTACTCACCGGACTTTTCACCGATTGAGAATTTCTGGTCAAAGGTTAAGGCTATTCTCAAAACCTTAGGAGCCCGCAGTTCTGAAGCCCTCATTGAGGCGATGGAAAAGCCTTTTTACAAGTCTCAGAAACTGACATCAAACACTGGTTTACACACTGCTGTTACTGCTCCTTAGACTTATGAAATCCGCTATAATATTTGAATCCAGGTGCGCACTTTGCACGAAAATTGCACAAAGCAATTGCTTTAATCAGATTAGTTCAAATGGCACTTGATTCTTGGCTGTCTCCAGACAAGAGTTAACCTCCGTCGCTAGCTGGCATTTCTTGCCAGCTAGGGTATTGGGGGGCATCCGCGACATTCTGGGCCAGTTTAGCTGAGCTTCTCTCCCCTTGGGTGTTTCGCTGAGGCTGTCTTGAATAAAGCAAGTTTTGCCTTCCCAATTGAACCTTTTAAGAGTTTGGTTGGGGATGCTTTTCTTTCGGACGCGGATTAGACCATTTATTACGATTTTTGAGAACCTTCTTTAGTTGATCTAGGAGATAGATAATGTTAGATGCTTTTACAAAGGTTGTCGCCCAGGCTGATGCTCGGGGTGAGTTCGTTGGCGGCAGCCAGATTGATGCCCTGAACGCCATGGTCGCAGGTGGATTTAAGCGCATGGATGCCGTGAGCCGCATGACGGGTAGCTCCTCTTCGATTGTTGCAGACGCAGCTCGGACGCTTTTTGCTGAGCAACCTGGCTTAATCTCTCCTGGAGGCAATGCTTACACGAGCCGCCGGATGGCCGCTTGTCTCCGCGATATGGAAATCGTCCTGCGCTATGTCACCTATGCAACTTTTGCAGGTGATGCTTCTGTCTTGGATGATCGCTGTCTTAATGGCTTGAGAGAGACCTACTTGGCCCTTGGGGTACCCGGTGGTTCTGTGTCAGAAGGCATTAATAAAATGAAGGCTGCGGCGTTGGCGATTGTGGGCGATCGCAATGGCATCACCGCAGGCGATTGCAGCGCCTTGCTCGCAGAAATCGGCAGTTACTTTGATCGCGCGGCTTCGGCTGTCGGCTAGTACCCAAGCCGGTCTGACAGGGTGGAATTCCATGGGTTGAGTGAAGCTAAGTTTCGCCCAACTCCGCAGATGTGGGTCTTGCCAAGTCACCGAATTCACCGTTTTTCCATCTTAAATTTGTCCGTTCTTTAAAACATTCGAGATATCTAGAACATGAAAACCCCACTTACCGAAGCTGTTGCTGCTGCTGATTCTCAAGGTCGTTTTCTCAGCAGTGCTGAAGTCCAGTCTGCGTTTGGTCGGTTTCGTCAGGCGGCAGCGGGTTTACAAGCTGCCAAGTCCTTGGGCGACAAGGCCGATGCGCTGACTGCCAGTGCGGCACAAGCGGTTTACACCAAGTTCCCCTACACCACTCAGATGCAAGGCTCCAACTATGCTTCTGATGCCACCGGTAAGGCGAAGTGCGCTCGTGACATTGGTTACTATCTGCGCATGGTGACCTACTGTCTAATTGCTGGGGGAACAGGCCCCATGGATGATTACTTGCTCGCAGGCATCGACGAGATCAATAAGACTTTCGATCTGTCGCCCAGCTGGTATGTGGAAGCCCTCAAGCACATCAAGGCAAACCATGGTTTGTCTGGTGACCCTGCGGTAGAGGCCAACTCTTACCTCGATTACGCAATCAACGCCCTCAGCTAACCGAGGCCAGTCGTTTTAGAGTCAGGGGGTAGCGTAGAGTTTCTGCGTTGCCCCATGGCTCTATCGCTGTTTTTATCCAGAGATCTTTTCTGAGAGTTTTGTTCTTTTAGTTTTCGTTGACTTGAATTTCGTTGACTTGAATTCTGTTGACTTGAATTTTGATTTTTTGAATTTGTCATTTTAGCCATTTTTAGGTATCAACACATGTCGAGTTCTACAGCAGCTCAACGATTAGGGTTTGAGCCTTTTGCGAGCACATTTCCGATCGAACTTCGCGCTAAAAGCAGCGAGGATGATGTCCAGGTTGTCATCCAGGCGGCCTATCGTCAGGTCTTTGGAAACGAGCACTTGATGGCCAGTGAGCGCCTAGAAAGCGCCGAATCCTTGTTGCGCCAAGGCAATATCCGCGTGCGGGACTTTGTTCGTAGCTTGGCTTTATCTGAGCTCTATCGCAAGAAGTTCTTCTACGGGACTCCCCAGGTACGTTTTATTGAGTTGAATTTTAAGCACCTTCTCGGGCGGGCTCCCGCTGATGAGTCGGAGATTGCAGACCATGTCAATCTCTATGTCCAAAAGGGTTATGAAGCTGAGATTAATTCGTACCTCGACTCGGAGGAATACGAAGCGAGTTTTGGCGATGCGATCGTTCCCTATTACCGGGGATTTACCAGCCGCACGGGCCAAAAAACCTTGGCCTATAACCGAATGCTTCAGCTCTATCGGGGGTATGCTAATAGCGATCGCTCCCAGGGCAAGAACAAATCGGCTTGGCTAACGCGTGAACTGGCCTGTAATCTTTCCAACACTATTCGCGCTCAAAATGAGGGTAACGTCCTCGGTGGTGTAACGGCGGGAGGTCGCAGCCAACTGTATCGCGTGCGTTCCACCCAGGCGAGTTCTGTGCCTGCACCCCAATTGCGCCGCAGCATCAACGAGGCGGTGGTGAGTTATGAGCAACTGTCTACAACGTTACAACGCCTCAACCAGCGCGGAGCACGGGTGCTCAGCGTCCTACCTGTATAGTTTATTTACCGCAATAAGGAGAAGGATCTGTGGCAATCACAACTGGAGCATCCCGTTTAGGAACAAGTGCGTTTTCAGACACGAGCCCGGTCGAGCTGCGGCCTGACTGGTCTGCGCAAGAGGCTAAGGCAGCCATTCAGGCGGCCTATCGTCATGTACTGGGCAACGATTACATCATGAACTCCGAGCGGTTAGTCAGCTTGGAATCTTTGCTCTGTAATGGCCAGCTGACCGTACGTGAATTTGTCCGGGCTTTGGCTAAGTCTGAATTGTATAAGCGGAAGTTTTTGTATCCCCATTTTCAAACGCGGGTGATTGAGCTTAATCTCAAGCATTTGCTGGGGCGTGCCCCCTACGACGAATCGGAGGTGATTGATCACCTCGATCGCTATCAAACCCAAGGCTTCGAGGCGGATATTGATTCTTACATCGATTCCGATGAATATCTCGCCAACTTTGGCGAATCGATCGTGCCTTACTATCGCGGTTTTTCGACTCAAACCTCCCAGAAAACCGTTGGATTTCCACGCATGTTCCAGCTTTATCGGGGCTATGCCAATAGCGATCGCGCCCAACTCGCCGGAGCCTCATCCCACTTGGCAGCCGATCTGGCCAAAAACAGTCCTTCCGCTGTGGTCGCACCTTCGGGGGGGGGCGCGGGCTTTGCCTATCAGCCCTCTGGCCAAAAACTTCCCCTCAAGCGGGTATTTGGTCAGTCCTCCACGGGTGCTTCTCGAAATCTCTACCGGGTTGAAGTCGCAGCACTCTCCTTGCCTCGCTATCCCAAAGTGCGCCGCAGTAATCGGGTCTTTATTGTTCCCTACGAGGAACTTTCCAATACCCTTCAAAAGGTCAATCGCATGGGCGGAAAAGTCGCCAGCGTCACCCTGGCGCAGTGACCCATTCCGGGCATTGAGATTCTGGAAAACCAGTTTTTAAAGGCCCGAATTCTTGAGAGAAACCTTAGTCGGCGCAAGCCGCCAGGAGCGATATGCTAGGACAATCTGCCTTGACCCAAGCCTCATCTTCTGCCTCAAATCATCGTTTGTTTCTCTATGAGGTTGAAGGACTCCGGCAAACCGATCAGTCTGATCAGTCTGACCACGCGATTCGGGCCAGCGGCACTGTTTTAATTTCAGTGCCTTACAACCGCATGAATGAGGAAATGCGTCGCATTACTCGTCTGGGCGGCAAAATCGTGGGTATCCAAGCAACGAGCGCGGGCCAGGAATTGCCCGCAAATGCTGAGGAAGCATCTGCGGGCGATTAGTGTTTGATTGCGATCGCGACCTTAGACTCATGACCTTAGACTCGCGACCTTAGACCGGTTGGTTTGAAGGCGCGCATCCCGTAGAGGTAAGCTGTGTTCGTCCGGCGGTGGGCTATGACTCTAAGCTTCGCCGGACGAACAGCAGTTTCTACGTGATGACTACCGTCCGATTTAATTCTCGTTCTTCAGCTCAGTTTATTCCGGCTTCCGAATCAAGATTGGGTTATGAGGGAGATTGGATTGCGATCGCCCCTGCCCCTTGTCGCTCCGTCACCCCTTCTTTTTCAGGGACTACGGTATATTCCGCCACAATTTGCCGGAAGTCTTCACCCTCCATCACCTCCTGCTCCACCAGCGCATCCACCAGCCGATCCATCAGCTCCCGATGCTCGCCCAAGATAGCGCAGGCCTTTTCGTAGCCCTGCATGGCATAGGCCCGCACCTGGCGATCGATCTGCACCGCACTCTCTTCGGAATAGTTGGGCCGAGAACTCATCAGACCACCCCCCACAAAGACCTCACCGCCACTGCCCTCGAGAGCCACCGGCCCCAGGGCTGACATGCCATAGAGCGTCACCATTTTGCGAGCCATGTCGGTCACAGCTTTGATGTCTCCCTGGGCTCCTTGGGTAATCTCGTCACTGCCAAAGACCACCCGCTCGGCTGCTCGACCGCCCATGTACATAATCAAGTTGTCGAGGAACCAAGCACGGGTTTGGAGACCCTCGTCATTGGGAATGGGCTTGGCAAACCCACCAATGCCCCCGGAACGTGGAATAATCGTCACCTTGTCGAGGGGATCTGTGTGCTTGAGTACGGTCATGAGTAAGGCGTGGCCGACCTCGTGGTAGGCCAGGAGGCGCTTTTGTTGCCATCTAGCAGCGGTGTTAGGGTCAGGCCAATGGTGAGCCGGTCGATGGCATCACTCACCTCTAGCATCGTGATGGCCTCCTTGCGCCGCCGGGCTGTCAGAATCGCAGCTTCATTCAGCAAGTTGGCCAAATCCGCACCGGAAAAACCGGGAGTCGTGCGGGCGATGGTTTCGAGGGAAATGTCGTCGGCTAGCTTTTTGGTGCGAGCATGGACTTTGAGGATGCCGAGGCGGCCTTCGCGACTGGGCAAATCAACCACGACTTGGCGATCGAAGCGTCCTGGCCGCAGTAGTGCCGAGTCGAGCACATCCGGTCGGTTGGTCGCCGCGATGATGATAATGCCTGCGTTGTCCTCGAAGCCGTCCATCTCCGTCAGGAGCTGGTTGAGGGTTTGTTCACGCTCGTCATTGCCGCCACCGATGCCGGTGCCGCGCTGGCGTCCCACAGCGTCGATTTCGTCAATGAAGATGAGACAGGGGCGATTTTCCTTGGCCTTTTTGAACAGATCACGGACACGGGAAGCACCGACGCCTACGAACATTTCGACAAATTCTGAACCCGAAATGCTGAAAAAGGGGACACCGGCCTCACCGGCGATCGCTTTTGCCAGCAGCGTCTTGCCTGTTCCCGGTGGCCCTACCAGCAACATACCCTTGGGAATCTTGGCTCCAATGGCCGTGAACTTCTCGGGCAGCTTGAGAAACGACACCACCTCGGCCAATTCTTCCTTGGCTTCCTCGACGCCCGCCACGTCATCAAACATCACACCGGTCTTGGCTTCCATTTGAAAGCGAGCCTTGGATTTCCCGAAGCTCATGGCCTGGTTGGCAGCCCCGGCTGAACGTCGAATAATCATCATCACTGCGACGATCAGAATCAAAAATAGTAGCAAATTCGCCAGCAGAACGAGCTTGTCGCTGTTGTCGTCGGTCGGAGCAATGTCGAATTCAACGCCGGAGGATTGGATGCGATCGGCATTGTAGAGTTCGCTAACGCCATTGGGCAGCGCTACGGTAACCGACTGGCTGGGCTTATTCCGATAGACCACCTGAGCCAAGTCTTGAACGGGGTCGTATTTGACAGATTTGACCCGTTTGGCGTCAATGTCTTGGAGCAGTTGGCTATAACTGATGCCGCTCTCTGCCGCAGCTTGGGTTGCCTTGGGGATGGTCTTGTCCCTAGCCGCAGGAGCAGCGCTGGGTTCCGCGCTGGGCTCGGTGCCGCTGGGCGTGACTGGGGCTTGGGCGGGGGTGGTTGGGTTAACCGGCGGCGTTTGAGCCGCTTCCAGTTGGGGCGCAACCTGTTGTGTTGGATCGGGGGTCTTGCCCTCAAGGGTTTGGGCGATCGCCGCACCACTCAACCCCTGCAAAATCATCCACCCCAGCGCGGCTCCTAATACTGAGGCCTTAGATCGAATCATCTTTCCCTGGGTACTTCCTTGGATCTGGGCGTGGATAGCCACTGACTTGATACGACGCATCCCGTCACGCTCCGATTGCTGAGTCCTTTGGCCTTGCGGCCCACTGCGTCGCCAAGAACGTTTCATAGCCTAATGAGATTGGAGGAAAGAAAATAAATACCTCACCCAGTCTAGCGCTGCCCAAGGGGAGAGTGCATCTTTTGGGATCGACGGGCGGCAGCGGGATGGGCCATGGGGTAGGTCACGCTCGAGGACCCAGCCCGAGATAGCCAGAACAGGCAAGGCCGTAGCCAAAACTGCTACATTACAATGGCAATTCTGCTTAGACGTTCTCCCTCTATCATCTTTCACTCCTACACCTTCAATACTCACACCTTTCACATCCAGACTTGGGGCTTTCAGGCATGGTTTCGGCACCCCTTTCTCTACAGACTTCCCGAATCCGTCCCGCGATTCAGGCCATCCATGGCGATATTGTCGAATGGCGACGCCATTTGCACCAGTACCCAGAACTGGGTTTCCAAGAGACCCAGACCGCCGATTTTATTACCCAAAAACTGACTAAATGGGGCATTCCTCACCAAAGCGGCGTGGCCCAAACCGGGATTGTGGCCTTGATTGAGGGCAAGACTCCCCGGCTGGGGCCAATGAACCCCGCCGTCCTTGGAATCCGCGCCGATATGGATGCGCTGCCCGTGCAGGAGCAAAATCAGGTTGCCTATCGATCGCGCCACGACGGCAAAATGCACGCCTGCGGTCATGATGGCCACACAGCGATCGCCCTCGGCCTCGCCCACTATCTCAGCCAACACCCCCATTTTGGCGGCACCGTCAAAATCATTTTTCAGCCTGCGGAAGAAGGCCCCGGCGGAGCCAAGCCAATGATCGAAGCCGGGGTGCTCAAGGATCCAGATGTCGATGCGATCATCGGTTTACACCTGTGGAATAACTTGCCCCTGGGTACGGTCGGCGTCCGCACCGGAGCCCTAATGGCGGCGGTGGAGCTGTTCGAGTGCGTAGTGCAGGGCAAGGGCGGGCACGGCGCGATGCCCCACCAAACGGTGGATTCGATTGTCGTCGGCTCCCAGATTGTCACGGCCTTGCAGACGATTGTGGCGCGCAATGTCGATCCGATTGAGTCCGCCGTGGTCACGGTGGGGTCGTTCCACGCAGGCAGCGCCCACAATGTGATTGCCAACCAGGCAACGCTAACGGGAACCGTGCGGTATTTTAGCCCGAAGTATGACGGGCTGTTGCGCGATCGCATCGAATCGATCATCCGGGGCACCTGCGAGATGCAAGGCGCGTCTTATAGCTTGAACTACTGGAAACTCTACCCCCCTGTGATCAACGACACCCGGATAACAGCGTTGGTGCGATCAGTGGCCGAAACGGTGCTCGAAACCCCAGCGGGCGTCGTACCCGATTGCCAGACCATGGGCGGTGAGGACATGTCGTTCTTTTTACAGGCAGTGCCGGGGTGCTATTTTTTCCTCGGCTCTGCCAATTTGAACAAAGGACTGTCATTTCCCCATCACCATCCCCGCTTCGACTTTGATGAAATGGCCCTAGGCATGGGTGTCGAAATCTTTGCCCGCTGTGTTGAGCGGTTTTTCCAGGGGTAGGCAGCCATTTTTGGTTTTCATTTGCCATGATTTGGTTAAGACTAGGCAATTTCCACGATAAACCTGTGCTCTGGCTTGTAGCTGCCCATGGACCTCTTCAAAAAATCCGTTACCGCGCTTGTCAACCTGGGGCTCCCCGCCTCTGGCGCAGGCGTGACCTTGCATTTTTTGATTGCGGGACAAATGGCCCCGGCCCTGGCCTCGGGATTAACTACTGTTGGAGTCGCCTTTATCACCTTGGGACGTCGGTTTGGGGCACGCTTGTGGGAGCGCCTCGGCACCCGTTTTGATCAAGAAGCCGAGACCCTCGCCGATTGGCTCTTTGACCATGCCAAAATTTTTGGCCAACGGGCCTGGTGGGTGGTCTCCGGCAACTTTCGCGCCCAGTACAATGCCTGTTTGATCTATCGCTATCGCGACTATCGCACCCAAGGCCTCAAGACCCGAGGCCCCTTTGCCCTCGACCTCGAAAAACTGTTTGTGCCGCTGCGCCTACGGGCCGAGAGCCTCAGCCAAATGTCCACCCAGTTAGTCGATCGCCCCGATGCTGGTGGCGGCTGGAGCATCTGGCAATTTCTGGCTGCCTTCAAAACCCAACCTGCGTTCGATCGCCTCGTGATCCTTGGCTCCCCTGGCTCGGGCAAAACCACGCTGCTCGAATACGTCGCCCTTGTCTTTGCCAAGGGCAGCCACAAGCGCCACCATCGAGGCCTGAGCAGCTATATCCCGGTGCTCATTTATTTGCGGGAGGTGCGCGATTTAATCACCGGCGATCAGCCCGTGTCCCTACAAATGTTGATTGATCAACAGCTGAAAATTGACGGCATTACAGCCCCTGCGAACTGGTTTGAGGACAAGTTGAGCCAGGGAAAATGTCTGATCATGGTGGATGGCCTAGACGAAGTTTCTGACCTCAAACAGCGCCGCAAAGTCAGCGAGTGGGTCACCCAACAAATGCGACTTCACCGCGAAAGTCCCTTCATCATTACCTCTCGCCCCTTTGGTTATCGCGATGCACCGCTCGAAGGCGCAACCACGACTCTCGAAATCAAGCCCTTTAATTTGGAGCAGATGCAGCAGTTTATCCGCAGTTGGTATCTGCAAACCGAAATTGTCCGGCACCTCGGGAAGGCCGATACAGGCGTGAAGCAAACGGCCCACACCCAAGCCGAAGACCTCACGCGCCGCATTCAAAAGAACGCCTCCCTTGCGGCGATGGCGCTCAATCCACTGTTGCTCACGATGATTGCCACGGTGCATGCCTATCGCGGCGCACTTCCTGGCAAACGGGTGGAGCTGTACGGCGAAATTTGTGATGTGCTCCTAGGGCGTCGTCAAGACATTAAGGGGATTCCCGATCTCCTGACCGCTGAGCAAAAGAAAAAGGTGCTCCAAAGCCTTGCCCTGAAGCTGATGAAGCGGCGCACTCGCACCTTTGGCTTGTTTGCGGGCAAGGTGTTGATCGAGAAACAACTGGCGGAAGTGACGAAAGGTGAACTGTCGGCGGTGGAGTTTATCCGGCAGGTTGAAAGCAGTAGTGGTCTGTTGGTTGAGCGTCATCCAGAGGTCTACGAATTTGCTCACAAGAGCCTGCAAGAGTACCTCGCGGCTGTCCAGATTAAGGCGATCAACCGTGAGTACGAACTGACGCGCAATATTGACGATCCGTGGTGGGAGGAGACCATTCGCCTGTATGCGGCCCAGAATGATGCCAGCAATTTGATTTGGACTGCCCTGGAAAAAACACGGTCAAGTCGTTGTCGGTGGCTTATGACTGCCTGGAAGAGGCCCAAAGCGTCAGCCAAGATGTGCGCAATGATCTGGAGGGTCGTCTGGGAGCCGGTCTCGAATCATCAAAGCCGGAAATTTTTAAGTTGGCTGCAGAGGTGAAGCTCGATCGGCGGCTGAAGCGGCTGTTGCGCCTAGATGAGAAAACCGATATCGATCTGAGCTATATCTCCTGTGCTGAGTACCAATTGTTTTTGGACGAAATGGCCGAGCGGGCAGCACCGGAGGGCTTATTTCGTCAGCCGGATCATTGGGGCGATCGCCGCTTTCCCCATGGTTGTGCCAAGGCAGCAGTGGTGGGTCTACGGGCCTTCGATGCCCAGGCGTTTTGCGATTGGCTCACCCAGCGCGTTAACAGCTTGGGCTCAGTATATCTGGAAGCAGGAGTTACGGTTTTTTCTGGGCCGGTCAAGATTCGTCTGGCTTCGGCCAAGGAGTTGCGCGAGCATCCCGTTGATCCGTCTCTTCCTGGGACGAGTCGGATGATGCCGATCGCGATGCTCAGTAGTTGGTATGACAATTCCATCGGTCTATCGATGGGGTTACCTCCTGAATTGAGAGTCGAGCAGCCACCAGGGGTTCGCTTCCCCGAGGAGTTTGGGCCTGAAGCGGACCAAGGAGAGGGGCGCTCAGAGGCGGCTCGATTTAGCCTGCCGGGTCGGACTGCGCGGCATTCTCCGCTGGCCGCCCAACTGATCGAACAAATTGTACGGGATACGGGGTTTATCTTTGACCCGATTTTAAAGCATGCCCTGACGTTTAATAATTTGCAAATTTATGATCTGGTGGACGACGTTTTGCCACTGGCGCTGGATGTTTTGGAGGATCCGCTGCGGAGTCGCGATCGCGACCTAGCCCTACGCAACCTCAAGGGCCTAGACCTAACCGGGCGGGAGGCAATGGAGCTCAGTCGCGACCGTGACCTGATTCTGCGGCTTGCAGATGAATGGGGGCCGGAGGTGGAGAATAAAGCGATCGCCGCGCTCAATCGAAATCCTAAGTTGCGAAATCAACTTAATGACAAGAAGCCCTTGCTACCGTCTCCCCAGGTGCTCATGGTCTGCGCGTTCTGGCGCAGAATGGCAGAGTTCTACAAAATCTTGGCCAAGAAACGGCCAGTAGTCAAACTCAATGCGATTATCCCAGAGGATTGCCAGCGCTGGCGGCAGCAATACTTCGGCTATTCCGAAGATGTGCTGCGGTTCTATGTGTTTTTGGCGCTCAAGGATGAGCGTTTGGCGGGGCGTTTGCAAGCTTGGGAGGGGCTGCGAATTGTGCGGGCAACACGGTAGCTCAAGCAAGATTCAATCCCGTTACCCGCCCGTACTCTCCGGAAAGGTTTGGGCGAACTCATCGAGCAAATCATCCACCTCCTCCAGGGCCTGGTTGACATCAATGCGCAACGTTCCCAGATTGGGCTGGTCTAGAAGTTGGACAAGAACCTCGCGCTTGTCCTTAATCAGAGCAACTTTTTCGCGAATGGCTTGTTCAGATGACATGGTTAGTAGCGCTCTCAAGCAGACTGGAATGGTTCAAGATGGTCAGGGTTCAAGATGGTCAGGGTTCAAGACAGGAATCGGTGAACCTTTTGTATGCTAATCGATTCCGGTGCTTCTAGCGCCCCAGTTGGTTTTTAATCTCACCGCAGCCACCGGAGATGGTACCGCGCGACTTTTCGCCACACCAGGCACAACAATATTGTCGCTGCTCTTCGGACATCCGTTGCACGCCCGTGAAATCAATCTCTTCAACCACCGCTCCGGTGTACTCGCCCGTAATGTAGTTGGGTGGCTCTGTGCGGCTGCGGGGGGAGGCGGTATCCGTGGGGCCGTAATGAAAGCGCACACCCATAACGTCTGCACCGCGTAGGTTAGCTCCGAACAAGATGCTGCGCGACAGGTTGGATTTGACCAAATCGGCGTTTCGCAGGTCAGCGTAGATCAGATTCGACTCGCTGAGGTCAGTCCAGCGTAGATCGGTGTTGCACAAATTTGCCTTGGCCAACATCACGCCCAGATCAATCACCCGGACGCCATGGAGTCGGTCTTCTTCGTAACCGCCCCGCCCATCTAGAATGGCTCGGCCTAGGTGGCCATCGCGTTTGAGGGGAGTCAGCAGTTTAGAGCGCGCCAAAAAGCGAATTACCTTGGCTTTGCCATCGGCATTGACGCTGCTGAGGATGGCGGCGGTGCGGCCTTCGGCGATCGCCCGCTCCTGGGGCCAGTCTTCGAGGAGCCCTTCATCATCGAGCACCAAATCTGAAACGCCCTGAAAGTAGGCATCGATGGTTTGCTGCTGGGTGATCATGTTTTGCTGGATGGTCAGCCGGTTTTGCTGCTCGGTTAGGGCCTTGGAAATGACATACTGTCGCCAAGCGATGTACACCGCCAGCACTGCGATCGAAATTTGGCCCACGGCTCCTAGGGTTTCGGCCAGGGCTCCCACGGCGTCCCAGTTGACCACCCGAAAAAACTGCAGGGTGCCCTGGCCAAAGCCGCTGAATTGAACCAAGGCCGCGATCGCCACACCCACACCCAGGGATGCAACCCAAGGCGCAGCCCAGGTATCCAACAGCAGCTCCTGGATGATCTCGCGCAGCTCGGGCCAAACCAGCCGCACTGACAGGAGCAGTGTCATGCCAGCCCCCGTCCACCCCAGCCAGGGCAGCCGCAGGAGCATGCCTGCAAGGGTGAGGGCGATCGCAATCAGCACCAGCGGCGTGAGCTTGGGCCGGTCGAGTTTGGTCTGGGACTGAAACGGCATTTCGTCTAGCATCGATTCTGGAGACAGGATCATTCCCCCTTGATAGCCAAAGGTTTTGGCGTGGCGAATGTCGCTGATGTCGGCCCAAGCATGGCCAAAGCCGTCGGCATTGTAAGCGTCTGGGCTGTAAGCGTCTGGGCTGTAAGTATCTGGGCTATCGAGGTCTGGGTTATGGCCCTCAGAACCGTCGGGAGAGGTCGTTTTGGCAGAACCGTTTTGCATGGGAAAGGAGGCAGAATTGAGACTCAAACCAAGCGGGTGAATACTTGATTATGGACAGGCTCTCCCAGAAAGGCAAAATTATGACTATTTTTTGTTGCATCGCTGCCGCAGCGTGGGTATCTCGTCAAAAAGAAACGCGCCCACCGAAGGGGCGCGTTTTAATCTGAAACACTGAAAATTAGGGAAAAAGGAGCATGGTCTACATCGCCAAGGGCAGGTCTTCGGGGGGCTCACCCACCAGGGTCAACGTGGGAACCGAAAAATGAGCCTCGTTCAAGTCCTCCAGCATGGGTGGCGCGATGCTCAGATCCCAGCGATCCGAGTCCAGATCGAGGAAACTCAGGTCTAGATTAAGCGGTAGTGCCTCGTCATCCTCCAGCTCATCCGCCAAGGAGTTAATCTGGGACTCGACGTTTTGAGACTTGACGGGGTACTCAACCAGGGCGAGGGAGGGCTGACGGGAAGGCAGGGTCGTGGTCATCTGAGCCGCTGCCGCAATCTGGGCGGTGGCAGCGCGCTCGGTGGCCCACTGTACAATCTTGAGGCAGTCATACAAATCGAGAACCGGAATGATTTGCGAAATGGCGGCCATGGCGGTCTGCACTTCCTGTTCAGTCAGGTGATCGACTTCTGGCAACAGATTGGGCAATGGCTCTTGCCTGAGCTGTTTTGGGTCTTGCTGATCCAGTTCCATGGGGGTGGGGCTCCTTGGTCTGTGGGTGAGGCGCTGGGGTCCGAAAGTCAGACTCTATGCGGTTTGTTGTTCTGACTATCGCTTTGATTGAGCGCGATCGCCCAGGGGGTATTCAGGGCCAAGGGGTTGAGGGCATGTACCCCCGTTGCTGAGCAAGGGAGATGGCGGTACGGAGAGGTTAGGACGATCGCCTCGATTTGGAAGGTTTGGCGATCGCGATCTATTCGGGTGATCGCCCAGCGTAGCGGGGTGCCGTGGGGGGCGATCGCGGCTTCCACCTGCTGGCGCGTTTCCCAAGATGTCGGTTGCAGCGCCAGTGTCAGGGTAATGAACTGAGTGTCCATGGTTTTAGTTCTGGAACTGGCCAAACTGTAGTTCGTAGAGTTGATCCTCTTGACCCGCTTCAATTTTGAGATCCGATCGCGCATGGCTCACACACAACAGCGCAAAACCCTGCTCCTGGAGCGAACTACTCACCCCCATGGCATCGGGCTGATCAATTTCGCCCACAATGATCTTGGCGGCACAGGTGGTGCAAACCCCCGATAAACAGGAGCTCGGCAATTCCAGACCGGCTTCCGCGGCGGCGGCTAAGATCGTTTGGTCTGAGGTGGCGGTGAAGCGTTCGGTCTCGCCGTTGTAGATAACTTCGATGGTGTAAGGGTTAGACATGGTGATTTCCTCAAAAGCAAATCCTAAACAAACGAAACCCGTTCCTTGAACGGGTTTCGAGCAATACCTAAGCATTTGGCAAGCCGCTGGGCTAGTCTAGCCCGCGAGGGCCTCGGCGCCCCCGACCACCTCAAGTAGCTCTTGGGTAATCGCAGCCTGACGTGCTTTGTTGTAAACCAAGGTTAAACTGCCGACGAGCTCGTTGGCGTTATCGCTGGCGTTGTTCATGGCGGTCATCCGTGCGGCGAGCTCGCTAGCTGCCGACTCTTGGAGGGCCCGTAGCAGCTGGTTGTTGAGATAGAGCGGCAGCAATGCATTGAGAATTTGCGCCGGATCTTGCTCGAAGATCATGTCGCTGGGCAGTTCCTTCGCCTGGGTAGAATCGGCCTTAAGACGTTCTACAGCAAAGTCACCCCCGCGTGTGGTCAGGCGGAAGATCTCGTCATCTTGGGCCTCTAGACCTTGGCGATCGAGCGGTAGCAACGTTTGCACGACGGGACGAGAGGCCACCAACGAAACAAACTTGGTGTAAACCAACTCTACGCGATCGACTTCCTCAGACAGGAAAATCGACAACAGCGTGTCCGCAACCTTGGCCGCTTCGTCGGCGGTGGGAACTTGTTCTAGGCCGATGAACTGCGCTTCAATCGGTTGATCGCGGCGCTTAAAATACTGCACTGCCTTCCGACCCACCAGCACAAACCGGTACTTAACGCCGGCTTCGGTCAGTTCCTTTGCACGGTTTTCGGCCCGGCGGATAACGTTGGTATTGTAGGCACCGCAGAGACCGCGATCGCCCGACACCACCAGCAAAGCCACCGTCTTGACCTCGCGCTGTTTCATCAGCGGCAAATCCACATCCTCAAACTTGAGGCGAGTTTGCAAACCACTCAGCACCTGGGCCAAACGATCGGCAAAAGGTCGGGTATTCAGCACCTGAGCTTGGGCACGACGAACCTTAGCCGCCGCCACCAAGCGCATCGCTTCGGTAATTTTTCGGGTGTTTTTGACCGACTTAATCCGGTCACGAATGGACTTGAGGTTAGGCATGACGGCTTGACCGATTCAAAGGTGTGGAGTGGAAGCGTTCGCAATGGATAGGGTCGCGATCGAAACGTTCCGTCGGGGTAAACCGCGTTCACCCCGACGGGCAGGCCTAGGCCGCCATCACGGTCTTCTTGCTGTCCTCGATGATTTTTCTCAGCATCGCCTCAGTGTCATCTCCGAGGGTCTTGGTGTTGGTCACAATCTCAGAATACTGAGAGCCACTGATCTGCTGACGCATTTCCGTCACAAAGGAGGTGACCTTCTCTGTGGGCAGATCGTCGATCATGCCCCGAACACCCGCGTAGACCACAGCCACTTGCTCGGGCAAACGTAGCGGAGAATACTGGGGCTGCTTCAGCAGTTCCCGCAGACGCTCACCGCGCGCCAGCTGATTTTGGGTCGCCTTGTCCAAATCAGAGGCAAACTGCGCAAAGGCCGCCAGCTCGTCGAACTGGGCCAGCTCCAACTTCATCACACCCGCCACTTTCTTGATCGCCTTGGTTTGGGCTGCCGAACCCACACGGGAGACAGAGATACCGACGTTGATCGCCGGACGAATGCCCGCATTGAACAGGTCGGAGGTCAAGAAAATCTGGCCATCCGTAATCGAAATCACGTTGGTGGGAATATAGGCCGAGACGTCGCCCGCCTGGGTTTCAATAATCGGCAACGCGGTCATGCTGCCTGCACCCAAAACATCGCTGAGCTTGGCGGCCCGCTCGAGCAAGCGAGAGTGCAAGTAAAAGACGTCGCCGGGGTAGGCTTCCCGTCCGGGCGGACGACGCAGCAGCAAGGACATTTGGCGGTAGGCCGCAGCTTGCTTGGACAAATCGTCGTATACCACCAAGGTGGCCTTGCCCTTGTACATGAAGTACTCGGCCATGGCGGCACCCGTATAAGGAGCCAGATATTGCAAGGTGGCGGGGTCGGAGGCGTTGGCCGCGACGATGATGGTGTAGTCGAGGGCACCGCGTTCGCGCAGCACATCCACAATCTGAGCGACGGAAGCTGCCTTTTGGCCTACGGCCACGTAAACGCAGACCACGTCTTGGTCGGCTTGGTTGAGAATCGTGTCGATGGCGATCGCCGTCTTACCCGTTTGGCGGTCACCAATAATCAACTCCCGCTGACCCCGACCAATGGGAATCATCGCGTCGATGGAGGTAATGCCGGTCTGCATCGGCTCATGCACTGAACGGCGGGCAATAATGCCGGGAGCCATCGACTCAATCAGGCGAGTCTCGGTGGTCGCGACCTCGCCCTTCCCATCAAGCGGTTCACCCAAGGCACTCACGACCCGGCCCAGCATAGCCTCGCCCACAGGAACCTGGGCAATTCTGCCGGTGCACTTCACCGAGCTACCCTCTTGGATGCTGAGGCCATCGCCCATCAACACCGCACCAACATTGTCTTCTTCAAGGTTGAGTGCGATGCCAACAGTGCCATCTTCAAACTCAAGCAGTTCACCAGCCATCGCCTTGTCGAGGCCATAAATACGGGCAATGCCATCACCAACCTGCAGCACGGTGCCGACGTTAGAAACCTGAACGTCGTCGCTATACTGCTCGATTTGCTGGCGAATAATATTGCTAATTTCTTCTGGTCTGATACTCACCATGGGAATCGTTCTCGAAGGGCTAGGGGTTTACGGGGTTGGGCAAGCGCCCATCAAACGAAACTTTCAGATACTGAATCGAATGCTCAAACAATCAACCATCGGGGCGAGCGCATCGACGAGTCAACAGCATCGACGCATGAAAGCCAATAATGGGATTTGCTAAGGACGGCTCAAATTCAGGCTAATGCGCCGCAGTTGGCCTCGCAAACTGGCGTCCACAACCTGAGAGCCAACTTGAATGATCACACCACCAATCAAATCTGGATCAACGCGAGACTCAATTTCAACCGACTGAGCGCCGGTCATGGACTTGACGCGATCGCAGACCGCCTGGCGTTGCTCTTCCGTCAACTCAACCGCTGACGTAACCTCCGCCAGAGAAACTTGATTCAAATCCCGCAGCAACTCACGGTAGCGCTGGCAGATTCCAGGAAGGAAAGCAATGCGCTGGCGATCGACCAGCAGCAAGAGGAAATTGAGAAAATGATGATCAACCTGATTCTCGAAAATCTGCTTTAGAATTGCCTTCTTCTGTCCGCCTTCATACACGGGGCTGTTCAGAACCGTAGACAACTGCTCAGATTCAGTGATCACAGACAGGACAGCCGCAGCATCCTCACCCAGTCGATCAACCAAATTCTGAGACTGAGCCAAAGACATGAGCGCCTCCGTATAGGGCTCAATCACCTTTGCCATCGCCGCACTTCCCTTCATCTCTATCCTCCTAAAACCGCGATCGAGCGATCAATAAGCTGCTTCTGGGACGCTTCGTCTAAGCGATTGGGAAGCTGCTCGCGAACCTTATCCAAAGCCTGATTGACAACCCGCTGACGCAACTCAGAAACGGCTCGTTCTTGCTCAGCCGTCAGGTCTTGAGACGCAGCAGCCTTCATCCGCTCGATATCTTGCTTCGCCTGGGTCAGAATCGACTCCCGAGCGCTGGCAGCCCGCGCGCTGGCCTCTGCAAGAATGCGATCGGCTTCCGCCTGAGCATCCGAAACATTCTTCCGTTGTTCGACGAGAGAAGCTTCGGCTTTTGCCAGTCGATCTTCAACCTCCTTAATCTCCGCTTCGATCCCAGTCCGCCGCTCGGACAAAGCGCTGGACAGAAAATTCGAAAGCGCATAGTAAACAACACCAATCACGATAGCCAGATTGATGATGTTGGTTTCTAAAATGTTGAAGTTGAAAGCAATACCGCCCTCGCCCTTACTAGCTTCCGCCGCTAGCAAAATTAACGTTCCCATGATGATGTTCCAAAAATCTGCGCACTTTTAAGATCGCTTATCCCAACGCCTATCTCACAGGCACTGCACTAGCAACTAGCGAGCAGTGCTCAACAGCTTCTCAAGAATCTGGTTGCTGAGCTGATCGACCTGACCATCTAATGTAGCCATGGCAGAACGCTTCTGCTGGTCAATCTCCCCTTGAACTGCTTCTCGCTGTCCTTGGGCCTCCTGCTGAGCCTCGGCCATTTGAGCCGATGCCAGTTTTTGAGCTTCAGACTGAGCAGTTGCAACAATGCTCTGCGCTCGCTTTCGTGTTTCGGCGAGTTCGGCTTCGTACTGCTCTGCCATTTTCTTAGACTGATCTAGGCGCTCTTGGGAACCGAGACGCTTGGAGCGAACATATTCGCTGCGATCGTCAAGGGTCTTACCAAAAGGCTTGTAAAAAACCTTGTCTAAAACGACAACCAGCAGCAAAAATTGAATCGCCATCAAAGGAAGCGTGGCATCAAAATCAAACATTCAAGGCCTCCTTGATAACGGGCAAAACCATGCAATCAAACCAAACTCGCTGAAGTCGAAGCGAACTTAGGCGTTGGCTCGCACACATAGCTTTGACCAGATTGAGCTTTGACCAAATTGACCAAACCTTATTGACCAAACTTTCCATCTACGAACGACAAGCCACGGAAAACATCAGCCAGCGGTGCGCAGAAATACAGATTTGCATGTCCACACACCACAGCCTATTCCAAGGCAAGTCTACGCAAAAGGATTCGCAAACAGCAAAACGAGGGCGATAACCAGGCCGTAAATCGTCAGGGACTCCATGAACGCCAAGGTGAGAAGGAGCGTGCCACGAATTTTGCCTTCTGCCTCGGGCTGACGGGCGATGCCTGCAACCGCTTGACCGGATGCGTTACCTTGGCCGATACCAGGACCAATGGCAGCCAGACCAATGGCAAGAGCAGCAGCCAAAACCGAAGCGGCGGAAACGATGGGATCCATGATTACTTTCCTTTTTAAGAGGTATAGAACGAGACGGACGTTTTGCATGTGAGTCTGACAAAACCCACAGCCAACCTTGGCCTTGCTTCGACTCACTCGTGAGAGCAGGCTGGACAAAGCCAAAGAGTTTGAGGAGAAGCCCTCATCAATGAGGGCTGAAACACGCTGGGCTTCAAACGCTAATGATCCTCTTCCCCGTGACCCTCTAGCGCCTCATGGATGTAGGCACCCGCTAGGGTGGCAAACACGAGAGCCTGAATGGCGCTGGTAAACAGACCTAGCATCATCACAGGGACGGGGACAAACAAAGGAACCAACAACACCAGAACGGCTACCACTAGTTCATCCGCCAAGATGTTTCCGAAAAGACGGAAACTCAGGGAGAGGGGCTTGGTAAAGTCCTCAAGGATCGCAATGGGCAACAGAATCGGGGTCGGTTCGATGTATTTGGCAAAGTATCCCAGCCCCCGCTTTCTAAAGCCTGCGTAGAAGTAGGCCAAAGAAGTCAGTAACGCCAATGCAACAGTCGTGTTTATATCGCCCGTGGGAGCAGCAAGCTCGCCCTCAGGAAGTTGGATGACTTTCCAAGGCAGGAGTGCGCCAGACCAGTTTGAAACGAAAATAAACAAAAACAAGGTACCAATAAATGGAACCCAAGGACGATACTCTTTCTCTCCGAGTTGGTTCTTCGCGAGATCTCGGATGAACTCCAAAACATACTCCATGAAGTTTTGGAGACCCGCAGGAATCATCGTGCGATCGCGCCCAGCCAAAACTGAAGCAATCAACAAAATGCCGATCACAAACCAAGACGTCAAAAACACCTGACCATGAAGGCTCAGGCCGCCCAGATGCCAATAAAAGTGGTGACCCACTTCCAGCTCGGCTAAGGGAAGGATGTTAGAAAAATTCAAAAGATTTGGCATCATCAGGGTCGCCATTTGCGCTGCGGCAATGAAGACATGAAAACGTAGACTAAGACTTGATCCGCACGCTATCTAGCGCGGAAACGTAATTCGGAGCGTGTAGATGATGATCGCCATCTTGAAGGTCAAAAAACCGAAAAATGCGGGCAACATCTGGAGTTGATTCCAACGTGCAGCCACAACGATTAAGATCACAAACAGCGCCAAGCGATTTTTGCCTAATTTATTATTCTCAGACCCAAGCCGCTCGACGTCTCTAGCAAGCATCCTAATGTAAACCATACCCACCGTGCTTCCCAGCAAATAGCTGATGGCCACATCTAGGGCGTAAAACCACCAGACAGAAAAGAAAACAATCCCGGAAACTACAAGCGTACTCAGCAGGAGTTCCTGCCTCAGCGCATAGAACTCATCCATCGAGTTTTTCGCGGGAAGAGCATCCTGGGGGGTGTCTTGCTCAACCCAAACGCTGGGTTGAGCCTTCTCGTGGGACGTCACAACTGCTCCAAATTTCTAGTGAATCACTAGGTAGATATGCATGTTCAAGCCAGGGACAATGATATCACGCAGGGGGTAACAATCCTTTATAAAAACATTGACCTAATCTTGAGTGTGCAAGTGGCTGCTCGGGGTTAGCCTGGGCCGGTTCTGTCTGCGGATAAACCCAGGAAAATCATACGTTGCTGCCAGAGTTGTCGAATCTCTTCTAGGGGAGTGGGCACAGTCTCGATAATTTGGCCTACGGTTGTCCCGGTGGCAGCCGTTTCTGCTGCCTTGAGAAACTCAAAGCCTGCTTCAGAAATTGTGGCCGGATGATAGTCTTGGTTGAGAAGACTCCGGCTAGGCCAGCCGTGCATGCAAGGATTTCGCTGGATCGTGGCGGCTTTGATCTCGGTGTCGTTTTCCCAAGTGGAACGATCGAGCGGCGGGCGAGCGAGGAAGAATTCGTAGTGGGGCACATGAGGGTTGAGCAGTTCGATCAGCCGATAGCGATCGCGCTCCCCCAAACTTGCGGCCCGCGCCATCAGCTCGGGTGCTTGCCCCAACAGCCGTTCTAAGGACCAAGCCTCTGGATTGGAAAAGCCGACGAACTCGAGTCCCGAGGCGTCGATCAGCTCAAACAGGGTCTTGATGTTGTAGTCCGTTTCTTGGGGATGGACGTACATGTCTGCAAAGCATTCGTCGCGGGTGTTCTCAGCGGCCCAGTAGGTTTTTCATATTGCACGAGGCGGTTGGTGTCCGATAGTTTGGCAAACAGCTCGCGGCCAATCTGGACGCCATCGGTGTAGTTGCCACGCTGGTCGGCCTGGAGGAGGGCGATCGCCTCCTGCATCAGCTGGATCTCCCAGCGCCCGAGCTCGCCATAGACAAAGATATGGAGCAACCCGCCGGGTTTGAGCTGGGTTGCCAAGGCCTGGATACCGCGTATGGGGTCGGGCATGTGGTGCAAAACACCGACGCAATTGATCAAGTCGAACTCGCCCGGTATCTGAGCGACGTCGTAAATGCTCAGTGCCTGGAAGCTGACGTTGTGGCCGCCCGAGCGCCGGAGTCGATCGGTGGCAACGGCGATCGCCCCTGGGCTGAGGTCGATCGCCACCACCGTCGCCTCCGGATTGAGATGGGCCAAATAATCCGTCCCGACACCGGTGCCACAGCCAGCATCAAGAATTCGCACCGCATTGTGTTCTGACAACCGCCCCGAACAAAAACTGTAGGCTGCAGGCCAATACCAACGCCAGTTGTAGCCCGGTGGCGGCTCGTCCAACAGCGGATCCGGCGGAAACGGGTAGGTATTGTAAAGCTGCTCCACAGCGGCGCTGACAGCGGCTTCCGATTGCTGAACCCAAGACGCTGGATTTTTGGGGTGCTCAGGGAATGAAGCCGCCGAGGAAGAGACTGGGGAAGAAGGCATAGATTTAAACCCAGAGATAAGGCAGGTGGGACTTCAATACATTTTTTAACAAAGGTCTCAGGCTACCCCGAAACGCTCTAATCTGAAGGCTGATAAAAGGTCACCCGCTCAGGATTTAGATTCCTAAAGTTGCTTTAATCAAACCCTGGATTCAAACCCTGACTCAGGCGGAGCCGACCGAATGCCATCTTAAAAGTCAGCATACAAATTTAAGAGGGAGCTTTTAAGAAAAATGACTGTAAGCGCCAGCGGCGGGAGTTCACTCTCCAGCCCACAGCTTTACCAAACGGTTCCTGTCTCCACCATCTCCCAGGCGGAACAGCAAGATCGTTTTCCCGGTTTTGGTGAACTCCAGGATTTAAAATCCTACTTTGATTCTGGTTTGAAGCGGTTGGCGATCGCCCAGATCCTCACCCAAAACGCCGAAGCCATCGTGTCCCGCGCCGCCAACCGCATCTTCAGCGGTGGCTCCCCACTCTCCTATCTCGAAAAGCCCGAAGCGCCTTTGGCGGCCCCAGCTGGCCGCGATGCTCGCGAAACCGACCCGCGAATCCTGGGCACCGAAACCTACGTTGAAGCCAAAAAAGCAGCAGCGGTGTGTTAGGCGGTTTGCAGGGTGCCTTTGGCCCCAGCGCCGGGAAAATCCCCTCCGGATTCCGCCCCATCAGCGTCTCTCGCTATGGCCCTCGGAACATGCAAAAGTCCCTACGGGATATGAGCTGGTTCCTGCGCTATACCACCTATGCGTTAGTTGCCGGTGATCCCAATATTTTGGTGGTCAACGTGCGGGGCCTACGGGCCGTGATTGAAAATGCCTGCTCCACCGCAGCCACGATCGTCGCGTTGCAGGAAATGCGGGCCGGTAGCCTCAGCTTTGTTCGGGGAGATGCCGAGGCAGAAAGCCTGCTGGTGCAATATTTCCAGATTCTGATCAATGAATTTGAGGCCTCAACCCCCTCCAATCAGCGCCGCCGAGGCGATGTCAAAGTTGATCAACAAGGCTTGCAACTGCCCCAAAGCTACGCCAACGCTGCTGACAAGCGCCAGCGATTTGTGATCGAATCCACTCGCTCCATGGTGGAGAACAACGAAGCCATTAAGGCGGCCTATCGCCAGGTGTTCGAGCGGGATATCAAGCGGGCCTACTCCCAGTCGGTCTCCGATCTCGAATCCAAGGTTAAAAATGGCGAGATTTCCACTAAGGAGTTCATCCGCCGTTTGGGTAAAACGTCGTTTTACCGCAGCCAATTTCATGACGGGTTTGTCAACAGCCGGGTCGTCGAACTGGCCCTGCGCCACTTCCTCGGACGTGGGCTCAGCTCCCAAGAGGAATTTAACCGCTACTTTGCCGTGCTCTCAGACAAGGGGCTCGCGAGCCTGGTCGATGCCATTGTCGATACCCAAGAGTACGACGATTACTTCGGCGAGAACACGGTTCCCTACCTGCGGGGCCTGGGCTTTGAGGCCCAGGAATGCCGCAACTGGGGCGCTCAGCAAAACCTGTTCAACTACAGCGCGCCATTTCGCAAGGTGCCTCAGTTTGTCACCCTGTTTGGTGACTACAAACGTCCCTTGCCCGATCAGCATGTCTACGGCTCCGGCAATGACCCGCTGGAAATTCAGTTTGGAGCAATTTTCCCGAGCCAGACCGCGAATGCCAGCTCCCGACCTGCACCGTTCAACAAGAACACGCGCCGTCTACTGACAAAACCCTCGGTGAATCCAGAACGTAACGCCATCAAGTTTTCCCAGATTGCCACCGGCGGCAGCTTTGGCGGGCCATCGGTGCGCGGCGGATCCAATGCGACGCGCAGCGTTAATTTTACCGAAAGCAGCACCCAGGGTGTGGTTCGTGCGGCTTATCTTCAGGTCTTCGGACGTCAGGTCTACGAAGGGCAGGGCTTTAGCGCTGCGGAATCTAAGCTGGAAAACGGCGAAATCAGTGTGCGCGAGTTTATTCGCATTTTGGCGAAGTCGGACACCTTCCGCGACTTGTACTGGTCTCCGTTCTATGTGGTTAAGGCGGTTGAATATATCCACCGCCGCCTCCTGGGCCGTCCCACCTATGGCCGCGAGGAGATCAACGCCTATTTCGACATCTGCGCAAAGCAGGGTTTCTATGCCCTCGTGGACGCAATGATTGGCAGTCGGGAGTATGACGCGGCTTTTGGGGAAGACACGATTCCCTACGAGCGCTTTGTGACCCCCAAAGGTCTGTCGCTGCGCAAAACGTCCGGCGTGAGTGTCGGCGGTCGTTAGACCGCAGTATTGCGTCTCTAGTGAAGTGTTTTTGGGTGAGCGATCGCGGTTGTCTGTGATCGCCAAATTTCTCCTTCAGGGAAAATGAACAGCTATGAGACGCGATATTACAAACTGTTACGTCGGTTCTAAAAGGTCAATCCAAATGAAGCACAATAAAATCCCGAAGGTAGCTGGGTTTCGCACCGGCTATTCGGGCGTGAGGCTCTGCAAGGGGCAGCGGCAAGATTAAGGGATTTTGTTTGCCATCTTTTTTGCATATATAGGTTTGAACCATGTCTTGGGCTGACTTGTCCCATCGCCTGGCATGCCCCATCATCTTGCAAGATTGGCTCTTGCAAGATTGAGTTTGCTAGCAAGCGGTCGTTAGCCTAAGCCCATTCTCATAAATCTGCTTGGAGGAATCCGTTAATGAGTATCGTCTCAAAATCCATCGTAAACGCTGACGCTGAGGCTCGCTACCTCAGCCCTGGTGAGCTGGATCGCATCAAATCCTTCGTTACTAACGGCGAGCGGCGTCTGCGTATTGCCGAGACCCTAACTAGCTCTCGCGAGAAAATCATCAAAGATGCGGGTAACCAGCTTTTCCAAAAGCGCCCCGATGTCGTTTCTCCCGGCGGCAACGCCTATGGTGAGGAAATGACCGCAACCTGCCTGCGGGATATGGACTACTACCTGCGTCTGGTCACCTACGGAATCGTCTCTGGCGACGTTACCCCAATTGAAGAAATCGGTCTGGTGGGCGCCCGTGAAATGTACAAGTCTCTGGGTACTCCCATTGATGCGGTCATCGAAGCGGTTCGGGCCATGAAAGCCTCCAGCACTGGCCTGCTTACAGGTGCGGATGCAGATGAAGCCGGTGCCTACTTCGACTATGTCATCAGCGGCATGTCCTAGATCGGCATGTCCTAGATGCGCACGTCCTAGATGCGCATGCGCTAGGCTGGTCTCTCGCCACGGTGCCGTACCGATTTCCTCTGGATCTATCCTCTGGATTCGATAGCCATTCTTTTTTAGTCCCTCTGATTTTGAGATTTTTTAAGGAAGCATAACGATGCAAGACGCAATTACCTCTGTCATCAATTCCTCCGACGTTCAGGGTCAATATCTGGATGCTGCCGCCATGGGCAAGCTGAAAGCATATTTCCAGAGCGGTGAGCTGCGCGTCCGCGCTGCCACTTCGATCAGTGCCAACGCTGCAACCATCGTCAAAGAAGCAGTTGCTAAGGCACTGCTGTATTCCGACATCACTCGTCCCGGTGGCAACATGTACACCACCCGTCGCTATGCAGCTTGCATTCGCGACCTCGACTACTACATGCGCTACGCGACCTACGCCATGCTTGCGGGTGATACCTCCATCCTGGATGAGCGCGTGCTCAACGGTCTGAAGGAAACCTACAACTCCCTGGGCGTTCCAGTGGGTGCGACGGTTCAGGCTGTCCAAGCCATGAAAGAAGTGACCGCCAGCTTGGTTGGCCCTGATGCTGGCAAGGAAATGGGCGTCTATTTCGACTATATCTGCTCCGGCCTTAGCTAATTGCCGTGATTCCAGCAGGGTGGAAGCACAAGCTTCCACCCTGCTGGAATCTTGTGGGGTTCCGCTTGATTGAGTTGAATCTTGCCTGGGGCTCCTGGGCGATCGCTCTGAATTTGAAAAGCCCTTTGGGAAGATTTCGATTGGGTTGTGATGAGACCTAGGCCGTGCGAAGTTTCGCTCTGCGCAGCCTAGGTTTTTGATATAAATCTTGGATTTTTTCTTCGTTTTATCCCTCGCGTTTTGGCAGGAGAATTATACCGATGCGGATGTTTAAGGTCACAGCGTGTGTGCCAAGTCCCGATAAAGTTCGCACCCAGCGAGAGCTGCAAAATACCTATTTTACGAAGCTGGTTGCCTACGATAACTGGTTTAGCGAGCAGCAACGCATTCAAAAGCTGGGTGGCAGAATTATTAAAGTTGAGCTGGCGACAGGCCGACCCGGTGTGAATACCGGTATTTCTTAGTCTTGACGCTCTTCTTTTTGGCTCGACGTGTGGTGTCTGGAGATACTTTCTCTAGAGCGCGCGTCGTTTTTTTGTGAATTTTATCTGGGCCGTTCCCGTTGCAGGGGATGGCCCCCCATCGTGACCCTCGCGGCTCCATCTGTCGTCTCGATTAGGTGCTTGACTACAATGAACAGCAATTCCCTATCAAACTTGAGCCGTGCCACTGCGCTATATCTTTCCCTGGTTTGATCGATCGTCGGTGAAATGGTCTGCGGATGCCCGTGTGCTGCGCTGGCTGACGTTGCTGTGGCTGCTGTTTGGCCTGGTGGTGTTGTGTACAGCGTCCTATGTGACAGCGGCGACCGATAATGCCGATGGTTTTTACTATCTCAAGCGCCAATTTGCCTGGGCCTGGATTGGCATGGTGCTGTTCAATTTGATTATTCACACGCCGATTCGGTTTGTGATTGGCATGGCCCATTGGTTTTTGCTGCTCTGTTTGCTGCTGATTTTTCTGACCCACGTGCCGGGGATGGGAGCAACAGTGAATGGCGCAACGCGCTGGCTGGTACTGGGGCCAATTTCGCTCCAACCCTCTGAATTAATTAAGCCTTTTTTAGTCTTGCAGGGGGCTCGGATTTTTAGCCAGTGGGAGCGGTTGCCCGTACCAGTTCGCTGGCGTTGGTTGGGGACGTTTGCGCTGGTTTTGGGCGCGATTTTGACCCAGCCCAATTTGAGTACGGCTTCCCTTTGCGGCATGCTCCTGTGGCTGATTGCGCTGGCGGCAGGTCTGCCGCTGAAGCAGCTAGGGGGTACGGCGCTGGCGGGTTTTTTGCTGGCGGTGCTCAGCGTCAGCCGTAATGAGTACCAGTGGCTGAGGATTACATCGTTTCTGGATCCTTGGAGTAATACCCAGGGGGATAGCTATCAGCTGGTGCAAAGTTTGCTGGCGATCGGTTCGGGTGGCATGACGGGCACTGGTTTTGGTTTGTCCCAGCAAAAGATGTTTTATCTGCCATTTCAGTACACCGACTTTATTTTTGCGGTGTTTGCCGAAGAGTTTGGCTTGATCGGCGGTATTCTCTTGCTACTCATGCTGGCTGTCTACGCGACGATGGGGCTGCGGGTGGCGCTGAAGGCATCGCGAGATGTGCATCAGTTGGTGGCGATCGGGGCAATTATTTTGTTGATTGGCCAGTCGATTTTGAATATTGCGGTGTCCACCGGGTCGATGCCGACGACAGGGTTGCCGATGCCGATGATGAGCTATGGCGGGAATTCGATTTTGGCGAGTTTGATGGCGGCGGCGCTGTTGATTCGGGTGGCGCGGGAGAGTAGCAATCGCAATGTCATCGAACCCAGCCGTTTCTCGCTCAAGCAGCTCAACTCGAAGGCCCCTGGCCAGGAACCTGACCAAAACCTCGCTGAATTCAGTCGCCCAGGATACTGCACGAGCCTTAAGATGGGAGAGGCAGCGCTGTTTAACCACCGCTGCGGGGCTTTGTGTCTTGTGCGAGATGTCTTGTGCTGGAAACCCTACAAACTCGACTTTATTTTCTGGAGCAATGGGCCAATGGCCAAGTGCTCCAACAGCTTGACCACCTCTCAATTCTGAGCGTTGGTGTAATGCTCGCGGCGGGTCTGCTGACCAGCTTGACACCCTGTATGTTATCGATGCTGCCGATTACTCTGGGTTACCTGGGAGGCTACGACAGCGGAACAGGCGGGGGAGCGGACGGCACGAGGGGAAACCGGCGGGCCGTGCTGCAGTCGCTGTGGTTTGCGGCGGGCTTGGCCACGACGCTGACGGGATTAGGCGTCATGGCGGCGTTGCTGGGCAAGGTTTATGGCCAAATTGGTCTGGGTTTACCGATCGCCGTCAGCCTCATCGCAATTTTGATGGGACTCAATCTACTCGAAGTTTTGCCCCTGCGGCTCCCGAGTCTGGGTAACCTTGAGGTGCCCAAAACTTGGCCCCAGGGTGTTCGCTCCTATGCGCTAGGCATTACCTTTGGCCTGATTGCCTCTCCTTGCAGCACGCCGGTTTTGGCGACGCTGCTAGCCTGGATTTCGGCGTCAGGTCAGCCGATCCTAGGCGGGATTTTATTGCTGTGCTACGCCTTGGGCTACGTTGTGCCGATTGTGCTAGCCGGAATTTTTGCGGGAACGTTGAAGCGACTCTTGGCCTTGCGTCAGTGGTCGGGCTGGATCAATCCAGCCAGTGGGGTCTTGCTGATTGGGTTTGGCGTGTTTTCGCTGTTAACGCGTTTGGTTCCGGCGATTTGAATTGTCCCGACGGACATTAAGCTCCAACGAACATTGAGCTCCGACGAACATTGAGCTCCGACGGACATTGAGTTCCGACGGACATTAAGCTCCGACGAACATTAAGCTCCGACGGACATTTGGCCCCTACGGATATTTGGACGGACATTGGGTATGACTCAGGATCTGACGACTCGTTCTGCGTGGCAAAGGTTGAAACGCTATTTCCGCAAAGATTTGCTGCCCTGGCTGGCCAATTTGCGGCTGGCGATCGCCTCCTGCTGACCATCGCGATCGCCAGCATCAGCGGCACGGTGATCGAACAGGGCCAAACCTCGGCATTTTATCAAGCGAATTATCCAGAGGATCCGGCACTCTTCGGCTTCCTGAGCTGGAAAGTGCTGCTGGCCCTGGGCTTGGACCATGTCTACCGCACCGGCTGGTTCTACGCCATTTTGGTTTTATTTGGCAGCAGTCTCACGGCTTGCACCTTCACACGCCAGCTGCCCACCCTCAAGTCTGCCCGCAACTGGAAGTATTACCGCAAGCCGCGCCAGTTCAACAAATTGGCCCTCAGCACCGACATTTCGGCCAGCGCCTTTGACACCCTGCCAACCCTGCTGCGTGGCCAGCGCTATCAAGTGCATCAAGCCGGAGACGTGCTCTACGCCCGGCGAGGAATTGTAGGACGTCTCGGGCCGATTATTGTTCATGCCAGCATGTTGCTGATTTTGGCTGGAGCGATTTGGGGATCCCTCAGCGGTTTTTTTGCCCAGGAGATGATTCCCCAGGGGGTCGCGTTTAAGGTGACGAACATTTTCGATCGCGGTTTGCTCTCCGAGCCCCAAATCCCCAAGGACTGGGGTGTTAAGGTAAATCGCTTCTGGATCGATTATGCGCCCGACGGCCATATCGACCAGTTCTACTCGGATTTGTCGGTGATTGACGATGAGGGGGTGGAGCTCGATCGCCAAACCATCCATGTCAACAAACCCCTACGCCACAAGGGTGTCACCTTTTACCAGGCCGACTGGAACATCGCCGCTGTCGCCGTCCGGCTCAACAACAGCCCAACGCTCAAGTTTCCCGTAGGCGAACTCGATACCCAGGGCCAAGGAAGGCTCTGGGGCACCTGGATTCCAACAAAGCCTGACATGAGCGAGGGCGTGTCGCTGGTGGCCAAGGATTTGCAAGGCACGATGTTGATCTATGGCGCAGATGGAAAACTGATCGGCACGGTTCGAAAAGGAATGGCCACAGACATTCCGGTCGCGGGCAAACCGCTCCGCTTAACCCTAGTCGATATCATGGGCAGCACCGGATTGCAGATCAAGGCAGATCCGGGGATTCCCCTGGTCTATCTGGGGTTTGGGCTACTGATGGTCAGTACATTGATGAGCTATGTGTCCCACGCCCAGGTCTGGGCCTTGCGGGAGGGCGATCGCTGCTACATCGGTGGACGCACCAACCGTGCCCAAGTCACCTTTGAGCGCGAGCTGGTGGAAATGGTTGAAACTCTCGGGGGCAGAATCGGCGAAACACCCCCCGAGGCGTCCTCTGAAATGCCCCCAAAGAGACTTTCCTCACTAGCCTAAGTCGGCCTTGGTGTGGTTGACCGTGACGATAGTATGGACATTGCCGCGCGGCGTGAAATCGCCTCGAATCGTGATGTCTAGGGGATCACAGGTGGCGATCATGTCATCGAGAATTTGGTTCATGGACTCCTCGTGGGAAATGTAGCGATCGCGAAAACTATTGATATACAGTTTCAGCGCCTTCAGCTCCACCACCCGTTCATTCGGCACATACTTAAGATAAACCGTCGCAAAATCGGGATAACCCGAAAACGGACACTTGCACGTGAATTCTGGCAGTGAAATCTCGATCTCAAACCGACGTCCCGGACGCGGATTCGGGAAGGTAATCAACTTGCCCTCCCGAATTTCTCGCTCACCGTACTTGAGATCAGGGGCGCTGCTAATGCCTGCCGCCACCTCAATGGCTTCCCGAGCAGATGCTGATGACACTTCCATAATGTTTAGATGACCTGACTAAGATTGATGCTGGGTTGATGCTTGATCGGCGCACAAAGGTCTAATTCTAGAAGACATTCCCAAAGGACGAAATCGACTAGAGGCCTGAAAGTGTTGCAGGCGCAAGCGTTAGGCTGTCTACGAGTCTACCGAAAAAATAGGAAAGTGAGATCCGTGAACCGCAGAAACCGGGCCAATATTGCTTCGATCGCACGCGAATCAACTTGACAAACAATATCTAGAAGACTTTTCAAAGTCTTTCCCCATAAGGGTTTTAGTTTTTTTAAGGAAAAAGGTGTCAGATTGGAAGTTATGCATTACTCTTAGGCTTGACTTCGGCGATCTTGCTCTTTTTCCCTTCAACGGCTAAGGCAGATGAACTTTGATATGAACTCAAAGCGCTCCGTTCACAATCGTGAACCTGCGCAACCAGCGGCAGCCCAGCAACCGGGCCCCGCTGTTCCCATCTCGGTGTATCGGGAATTGGCAGCAGAACTGCAAGCCACGCAGACCATGCTCGATTCCCTCCACGCTCAAAATCGGCATTTGCGCAAACCAATCAGCATATGCAGTTTGAGCTGGATCAAATTATTGAATCGGCTCAGAAGATGCAACAGATTTCTGCGCCACCGCCTAGCACTGTGGACGTCGGCTTAAAACGTGCATCGGGTCAAGACGGCGACGGGGGGGGGATTCACTCCCCTGCTCAACACCTGCCTCAGCCTGCATCCGCAATACCACCCGAAGCCATGGAAGCCCCGATTCGAAAGCGTTCCAAGGCTCGAAAGCCGCCGACTTCACCACCGGAACGTCAGGCCGCAGTGGAGACTCTCAATAAGTTGTTCACGGGGCGTGAAGTATCGCGATCGAAACCCAAACTGTCCCCCAATGGTCCACGAGAACTCAGCGCCTGGTGGCTGGTGGTCATGGTGCTGTTTATCGTTGTGACTGCTTTTGGCACTGGCTTTATGTTGGTTCGTCCTTTTCTGGATCCGTCGCCATCCCAGCCGCCATCTCAGCTGCCCTCCCAACCGCAATTCTAGTGGCCTTAGATGGTCATACGTGGATTGCATGAAATAGTCAGTCGGGCAGAGGTGTTATTGGGGGGAAATGGAGCAAATCGCTGGTTTTTAAGTCTAACTTCCCCCCACGATTCATCTGCTGATGTACGCTTCTGATGTGGGACTACGTTCAGCTCATTTGTACGCGGTTTTCGTGTACAGCTTGTGCGAAAAATACATCGTTCAAATACATTCCCTAAAGGAGATAGACCCTTGAAAAAGGTAGAAGCGATCATCCGTCCGTTCAAACTAGATGAAGTCAAGATCGCCTTGGTCAACGCTGGAATCGTTGGGATGACGGTTTCGGAAGTGCGGGGTTTTGGACGGCAAAAAGGTCAGACCGAGCGCTATCGCGGCTCTGAGTACACGGTTGAGTTTTTGCAAAAGCTTAAAATCGATCTAGTTGTGGAGGATGAGCAGGTCGATATGGTGGTCGATCGCATTGTCGAAGCCGCTCGAACAGGCGAAATTGGTGACGGTAAAATCTTTGTTTCGCCGGTCGATCAAATCATTCGCATCCGCACGGGTGAAAAAAACCTAGATGCTATCTAGGCGGCGTCCTTGAGGTTTTCCCCCTAGGTCTGGCTGGGAACCAACGCTACCCCAGTCAGGCTAAAGGGTCTGACTTCGGTAATGCGTACGTCAACGGTTTGGGCGCGGAGTTGATCGATGTCGCCGGTGAAAAAGGTGAGGCGGTTGCTGCGGGTGCGACCCATGACTTGGGTGGGATCTTTAGGGTTGACGCCTTCAACCAGGATGGCTTCGGTGCGATCGCCATAGCGGTGCGAGCGCTCAGCCGCCTTGGCGCTCATCAAATGATTCAGCCGCTGCAGGCGATCGACCTTCACGTCTTCAGAGAGCTGATTCTCCCAAGTGGCCGCCGGAGTGCCAGGTCGAGGAGAATAGGCCGCTGTATTCACCAGGTCAAAGCCAATGTCTTCAACCAACTTGAGCGTGTCCTGAAATTGCGCTTCAGTCTCACCTGGAAACGCCACGATCGCGTCAGCGGTGATTGCGGCATCGGGCAGGTAATGTCTCACCTTGTCGATGATACGACGGTATTTTTCCTGGGTATACCCCCGCGCCATCGCTTTGAGGATATCGTTGTTGCCCGACTGAAACGGAATGTGGAAGTGCTCGCAGACCTTGGGCAACTCAGCGCAGGCCTTGATCAGCCGCTCGGTAAAGTAGCGCGGGTGACTGGTGGCAAACCGAATCCGCTCAATGCCGGGGACATCATGAACAAAATAGAGCAAGTCGGTCAGCGTATGTTGATGGCGGCCCTCAGCCGTAGACCCCGGCAAGTCTCGACCGTAGGCGTCGATATTTTGACCTAGCAGCGTCACCTCCTTGAAGCCCTGGCAAGCAACGTCCTCCATCTCCGCCCGGATAGCTTCGGGTGTGCGGGATTGCTCGATGCCCCGAACCCCTGGCACCACACAATAGGTGCAGCGTTCGTTGCAGCCATAGATCACATTCACCCAAGCCGTGATCGCACTGTCACGCCGAGGCTTCGTAATGTCTTCCAGAATGTGGATCGCCTCAGTCGCCACCACTTGATGGCCCTGAAATACCTGCTCGAGCAAGTCCTGCAACCGATTCGCGTGCTGCGGCCCCATGATCAAATCCAGCTCGGGCACGCGGCGCAACAGAGCCTCGCCCTCCTGCTGGGCGACGCAGCCTGCCATCACCAGCGTAACGTTGGGATTTTTTTGCTTACGTTTGGCCTGCTTGCCCAAATAGGAATAGACCTTTTGCTCTGCGCTATCGCGGATGCTGCAAGTGTTGTAGAGAACCAAGTCTGCCTCCAACGGATTCTCTTCCCAAGTCATGCCCATGTCCTCGAGGATGCCAGCCATCCGCTCGGAGTCGGCTTTGTTCATTTGGCAGCCGAAGGTGGTGATGTGGTAGCGATCGGGAATGGGCATGGTACGAGATCAGGTGGATCGGCTAGTAGGTGGGAACAGTGGGGTCAACATCGGCACTCCAGGCGGTGATGCCGCCTTTGAGGTTGGTGCCTTCGATGCCGTTTTCCTGCAGGATGGCCAGGGCTTTGGCCGATCGCCCCCCCAGTTTGCAGTGGGCAATCAACTTGTGACCTGGGGCTTGACTGAGCAGGGCCTTGACCTGGGCTACCCCGTCACCGTTTTCGATGTCCGGTAGCGGAATCAGGACTGAGCCAGGAATTTGAGCAATCTCATACTCATGGGAATTGCGCACATCAACCAGCACAAACTCACCGGCACCGCTATCGATCAGCGTCTTCAGTTCAGTCGCGGTCATCTCTGGAATCATACGCTGGGCTTCCTCTTCGGCGGCGTTGGCTTGGGGAATCCCGCAAAACATCTCGTAGTCGATCAGGGTTTCGATCACGGGGCGAACGGGATTGGGCTGGAGCTTTAGCTCCCGGAACTTCATGTCGAGGGAGTTGTAGAGCATCAGCCGTCCGCTGAGGGAGCGGCCTTTGCCCAGAATGAGCTTGATGGTTTCGGTCGCTTGGATGATGCCGATAATTCCTGGCAAAATGCCCAACACACCGCCCTCGGCGCAGGAGGGAACCATGCCGGGTGGGGGCGGATCCGGGTAAAGGTCACGGTAGTTGGGTCCAGGGAGGGTGTCGTCGTAGATCCAGTCTTGGTTTTTCTTGCGGCGAGCGGCCCTTTCTTCCTTACTCAGGGCTTCCCAGCCTTCCGGGCGAGCCCAGCCGCCTGTGCTGTTGAAGACGGTGGCTTGGCCTTCAAATCGAAAGATCGAGCCGTAGACATTGGGCTTGTTGAGCAGGACGCAGGCGTCGTTGACCAGATAACGGGTCGGAAAATTGTCCGTACCATCGACGACGATGTCGTAGGGCTCCAAAATTTTGAGGGCGTTGTCGGAACTGAGGGCGACTTCGTAGAGATCGACTTGGCAGTGGGGGTTGATCTCGTGGATGCGATTCTTGGCAGATTCGATTTTGGGTTTGCCGACCCAGGAGGTGCCATGGATAACTTGGCGCTGCAGATTGGAGTGGTCAACGACATCGAAATCGACGATGCCGATGCGACCGACTCCGGCGGCGGCCAAATAGAGCAGCAGGGGAGAGCCCAGACCACCTGTACCAATGCACAGAACGCTGGCCGCCTTGAGGCGCTTTTGACCTTCAAGGCCAATTTCTGGCAGGATCAGGTGTCGCGAGTAGCGGGCGTAGTCATCCTGGGTGAGTTCAAAGTTGGTGTCTAGATTAAGCATGATGGGAGAAGGGCAAAGACGCAGGGGCGCAGAACTGATGCGCAGAACTGATGCGCAGAACTGATGCGGGGGAAGTCAAGTAGCACAGCCAGAAGATCGCAAGCAAAAGTCGGTGAGGGGGTAACAGGTGCGTTGAAAGTTGAGGAGGCTCATGCTCGCACTGTTCCGGGTTTTCGCTGCGGATCGTCATAGCTGAGATTTGCTGCTGAGATTCTTGGGATAGATCTTGCACTTATCCATTCTCTCGCGAAAGGTCACGAATAGGGGTGATGATTTGGGTGATGATTTGTCGGAGCTGATGATCTTGCGAAATGGGGGTAGCGGCATTGGGCGATCGAGCAGCAAGGCAACCGGAATTAACCGTGGTGGAATTGCCCCAAGCGTCTTTAGATTCGGGGCTGGATTTACCTGGGGACTCAACCTGGGCGATCGCCCTACGGCGATCGCTCCTGGCTTGGTACGCCGAGACTGGACGTGATCTCCCCTGGCGTCGCAGCCGTGATCCCTACGCTATCTGGATCTCGGAGATTATGCTTCAGCAGACCCAGGTCACAACCGTGATGCCCTACTACCAGCGCTGGCTCGTGGCCTTTCCCACCGTTCAGGCCCTTGCCGCCGCCGACCAAACCGCCGTCCTCAAACAGTGGGAAGGACTGGGTTATTACGCTCGGGCTCGCAATTTGCATCGGGCAGCCCAGCAGGTGGCCCAGGAACATGACGGTGTTTTTCCCAAAACTTTTGCGCTTGCCCTGACGCTGCCGGGGATTGGCCGCACCACCGCAGGCGGCATTTTGAGTGCGGCGTTCAATCAAAAAACGGCCATTTTGGATGGCAATGTCAAGCGAGTGCTGGCAAGACTAGTAGCCTTGGATCGTCCACCGGCCAAAGCACTGGCCCCTCTGTGGGCGATTTCTGAGGCGTTGATTGATCCGGACTATCCCCGCGATTTTAACCAGGCGTTGATGGATTTGGGAGCGACGGTGTGTAAGCCCAAGCAGCCGGAGTGCGATCGCTGTCCTTGGCGATCGCACTGTCAGTCCTACAATTTAGGCATTCAGTCGGAGATACCCATGCGTGAAGCCGCTCGCCCCGTGCCCCACAAAATCATTGGCGTTGCGGTCATTTGGAACAAGTCGGGGAAGATTTTGATCGATCGCCGTCGCCAGGAAGGTCTCCTGGGCGGCCTTTGGGAATTTCCGGGAGGGAAGCTCGAACCTGGAGAAAGTCTGGAAGATTGCGTGCGGCGAGAGGTGAAAGAAGAACTCGACATTGAGATTGCGGTGGACGATCAGCTGATGAGTCTGGATCACGCCTACACCCACTTAAAAGTGACACTGGAGGTGTTCAATTGCCGCTACCTGTCCGGTGAACCCAAACCCCTAGAATGCGATGAAATGCTTTGGGTGACGCTGGATGAAATTGAGCAATATCCCTTTCCCAAAGCCAACACCAAAATCATTGCAGCCCTCAAAGCTGCCGCTTCAAATTGAAAATTAAATACCCGTCTACTAAACTTTCACCTCGATCTCAGTCAGCAGACTGTCCTGGGCAAGATACAACTGCTCCAGAATATTGCCGTTGTAGGTACGCTGAGTCAGCCGCCAGCCCGTCTCCAACCGCAGCGGCACCCGCGCTCCAGCCGATCGCCTCCCTCCCCGACTACGGGCAATCAGCAACTTGGCCTCCGCCGGATTATCGGTCGGAATTCCCAGCAACAGCAGTTCACGTCCATATTCAACAATTGCGAGACCATAGCGCCAGTTGAGCTCCTCACCGCCGGTTCGGACAGAATAGCGATCGCCATCAATGGTGCGATCGCAAGTCCCACCAAAGTTAAACCCCAACAGCAGCGGGTTGAGGGTCGTGGGCGCAGCCGATCGGCAACTGCCGGGACGCTGCTCCACCAGCACGAGCTGGTGGGAACCATCGCCGACGGGAGCCGCCATTAAAACAACTTCTTCATCGGGGTGAAGACTCTGGGATTCTGGCGGCGGGGATTCTCGCGACTGGGATTCTGACGGGTACACCTCAACTTGAGAGGCCGCGAAGCCCTGTTGCTCCACCCAATCGCTGGCGGGGAGTACCTGGGTCGAGCCCAGACAGGCCGCCGTCAGGAAGGCAACACGCTGCTGGGCAAGGGAGAATTTCATGGCAGAGAAGCTGCGGAGGGTGACGGGTAAGCGCCGCAACCGAATCCCCAAGACGCAAATCGGTGGGTAAAGGTTCGACTCCCCTCTGTATTCCCCTGTGTAAAAAGTAGATCAGCAGCTTACGTGTGAAGATTCAAAGAAGCACCCGAGAACAGCCGGATGAAAGGCGGTTCATCCCAAGTTCCGGAATCTTTGGCGCAACAAACCGCGTTTGCCCGAGCTGATTGGCTTTGCATCAACTCAGTAATTGCTCAATCATGCGGTTGGCCTGGGCGCTGTAGCTGCCGCCAAACAGATTGAAGTGATTGAGGACGTGGTAGAGGTTGTAGAGCAGTTTGCGGTTTTGGTAGCCCGATTCCAGAGGCCAAATTTCTGCATAGCCTTGGTAAAACGCGGCGGGGAAACCCCTGAAGAGTTCGGTCATGGCTAGGTCTACCTCGCGATCGCCATAGTAAGCCGCCGGATCAAAAATCGTCGGCGTGCCATCGGCTAGGATGGCCGCATTGCCAGACCACAAATCGCCATGCACTAGGGAGGGCTGCGGGTTGTGGCCTTTGAGTAGGCGTGGGATCTGTGCCAGAAGGCGATCGCTTCCCTCAAACCGCCCGCCCTGGCGTTGCCCGAGCCGTAGTTGATAGCCAATCCGCTGCTCAGTCCAAAACTCGCTCCAGGTTGGGCTCCAGTTGTTGATCTGCGGCGTGGAGCCGATGGTGTTGTTGCGCTGCCAGCCAAAGCCGCGATCGCTGATCGCCAAGCGGTGCAGCCTTGCCAACTGTCGGCCCATGTCTGCCCAAGCTTGGGAACTTCCGGAGCCAAACGCCAAATATTCCATCACTAAATAGCAGTCATCGCCCGCCGTGCCCCAGCAAATCGGTCGGGGCACCCGGATAGCCTGGGCAGCCGCCAGTTGTTTGAGGCCTAGGGCTTCCGCCTCAAACATCGGCAAGGCCTCGGCGCGGTTGAGCTTGAGAAAATAGCGATCGCCGCCAGCACCAGCACCGGTGATTGCAAACCTCGTTAATGCAGCCCCACCGATGGATTTGCGGTTCTCTAGCTCAAACTTTCGCCCAGTTGCCTGGCTAATCTGTTGGCAAATTTCGTTCCACATGTGGGCTTGCCCTCTCAGATAATAAACAAACCACTGATCACAGAAATCCTGCCCAGTAATGTTGAGAGACCTGATCACCGCAGCCGTTCATATTCCGCCTGCCCAATATTCTAGGGGTAAGCACTGGAGAGGAAACTCGGAAGAGCAGCGTCGTCAGAATAGCGAAAACAATACCCCGAGCCAGTTCCTTTATGCCATGACAGCGGAGGTTGTGAAAAAACTAGAGCAAGATACGTTGCGGGTAGGGGAAATCGTAGATAAAGGTGATGGTACTTATCACGCCTACCAAGAGTATTCAGAACAAATTGGCTATGCTGATGGTAAAGATGCCTACTGGCTCAGGGCTGAATTAACGGGTGCCCATAGTGGTCAACCCGCGATCCATTCCCATCCGAGGTTAAAACGGTAAGGAAGGCTATGTACGAAAAATTATTTTCGATCAAGATTCCAGGCGGCTGGGCCGTCACTCACCATGCTTTCGGCGACGTGGACCCCGTGGTGAATGATGGCGTCATCGTGAATGACGAATTCTACAGCGAAGATTTGCTCGTTATCGAACCACTGCGATTTGATGGCGGCGGCTGGGTCGTCGATCAAAGCGGGTATGCATTTGACCTCGGTTGGTATCCCGAGGCTAATCCCGAAGGTTTCTACCGCCTAACCCTACTCAAAGGGGGTTGGGATGACGTGATTGTGCAGTTCCAATCTCGGGATCGACACCAGGTTCATCGCCTGATTGAGCAATGCTTCTCCTGGGTTGCCCAAGGTGCTGGAGATGAGGAAATCGCTCGGCAAGCCAACCTCAATCAATTGACCGTAGTTTGAGCAGATTCAGGGCGAATCATCACCAGGCTGTAGGCATCTGTGGGTAGGTAGCGTAGGGCAGCTTCCTGGACATCTTCTGCGGTGACATTGCGGATAATGGTGGGGTAGTTAAAGGCGGGTTCTAAGTCGCCGATCAGGGTTTGGTAGTAGCCGTAGAGCCCCATGCGATCGCTCGGTCGTTCATTGCCAAACACAAACCGATTCGCCACCTGGGTGCGCACTCGCTGAATCTCCGAGGCTTTCACCAAGCAGGTTTGTAGCTCACGCAGGTGCTGCAAAATTGCGGCCTCTACCAACTCTAGATTTTCTTCTGGCAGCCGCGCTGACACCGTAAAGAGGCCCTGAACCCAATAGTCTGTGTTGCCTGCGGAGATACTGGTGACGAGCGATCGCGTCTCCCGCAAATCCTGCACCAACCGCGATGTGCGCCCGTGGGACAAAATTGACGACAACACATCTAGGGCATAGGTTTGGTCGAGGTGCTGAAGACCGGGCACCCGCCAAGTCATCATCAGCCGCGCCTGTTGCAGCGTCGGATCCGTAAATTCGTGGCGTTCGACTTGTCCAAAGGCGGGCTCCGGTGTCCCAGAAGAGGGTGGGTCAGATCCGGCCATCGCAGACTCTGGCATAGCCGGGAGAGTCGCGATCGCAGCGGCTGTCCGCTCATGAAAAACCTGGGGAATATTTTCGACAATCGTTTCGATCATCGCTTCCACCGGCAAATTGCCCACCGCCACAATCGTCAAATTCTCAGGCCGATACCAGGCGTAATAAAAATCCCGCATTTGTTGGGGCGTGAGGCGCTCAACCACCGAGCTCGGCCCCAGCACCGGACGGCGATAGGGGAGGCGCTCAAAGGCAGCTTCTACCATGTGGGTATAGCTGCGGCGCTGGGGGCTGTCCTCAGCGCGACGAATTTCTTCGAGAACGACTTGGCGCTCGGCTTCAAAATCTGTGTCGGGAATACTGGGATTGAAGACCAAATCGAGCTGCAGCGGAGCCAGCAGGGCAAAGTCCTGGGGGGCGCAGGTGATATAGAAATGGGTATAGTCTTGGCTGGTGGCAGCATTCATGACAGCACCACGCTCTTCTACCCGGCGTTCAAATTCTCCGGCCCTGAGTTTATCGGTTCCCTTAAACACCATGTGCTCAAGGAAATGGGCCATGCCGTTGATCTCATCGGATTCGATCGCCGAGCCAACCCGCGCCCAAATGTCAAGGGACATCACCTCAACGGGCATTCGCTCGGCAATAATTTTAAGTCCGTTGGGAAGCGTGTGAACCGTTGGATTATTGAGCTGAAGCGCGACTGGGTTGAGGAGAGCCGAGTTCATAAAGTTTCTTAACGTTTTTAATTAATTTAATGGTAATGGAGCGCGTCAGAACCGGCATCAGAAACTTATCAATCCGTTATGTTACGGGGATTTGACCTGGAACGGGATAGTGTCATCCGCAACTTTGCTGAATTTAACGACAGGATGCTCGAGGGGGGACTGAATGGGGGCTACCGTCTTGCCGGAGACCTTTTCGGATGTTTTAGGCTCGGTACTTCTGGAATCGGCCTGCTCTGGTGCAGTGCCTGGTAGTGCAGTTCCCGGTAGTGCAGCACCCTCGGGTACAGCGCTCTCTAGTACCGTGTACCTGAAGGGGAGTTTGGCCAACTCATTCTCGCTCAGCTTACAGAGCCACTGCTTGCTGTCCCCATCCCAGCGGAAACCGGCGTCTTTGGCCAGTTGGCGATCGCCATAGGAAACATCTCCCCGCACCAACCGTTTGGGGCTCGCGGCCGCTGCAATCAGCCCCGGCAAATCTTCCATGCGATCGAACAGGGCAGACAACAACTGGCAATCGGTGAGGGCACGGTGGGCACTGCTGACCCCAATGCCGTGAGCCAAGGCTAGGTCAATGAGTTTTTGACCGGGTTTGTGCTGCTTGGGCCAGGTGAAATCGTGGCAAGTGCAAAGCCAAGGGCGATCGTAGAGATCAGCCAGGATGGGGTGATTTTTGAACCATTTGCGATCGAATTCGGCGTTATGGGCGACGACGTGTTGGGCGATCGCTCCCCAATAGTTAATGGTTTGGCACAAATAGTCGCTCAGCTCCGGCGGCGTGGCATTGGCGGCGGCAATCGAAATTCGGTTAATCGCCTCGGCAGGGTTGGTCTCCAGATCCGTGGGAATCAGTGTGCTAATTTGCTGCAAGCTGCATTGGTGTTCTACGGAGTAAAGCACCGCCGCAATTTCCAAGACTTCATGCTGGGCTACGTTGATGCCGCTGGTTTCGGTGTCTAAGATCAACAGCAAAGGGGCGGTAGGCATGGCTAATCACAGCGCGGTCAATCCCAGCGCGTCAACAGTGAGGGCTCCAGATTCCATTATCGCGCCGTTTGTGACCGTCGTTTTTGACAGAGTTTTATGACCGTCGTTTTTGACAGAGTTTTATGGCAGCGCCTCACGTCCATGGGGCTGGGTGAGGAAGTCGAGGTTGGGGCCGGTGGGAATAATGCCGCCGGGGTTGAGCGGAAAAAGATTGCCGTAGTAGTCCCGTTTGACGGCAGCAATGTCGCAGGTGTCGGCGACGCCGGGGAGTTGATAGATATCGCGCATATAACCGCTGAGCTGGGGGTATTCGATGATGCGGCGGCGATCGCACTTAAAAATGCCAAAATACGCCACGTCAAACCGAATCAGCGTCGTAAACAGCCGCACATCGGTGAGGCTGAGGTGATCACCGCACACATACCGCCGAGTCGCCAACAGGGCATCAATTTCATCGAGCGCCCCAAATAATTCGTTCACCGCCCTATCGTAGGCGGCCTGGGTTTGGGCAAAACCGCAGCGATAGACCCCGTTATTGATCGCTTCGTAGATTTTGGTATTCCACGCGTCAATCGATGGACGCAACGCCTCGGGGTAGAGGTCTAAGTCAGGGTTTTCGGCAAATTCGTTCAACGCTTCGTTGAGAATGACGATAATCTCCGAACTTTCGTTATTGACGATCGCATTCGTCTGACTGTCCCACAGCACTGGCACCGTATTACGTCCGCCGTAACCGGGGTGGGCCTGGGCATAAAATTGGGCCAAAGACTGACAGGGGTAAGAACTGGCGAGATTAGAACCGGCGGGGTTAGAACGTGGCTCAAAGGGCTGCTCAAAAATCCAGCCCCCAGCTTCGGGCGAAGGACGCAAGACGGTGATCGGGATTGCGTTTTTGAGACCCTTGAGCGCTCGCACCACCAACGTCCGGTGCGCCCAAGGACAACTCATACCAACTAACAAATGGTATCGCCCAGCCGCTGCCGGAAACTGAGACGACACGTCGCCCAGCCGCTGCCGAAATTCGCTCTCGGGTCTGACATAAGCACCAGCCTTGCTACGCGGAGCCATCTGAGACATCATCACGTGCCAGACTGTTTCCCAGCCCCAGCGACCGAGTTTGATGATCAAATTGGGGGGTAAGGCGGCTTTTTGCTTGGGCATATCCTTGGGGCCAACTCGACCGATAAGACTATGCACATTATGGCTTTTTTGGTAACTTACTTTACATTTTTTTGCTCAAAGTCAGACCAACCCTAGCGCCATTTTTCGCAAAAATGTATTGCCAACAACATTTAAGAAGCCTTTTAAGATAGGCTTCTTGAGCCTGTTTGAGGTGCGGTTTTCTCACCTTGGGGAAATGTTGCGCATTGCTTAACCTTGCGTTACATTATGTTTACAGAGCGCAGTTCGAAACAAAAAACTCTTCAGAGGTTTAAGGCAATGGAAAACTCCAACAAGTTCGGCTTCACCCAAATTGCAGAAACCTGGAATGGCCGCTTGGCAATGCTGGGTTTCGTGGTCGGTCTGGCAACTGAACTGCTGACCGGTCAAGGCATCCTGTCTCAAATTGGTTTGATGTAACGCGTTTGATCGAGTGAGCCTGATTCTTGTCCCCTTTTTAGGGATTAGAGGTAAGAGCAAAAAAGCCCCACACCGTGGGCTTTTTGTGCGAACAAACCCAGGCTCTACAGGCGATCCCGTTTCAGGGTAGATTGATCGATAGCTTGAAGCCAATATTTTGCAATATATTTTGCGATCGCTTCGGCCCACAGGATTCAGGCAGGATCAACAGGTAAACCATGCTCAGTGCTCTCATTGGACTGCCGCTTGTGGCAGCAATTGTCGTGGCGATGTTGCCCGGAGAAGCCGGCTCCACTCAAAATCTCGCGCGCATCATCGCCGGGGTTACGGCGGGCCTCGTCTTCGTCCTCTCGCTGATTGTCTTTTGGCAATTTGATGCTGCAAACCCCGGATTGCAGTGGAGCGAACAGCTGCCCTGGGTTGAACCTTTAGGCCTCTCCTATCGGTTGGGGGTGGATGGACTGTCGTTGCCCTTGGTGCTGCTCAATGCCCTACTGCTGATTTTGGTGATCTGCGCGAGCGATCAACATCTACTGCGTCCGCGCCTCTACTACAGCTTGATGTTGCTACTCAGTAGCAGCGTCACGGGGGCATTTTTGGCTCAGGATATGTTGCTGTTTTTTGTTTTTTATGAACTTGAGCTGATTCCGCTGTACCTCTTGATTGCCATTTGGGGCGGTAAACGGCGCGGGTATGCCTCGACCAAGTTTTTGATTTACACAGCGATTTCCGGCATTTTTCTGCTGCTGGGTGTACTGGGACTTGCAGCCCTGGGCGGCACCGGGTCTTTTGCCTACGACTCGACGGTGGCGGAGCGGCTCAGTCTCGGCCAGCAAATTCTCCTGCTCTCCGTGATGTTGATTGCCTTTGGGATCAAAGTGCCGATCGTGCCGTTGCATACCTGGCTCCCCGATGCCCACGTCGAAGCCTCGACGCCAGTGTCGATGCTGTTGGCGGGGGTGCTACTCAAGCTGGGAACCTATGGTTTGCTGCGGTTTGGTCTGGGGCTGTTGCCCCAGGCTTGGGAGGTATTTGCACCGGCCTTGGCGGTGTTGGCCGTGGTCAGTACGATTTATGGCTCGCTCAATGCGATCGCGCAGCAGGATATGAAAAAGCTGGTGGCCTACAGCTCCATCGGACACATGGGCTACATCATCTTGGCCTTGGCCGCCGCGACGCCCCTGAGCCTCACCGGGGCCGTCGCGCAAATGGTCAGCCATGGCTTGATTTCGGCGCTGCTATTCTTGCTGGTGGGGTTTGTTTATAACCGTACGGGTACCCGCGACCTGACGGTGCTCAGTGGCTTGCTGACGCCAGAGCGTGGGTTGCCGATCGTCGGTTCGCTGATGATTTTGGCGGCAATGGCCAGCAGTGGGTTGCCAGGGCTGATGGGTTTTGTGGCGGAGTTTTCAATTTTTCGGGGCAGCTATGGTGCTTTTCCGTTACAGACACTGCTTTGCATGGTGGGGACGGGGTTGACGTCGGTCTATTTCTTACTGTTGCTCAATCGGGCCTTTTTTGGCCGATTGCCCGACGCGTTTTCCGATTTGCGCCGGGTGACGCTGAGGGAACATGTTCCGTCGTTTGTATTGGCGGGTTTGATTATTGCTTTTGGAATTTGGCCCCAGGGATTTATGACCCTGAGTGAGGTGACGATGACGGCGATCGCGGCGCAAGTTTCCGCAGGCGTCGCCCAAGCCATCACCGAAAGCCCAAACATGGCCCAAACCCTGGCTCACCATCTTTCCCTCTAGACCCATCGTTCCATCCGGTTCACAGACTGGGTTTGGCTTTGTGCAGTGCTGCTAGGTTGAGCGATCGCAATTTTTCATAAGCATCCGCAACGCAATATTGACCGCGCAAAAAGCCAATGCTGGCCCCAGGACAAAGATATTGCAGCGTTTCGGGGGAGAAGCGATCGCGCAATGCCGCTACGCTGCGCAGTTGACGCTCCCAGTGAAACGTCTTCGCAGTCCGCAGGGGCGCAACGTCACCCGATCGCGTGGGCAGCAGGTGTCGCCCCGAGAACAACACCCCGCCCTCACCTCGCCAATGCAGACAAGACGAGCCCGGTGAAACGCCACAGCTCCAGAGCAGCGTCAGTTCCTCCGACAGGGCTAGCTCGCGATGGAACGTTGTCGGTTTGAGGTTGGGCAGCAAATAGGCTTCTTGCTCTTGGATGATGATTTCGCAATTGAGCACGGCTTGGATGGCTTTGACCTGGGCGATTGCACCGCGCTGGGTCAGAAAAAACCAGCGGACTCCCCTGGTCAACAAATAGTCCCGCGTCGTTTGGGTCCAGGGCGGACTGTCCACCAGGACATGACCTGCGATCGTTTCAATCAGGTAAGCTGTGCCTCCCAAGGTGGCTCGATTGGGTGGAAAAGCAACAACTCGAGGGAATACTGACTGGGGAGCCTTCCCGTCCGACAATTCTGCCTGGAAAGCAGGCATCGGCTTAGGTGTTTGTCCAGGCGTCAATAATTCAGGCATCAAGTCGGCAGGTGTATCAGCAGATGTAAATCCAGGTGTAAATGAGGTCATGGACAAGGGCTTTATCTCCAGGGGCTTGATCTCCGAAGGTAGGTTCTGAGGGTATGCTTCATAGCACTTAACGGGTTCCCCCCGTTCCAGAATGAAAGTGGGAGAATGAGAAGGGTACTGGTTACCTAGTGATTCGATCGAAACTATCTACAGCTCGACCCTATCAAGAATGACACTGTTCTGGCCCGCCATCCTGTTCTGGCTCGCAATCCTGGGATTGCTGACGTACATCATCCTGAGGCGGAGTATCCCCCTCCTCTCAGTCGGTCGGCTGGGGGCGCTCTGGCTCGTGATGATGGCACCTGCCATGATTTGGACGCTCTGGGAACTTCTCCATCCCGTTAAGGAGCAGCCGATTCCGCTGCCACTGATCCTGGGGCCGTTTTTTCTGTGTCTGCTGCTCTACTTGTTTTTGTTGGCCCGTTGGCGACCGTCACCTCAAAAATCGGACGCTTCCAGTTCGGCGATGCAACATCGCAGTGAGGAACATTCCAACAGCACCATGCCCAAGCCAGACTTTTCCTCCCCCAAGCCGCCGCTGAATGCCGAGGAAGAGGCCGATTTGCGGCGATGTTTTTCGCTCTCGACCTATTTTTTACACAAAATCGAATATCGCCTCCAAGCGGTGATTTGCCAAGGACAGCTGCGGATAGCTCCGGCTCAGGCCTATGCCGTTGTTGAGGAAAAGGTTCGGGGGGTGTTTGGCGATCGCTTCTTGCTCCTACTCCAAGAAGACCTGAGCGGTAAGCCTTTCTTTGCCCTCGTGCCTAACCCCCATCGCCAGCAAACCACGACGCACCAACCCGCGACTCGGCGCAAAACAACCCGCTACCGTTATGGTTTGGCCCTGGTGCTGTTGCTCCTGACGCTGGTGACCACGACGCTGGTGGGAATGGGGATGGCGGGCTTCCCTGTAGACTCCTTTGAGGCCATTGCCCAGCAACCTGATCTGCTGCGTCAGGGGTTGCCCTACGCGCTGCCGCTGCTGCTGATTCTGGGGATTCACGAGGGTGGGCATTTTGGAGTGGCGCGGCGCTACAAGCTGAATACGTCACTGCCCTATTTCATCCCGGCACCGTCGTTTCTTGGAACCTTCGGGGCGTTCATTCAAATCCGCTCGCCGATGCCCGATCGCAAAACGCTGTTTGATGTGGGCATTGCTGGCCCCCTGGCGGGGCTGGTGGCAACACTGCCGCTGCTGGCTTGGGGCTTGGCCCATTCCGAGGTTGTGCCCCTAGATCCCAACAATGGCCTACTGAACTTTAGTGCCTTGAATCCTCGGTATTCAATTTTTGTCATGCTGTTGGGGCGTCTGGTGTTGGGCAACGAGCTCACGGTGAATGGGGCGCTGGCCCTGCATCCGGTGGCGATCGCGGGCTATCTTGGCCTGGTGGTCACAGCCCTGAATCTGATGCCTATTGGCCAGCTGGACGGCGGTCATCTGGTTCACGCGATGTTTGGCCAAAAAGTTGGTGCGATGATTGGTCAGGTGGCTCGGCTGTTGGTCCTGCTGCTGTCATTGGTTCAAAAGGAGCTGCTGATCTGGGCAATTATGTTGTTTTTGATTCCCACCGTGGATGAGCCTGCCCTGAATGATGTCAGCGAGTTGGATAATGGCCGGGATGGTTTGGGACTGGCGGCGTTAGCCGTCTTGTTCTTGATTATTCTGCCGGTACCACCAGTTCTGGCTAACCTCATTTTTTGAGTCGTTTGTGAATAGATTTTGCGACTTGTTTGTGACTCGTTTGTGACTCGTTTGTGACTCGTTTGTGAACCGATTTTGTGAGTGGATCAGCCTGCATGAGTCAAGACGTTACCCAGTGGCTAGAAGAAATTAGAAGCCTGCGAGCCCAACTGGCCACAGTGCAGCAGGAGCGGGACGAAGCCTTTTCAGAGTCTGCCACCTGGCGCGATCGCCTCAATGCCGAAATGCAGCTGCGGGTTCGGGAGTCCGCGCTGCTCAAACAGCAGATTGACACCTTGGCCTCTCGCGAGCTGGCGGAGCAGGCCGACGGCCTGGGTGCCGGTACTGAGGGTAGTGGTGCTGAGCCTAAGGCCAATACCCCGATCAGCGCGCAGCTTCAGGAAGCCTTGAACCAACTGACCAGCCTTGAAGACTTAAGGGAGTTTGCCGTGACGATCGCCCAGGAGCGTGATCGCCTGCGCCAGGAGCTCCAGGCCGAGCGTCAGGCCCACCAAGACACCCGCGAAAGCCTCAGCATTGCCCTAGGTGACACGATTGATTTGCTCACCCAGCGATCGTCCTCCCAGTGACAGGTGCTGTTGAATCTGACAGGTGCTGTTGAACCAGATGGACGAAGCCAGGGATTTCACTGAGGGTAGGGCGAAGCCGAAGTTGGAGCTCTGGGAACTGTGGCTCTAGAAGTTTGAGACGTTCGGCGATCGCATCTGTAATCGCCCCCTCAAACAAAAAATAAGGCAAAATGGCGATCGCCCTAGGTTCTGGTGAAGGGCCTGTATCTTGGATCGCATTCTCCTCAAAGACCTGGGCGATCGCCGCAATTCGCTCTACCAAACTCTCCGGCTGCACCCAGTAGGCCGTCTGCAATCCCAGCCATTTTGCCAGGGCTTCAACCGGAGCGGTTGCGCCGGGGCGGTTACTACCGTGGGCGATGAGGATGCCTGGCCCTGGCTGTTGCAAAAGCTTGACCATGCCGCTCTGCTGGCTGCCGAGGTAGGACAACAGCTCTAGATGCACTCTCTCGCCTAAGCCCTGTTTGGCTAAGGCCACTTCAGCTGGAATATCTTCCATGACATGGACGCCTGGCAGCAAAAAAAGCGGCAAAATCCTCAGGCGTCCACCGCTGGGCAACCGAATCTGTCGGACAAAATCAATCACTTGCTGATGAAGCGGAACCGGGCCGAGTTCGAGCACGGCGGTACCCATGGGAGAGGGCGAGAGTTGGCGACTTAAGGCGATCGCTCCTTGGTGCGATCGCGGATCTCGGCTGCCATGGGTCACCAGCAGGTAGGCCACCGCATCAGGCACGTCTGAAGACCAATCAGAAGGTATTTCAAACATCGCACACATCGCTCCTGCGCTTCCTGGAATTGGGACGGGCCAAGCCACAGGGTAAACTGGGATCTAGACCGACGCTGTCAATTTTGCCTCAAATCCACTCAGCACCCCTCATCTCAGCCGTGACTGCAACGCTTCCCAATCCCGCCGCCCGCCCCAGTGCGAATGATGCCCATGACGAACCTGCTCGCTCGAGTCCGGGCAGCTCCGAGCCGGGCAGCTCGAACCCTACCCTGTCCAATGCTAAGGGTTGGCCGGGTCTGATCGAAGCGTATCGCGCCTACTTGCCAGTGACCCACACCACGCCGGTGGTCACCTTGCACGAAGGCAACACGCCTCTGATTCCGGTGCCGACGATTGCCCAGTACCTTGGCCGGGATGTGCAGGTTTATGTCAAATACGACGGCCTCAACCCCACCGGTAGCTTCAAGGACCGGGGCATGACCATGGCCGTCACCAAGGCTAAGGAAGCCGGGGCTAAAGCCGTCATTTGTGCCAGCACCGGCAACACCTCAGCGGCGGCAGCGGCCTATGCCTGTCGCGGTGGGTTAAACGCATTTGTGGTGATTCCGGATGGGTACGTTGCCCAGGGGAAACTGGCCCAGGCGCTGATGTATGGCGCAGAAGTGCTAGCGATCCAGGGCAACTTTGACGATGCGCTGAGGCTGGTGCGGGAGGTCGCCGAGCAATATCCAGTCACCTTGGTCAACTCGGTGAACCCTTTTCGCCTCCAAGGCCAGAAAACCGCCGCCTTCGAAATTATTGACAGCCTCGGCGAAACGCCCGACTGGCTGTGTATTCCGGTGGGCAACGCGGGCAATATCAGCGCCTACTGGATGGGGTTTTGTGAATACCATCAAGACGGTAAAAGTACCCGGTTGCCTCAGATGATGGGGTTCCAGGCGTCAGGCTCTGCACCCTTTGTCCAAGGTGGCGTTGTCCATCACCCTGAAACTCTGGCGACGGCGATTCGCATTGGCAATCCGGCCAATTGGGACAAGGCCTGGGGAGTTCAAGCCGCAAGCCAAGGTCAGTTCGGTGCCGTCACCGATGCCGAAATTATTGAAGCCTATCGCTGGCTAGCGGCGAAGGAAGGCATCTTTTGCGAACCGGCTAGCGCGGCTTCGGTGGCGGGGCTAATCAAGCTGAAGGAGCAAGTGCCCGCCGGGGCCAAAATCGTTTGCGTCCTCACCGGCAATGGCCTCAAGGATCCGACGACGGCGATCGCCCATAACCAGGCCAATTTCCACCAGGGGCTAACGGCTGATTTGGGGGCGATCGCCAGCAAAATGGGGTTTTAAAACCAAGTCAGCCCAAAATGGCCCGTCCACGCCGTGGACGGGCCAGGTTATGCATCAATCTTGGTCGGTACACCCTTTGGCATTAAACCTGTTACTGGAAGATGCAGGGGTATGGGTCATTGGCCTCAGTAGGAGCTAGTGCCGCTGAGTACCCCTACAAAACCGAATCAGCCCAGAGCGATAAATCGCAGGAAATCAACCGGAGGAAGAAATCTTCTGTGGCCCCTGATGATCGGTGGTGTCCTTCGCATCATGCGACTCATGCAGAATGCGACGTCACTAGGACAAAAGTAAGGTGAAAGCGCCAGATGGCTCAACCTTTTGTCCGGGACTTTATTGAAAAAAATAGAAATTGTGCCGGTATAAAGTTGAGATGACGAGGGCGATCGTCTCTTCCTCTCCCCTCCGAGTAAACACGTACGCATATGCGTCAAATGACGGAGTAAACCCTCACCGTAGAATCTCACCGTAGAACTTCACCGCAAACCCTTCACCGTAGACCCTCACCCCACGGCTTGCCCAAAGCCCAAATATCCCCGAGGCGTAATCAGCCAGTCGTGATGGTTCAGCGTGCTGGCATTGCCTATCAAAACCGTCGTCAACATGTCAATTTCGGCCTCCAGCAATTGCCCAAGGGTCGTAATCGTAATTGCTTCAGTGTTCCGATAGGCGGAACGCACCAGCGCCACCGGAGTCGTGGGCTGACGGTGCTGCAAAAAATGGTTTGAGCGATCGCAATTTGCCTGACCCGTGTCTTGGACTTGGGATTGTAGAGCGCGACGACAAAATCCGCTGCGGCAGCTGCCCTGAGGCGTTTTTCGATCAGCTCCCAAGGGGTGAGCAAGTCGCTGAGACTGATGGCGCAAAAGTCATGCATCAGCGGCGTACCCACGCGGGCGGCAGCGGCCTGGAGCGCCGTAATGCCAGGGAAAACGACCACGCTCGGGGTTTTGCCATCCCAGCCTGCTTGACTGAGGCTTTCCATCACGAGGCCCGCCATGCCATAAATGCCGCTGTCCCCAGAGGAAATGACCGCAACGGAGAGACCCCACTGGGCGAGGGCGATCGCCCGCTCGGCCCGCGCCCGCTCCTGGGTAATGGGCAGGGCTTCGATAATTTGGCCCGGTCGCAGCAGGGGCCGAATCAAGTCTACGTAAAGCTCGTAGCCGATGACGGCATCAGCCGCCGCGATCGCCGTCTTTGCGGCGGGTGTAATTTGATCGAGGGCTCCTGGCCCGATGCCCACCAGCGCCAGCTGACCCCGACGGCCTGTGTATTCGGTGGGGGATTGGGCGATCGCCACGGTCACAGCTCCGGGCTCCCCGTCCAGACGATGAATTTGTTTAGAGACAACCAGCGCACCTTGGCTGACGAGCATTGCCGCAGCTTCCGCCACGCTGGGGGTGCCCACTTCGGCTTCAACCCGTTCTGACGGTGTGGGGACGGCCAGCTCGCGCAATTGATCGGCATCGAAACAGCACAGGGGCCAGTGGCGAGCTTGGCAGAGCTCGAGCAAACCGACTTCGTTGGCCTTGAGGTCGAGGGTGGCGATGCCTGCGATCGCACCCTCGGCAAACTGGTAGGCTTGGCAAGTGCGGGCGATCGCCGTTTCGATCAGCATTTTGGAGCTTCCCCGCTCGCAGCCAATGCCAATCCAGAGGACACGGGGGTGCCATTGGGCTTCTGGTTGTTGGGGGATGGGCTGCGGGGAGACCGACGGCTGGGGGGAACTGGACGGCGAAGAAAATTCTCTTTGGATGGGGCTGATCCAAAGGCGGGCACTGGGGACGGCATCAGTCGAGACATCCGCTGAGATACTGAATTGGAAGGGATGGCCGGCTGGTAAATGGTCTTGCCAGAGGGTAGAGCCTGCTTCTTGAATGACTTGAATGTGACCTGGGGACGACACGTGGGTACTGGCGATCGCCGCACTTAGCCCCGTCCAATCGCCGCTGCCTCGACTCCAGCCAAAGGGCTCCCCCAGAATATCGATACCCGGTAAATTCTGGCTGGCGGCAGCGCCGGTAATGACCGGTGTTGCGCCCATTTGGGCGGTAATCAGGCGGGTGAGCTGGTCGGCTCCGCCCTGGTGCCCCCCGCAGAGGCTGATGACAAATTCGCCGCTTTCTCCCAAAACGACCACGGCGGGGTCGCTGGCTTTGTCTTGGAGCAGCGGAGCGATCAACCGCGTGGTGGCCCCGGCGGCCAGGGCAAAGACGAAGGCACGATGGTTCGGCCACAGTGCTTCGAGATGACAGCTCAAAGCTCCGTCGTAGACCTGGGCCTTGGGGTAATGGACAAGAGTAAGGGTGTCTGCCAGCGATCGCGGCACCCAAATCGCCGTCAGGACGGGAGCCAGCGGCTGCAAGGCTTGGAGGGCTGCGGGCGTGGTGGCGATCGCAGCCATCGGCTCGTACCGGTCAAACCCAGGATTCGCAACAGGATGCAAGACAGTATTCAAGACCCAAAGATCTCCGTAGCCTTCATCGTTTCCGACGACTTCTGGGCTCCCTCAATGGCACCCGCGCCGCTAAAAAAGTCGCGGGCATCCTCTGACGGAAAGGGCTTGCTCGGATTCAGTTCACGCTCAAACCGTTCAAAGGCTTTGTCGAAATTGATGTTGGTTGGTTCCGGTTCAGCAGAGGGCTCTGCTGTCTTCTGGGTCGAGGGCTCTGGTGTTGCTGGTTTTTCGGGTCGCTTTGCGGGTTTGGGGACAGGGGCGATCGCCGGTTTGGGCGCAGCGACTGTTTTGGGCGTAGCGACTATTTTGGGTGGGGCGATCGGCTTGGGTGGGGCGATCGGCTTGGGCAGGGTGGGCGTTTGCGACTGGGTAGGCGTTTGGAGTGGAGCGATCGCCTTTGGCATCATTGGCGGCGACTCAGGTTTGACCTGCACTGGCTCGGGCTCGGGCAACACCACCGACTGGGGTACCGCCGGTGGATGAAAAGGCTTTCCAGAAGGGTTCTTTCTGGACAGGTTCCTGATCAATCGGCTCTTTCTGGACGGGTTCTTTCTGAATGGTTTCTTTCTGAATGGGTTCTTTCTGAGTAGGCTTCTGGGTCGGAGGAGCCTCAGAGCTGGCTTGGGTCGGCGCAACGGAGGGTTGTTTTAAGTCTGCTTTGGTCTCGGATGGCTGGAAGCGCTGCCAAAACCCTCTAGGCTTTGGTGTTTCGGGCTTGAGTGTTTCGGGCTTGAGTGTTTCGGTTTTTGCTGGCTCGGGTTTGACGGCCTCGGGTTTGGCGGCCGTGGGTTTGGCGGCCTCGGACTTAACAACCGCAGCTTTTGGGGCAACCAAGTCCTGGGGAATCTCCAACGATTGAGCAGGCGGCGTCACGATGGGCTTTTGCCCCGGTTGGCGGAGTCGTTGCCAAAACGGTTTTTGGGGTTCTGTGGGCTGAGGTTGACTTGGGGCTGTTGTGGCCCCGAGATCATCGATGGCTGGTGCTTTGAGTTCAGGTGCTTTGAGTTCAGGTGCTTTGAGTTCAGGTGCTTTGAGTTCAGGCATTACTTCTGGTGCGATCGCTGGTGTCTTGACCTCGGGAAGCTTCTGGCTGGGTGGTTCAGACTTGCCAAAGCGTTTCCAGAAGGGCTGTTTTTTCTCCGATGCCGTGGGCTTGTCCGCTGAAGATTCAGCAGTGGGTGGTTCATCAGCCATCGCCCCAGTGTCTGGTTTGGGCGTCACTTTAGACGGGCTACTAGGGACGGCAGGAATTTTAGCTTTGACTTCAGGCAGCTTGGCTGCAGGTGCTTTGACCTCAGGTACCTTGACTTCAGGTACCTTGACTTCAGGTACCTTGACTTCAGGTACTTTGACTTCAGGTACTTTGACTTCAGGTACTTTGACTTCAGGTAGCTTGACTTCAGGTAGCTTGACCCTAGCCTCAGGAGCCTTGATCTCAGGTACTTTGACCCCAGGCAGCTTGATCGCAGGTGTTTTGGCTTCAGGCGCTTTGGCCTTGGCCTCAGGCGTCTCAACTTCAGGCGTCTTGACTTCAGGAGATTTAACTTCGGGAGCTTTGACTTCAGGAGCTTTGACCGCGGGCAGCTTGGCCTCAGGCAGCTTGGCTTCAGGTAACTTGACCGCAGGTGCTTCAGGTGATTTGGCTCCAGGCGTTAGGCCTGGCGCGATCGCTGGTGCCTGCTTGTCCAGCGGTGCTTCGATCGGGGATTCAGATTTGCCAAAGCGTTTCCAAAAGGGCTGTTTTTTCTCCGGTGTCTGGGGCTTGTCGATCGCTTGCGGCTCAGCGCTGGATGCCGGGGCCATTACCTCAGTCTCCAGCATGGGCGTCACCTTCGGCGTCACGCTAGGGGCTTCTCTCACAGGTGCTGGCAATGGCACAGGGACAACGGGAGGCAAGACAACCCCCGGCTTTGCCAATGGCTGGGTTTCTGGTTTCTGGGTTTCTGGGTTTTGGATCTCAGGAGCTCTTACATCCGAGGGCTCAGCGACCCAGGGATTGGCCGTGGCTGGCTCAGGTTTGACGGGCTCAGGTTTGACGGGTTCAGGTTTAACGGGCTCAGGCTTGACGGGGTTGCTTTCGATCGCCGCAGGCTCTGGTTCCACATAAATTGGCGGCACATAGTTGGCATCAACGACTCCCAGCGCGTTCTTCACTGAGATCTGATTGCGGAACAGCCTGTCGAGCGGCGCTTGGCCATCGGGCTGATAGTCAATAAGACTCACACCAGTATTAAAGACGTTCTCGACAACCTTGCCCTTTTCGTCAAGGAACTCTAGCTTCAGCCAGTTTTTACCCTTCTTGAATCCCTTGAGATAGACCGGCTGCCAGCGATCGAGCACAAAACTCTCACCATTAATCGTGCAACGAATCCGCCAATCGGAAACCTCATCATCATCCTGGGCCACCGCGTGCAGCGGTGCATTGCTGAGGTAGTAGTCCAGCAGAATCGGCTCCGCGCCGTAGCTGCCTCGGGGAAGATCGTAGGTAATCAGCGGCAAATCGGGGTTGGGCAAACGGGTGGGCGTCTGGGTAAAAACGTGGAAGGTACTTTGGACGTAGGCTCCCTCATTCTTGAAACTCTCGCCCCAAGGACGAGCCGCAAATGCCCGCAACGTATGACTTCCAGGCTCCAAATTTTCTAACACTAAGGGCTGCTTGAGATCATAGACTTCGCCCTGAAACTGGTCGTCTAGAAAAACATTGAGGTGAGGCCCCAGCCCTAGGCGCTGGTCTTTGAATACTGGCAAGTCTGAAATCTTAAAGCGCACCTCCACTCGATTGTCATCGAGTAGCGCATCGGCTTTGGGGCTCAGGAGGCTCAGCTGGGGTTGGTTGTTTTCCAGCGATCGCCGCAATTCCGCAATCACCGAGGGTGGCGACACCTCCGCAACTCGGCTGCGCCGACTCTCGGGCTGGAGCACTGGAGCGTCGGGCGTAGCCGAAAGCAAACCAGAAGGGGACGCACCACACCCGACTGTACCCAGGGCTAAAACGCCAATCAAGCTCCAGCTCAGGAGCTGCCGAATTACTGCAGAGTGCAGCGCAGGCCAAAGACGACCAGAGGAACTGCCAGAGGAACTGCCAGAGGAATTGGCAGGGAATTCACTGCGACCTCTACCTCGATCTTGGGCTCGACTTCTGGGGCTGAAGCTCGGCATCTCTAGAACCTCACACAATGGGCCAATAATCAGGATTCCTAACAAGCTTAGAGGTGATAAGGAGCTTCATCTATAGGTACTTCATAATTTCTTGTGTCTTGCCCTCGGCTTGATTACCCTTGCCACAGCATATTGAAGCAAGTCGCACAACACAGAAGTATTTATTGACAAAAGCTTACAAAAATAAAAAAAGGCAGAAGTGTCTGCTCAAGCTGCGCGGGAGTGACTCATCGAATTCGGCTCAGTTAAATTGCCATTTCAATGACATTTCGATAGAGATATTCAATCCGTGACATTAGACTTTCTGAAATTATTAAAAAATATTACTCAAGCGCTAGGCGCAAAAATACTGTTCCACAAAGGTTTTCGGGGCTAAACAACCTTACGGGCGAGATGATTTGAGCGATGAGATCAAGTCATTTCAGTTTGTAACGGCGATCATAAAACAGCTTGACTTTGGGCATTCACAAGGGAGCGTGCAAATGCCGAAAAGGTTGAGCAAAACTGAGTTTGAATTTGAGTTTGAATTATTGTTAATCGGCTCGGAATCGCTTCCAGAGCGGCACCTATAATGCACGGAAGAACTCCCCCCGGTCTGGACTTGAGGAGATCTCAGCGCGTGTTGAGACCCAATCCCCCCAATTCCAGGCTAAAGCCCACCCTTGCAAGGGCAAATCGGCGGCTCTTCCTCAAAGCATCTGTGTTCTAAGCCTTCTTGGCTAAGGCATCTTTGCGATTTGAAGGCAGCTGCGGTTCGCCAGAGCAGCGGTTCGCGAGAGGATGATTGCTTCCAGACCTGTTCTGGGGAAGCTGTCTGGGGCGGAGGAAGCCTCATTCCTTGTCTTAAGAGAGGAGAGTCTCGATGACAAAAAGTCCACCGGAGCGTGGCGTTAAGGCAAAAGTGACGGTTGATAAAAACCCGGTTGCCACTTCTTTTGAGAAGTGGGGTAAGCCAGGGCATTTCGATCGAACCCTCGCAAAGGGACCCAAGACCACTACTTGGATTTGGGATCTTCATGCTGACGCCCACGACTTTGACAGCCACACCAGTGACCTAGAAGACATCTCCCGAAAGATCTTCAGCGCTCACTTTGGCCACCTGGCCGTTGTTTTTGTTTGGTTGAGCGGCGCTTATTTCCATGGCGCACGTTTTTCTAACTACTCAGCCTGGCTGAGCGATCCGATTAATATCAAGCCGAGTGCCCAAGTCGTTTGGCCTATTGTTGGTCAGGAGATCCTGAACGGCGATGTGGGCGGCGGCTTTCACGGCATTCAAATCACGTCTGGTCTGTTCCAGCTTTGGCGGTCCAGCGGTTTTACAAACGAATATCAACTGTATTGCACGGCGATCGGCGCACTGGTCATGGCCGGTCTGATGCTGTTCGCGGGCTGGTTCCACTACCACAAGGCTGCGCCGAAGTTGGAGTGGTTCCAAAACGTCGAGTCCATGCTCAACCACCACCTTGCGGGGTTGTTTGGCCTGGGTTCTTTGGGCTGGACAGGTCACTTGATCCATGTGTCCTTGCCTGCGACCAAGCTGATGGATGCCATTGATGCGGGTTCACCGTTGACGCTCAACGGCAAGACGATCGCGTCGGTGGCGGATATCCCGCTCCCCCATCAATTCGTTGACGTGAGCCTGATCTCCCAGCTTTATCCCAGCTTTGCCGAAGGCCTCAAGCCTTTCTTCACGCTCAACTGGGGCGTGTATGCGGATTTGCTCACCTTCAAAGGTGGTCTGAACCCGGTGACTGGCAGCCTGTGGATGACGGACATTGCCCATCACCATTGGCGATCGCCGTCATGTTCCTGGTCGCAGGTCACATGTACCGCACCAACTGGGGCATTGGTCACAGCATCAAAGAGATCCTCAACGCCCACAAAGGCGATCCGCTTCTCTTTGGCGGCGAAGGCCACACCGGTCTCTACGAAGTGCTGACCTCTTCTTGGCATGCTCAGCTTGCCATCAACCTGGCAATGGCCGGTTCCGTCAGCATCATCGTGGCGCAGCACATGTACTCCATGCCTGCGTATCCTTACATTGCCATCGACTACCCCACACAACTGTCGCTGTTTACCCACCACATGTGGATTGGCGGCTTCCTGATTGTGGGTGCAGGTGCTCACGCCGCCATTTTTATGGTGCGTGACTACGACCCTGCCAAGAATGTGGATAACGTGCTCGATCGCGTCCTGCGCGTTCGTGACGCCATCATCTCCCACTTGAACTGGGTTTGTATTTTCCTCGGCTTCCACAGCTTTGGTCTCTACATCCACAACGACACCATGCGTGCTTTGGGACGTCCCCAAGACATGTTCTCGGATACCGCGATTCAGCTTCAGCCGATTTTCGCCCAATGGATCCAGAACATCCACACTGCAGCAGCAGGTGGCAGCACCGCACCCGGCGCAACTGACGTCGTCAGCCATGCCTTCGGCGGCGGTATCGTTGCAGTGGGTGGAAAAGTGGCTGTGATGCCCATTGCCCTTGGCACTGCGGACTTCATGGTTCACCACATCCATGCCTTCACGATTCACGTGACGGTTTTGATTCTGCTTAAGGGTGTTTTGTATGCCCGCAGTTCCAGACTCGTCCCTGATAAAGCAAGTCTCGGTTTCCGATTCCCTTGCGATGGCCCCGGTCGTGGTGGTACCTGCCAGGTTTCTGGTTGGGATCACGTCTTCTTGGGTCTGTTCTGGATGTACAACTCCCTATCCATTGTGATTTTCCACTTCAGTTGGAAGATGCAGTCGGATGTTTGGGGAACCGTCAATGCAGACGGCACCGTATCGCACATCGCCAACGGCAACTTTGCCACCAGCGCCCTGACGATCAACGGCTGGCTGCGAGACTTCCTCTGGGCACAAGCCTCTCAGGTGATCACCTCCTACGGCAGCGCCTTGTCTGCCTACGGTTTGATCTTCTTGGGTGCTCACTTTGTTTGGGCCTTTAGTCTCATGTTCCTATTCAGCGGCCGTGGCTACTGGCAAGAACTAATTGAGTCGATCGTTTGGGCTCACAACAAGCTGAAGGTTGCTCCGGCAATCCAGCCGCGCGCATTGAGTATTACTCAAGGCCGTGCAGTGGGTGTGGCTCACTATCTGTTGGGTGGAATTGGCACAACCTGGGCCTTCTTCCTAGCGCGAATCATTGCAGTGAGTGGATGAGGTGAGCAACTGACTTATGGCAACTAAATTCCCTAAATTCAGCCAGGATCTGGCCCAGGATCCGACAACTCGTCGGATTTGGTACGGGATTGCAACGGCTCACGACTTTGAAAGCCATGACGGCATGACAGAGGAGAATCTTTACCAAAAGATCTTCGCCTCCCACTTCGGTCACCTGGCAATCATCTTTTTGTGGACCTCCGGCAACCTGTTCCACGTCGCCTGGCAAGGCAACTTTGAGCAGTGGATCAAAGATCCGCTGAATGTCCGTCCCATCGCTCATGCGATTTGGGATCCCCAGTTTGGTCAAGGCGCGATCGACGCCTTCACCCAAGCGGGCGCTTCTTCTCCTGTCAACATTGCCTATTCCGGCGTGTATCACTGGTGGTACACGATCGGTATGCGCACGAACGCAGAACTCTATCAGGGTTCCATCTTCTTGATGATCCTGTCGGCGATCTTTCTGTTCGCCGGTTGGCTGCACCTTCAGCCCAAGTTCCGTCCGAGCTTGGCCTGGTTCAAGAACGCGGAGTCCCGACTGAACCACCACTTGGCGGGTTTGTTCGGCGTTAGCTCCCTAGCTTGGACAGGTCACCTGGTGCACGTTGCTATTCCTGAATCTCGCGGCCAGCACGTCGGTTGGGATAATTTCCTCTCCGTCGCGCCCCACCCGGCAGGGTTGGCTCCGTTCTTCAGTGGCAACTGGGGCGCGTATGCCGAGAACCCTGACACCGCTAGCCACCTCTTTGGGACATCCCAGGGCGCTGGCACCGCAATTTTGACTTTCCTGGGCGGTTTCCACCCTCAGACGGAGTCGTTGTGGTTGACGGATATGGCGCATCACCACTTGGCGATCGCCGTCATCTTCATCATTGCGGGTCACATGTACCGAACCAATTTCGGTATTGGCCACAGCATCAAAGAAATCCTCGACGGTCACAAACCGCCTGCAGGGGTTTGGGTGAAGGCCACAAGGGTCTCTACGACACACTGAACAACTCGCTGCACTTCCAGTTGGCCCTCGCCCTAGCTTCGCTTGGCGTGATCACCTCCTTGGTTGCTCAGCACATGTACTCGCTGCCGCCCTACGCCTTTATGGCGCGGGATTACACCACGCAAGCCGCCTTGTACACTCATCACCAGTACATTGCGACCTTTATCATGGTGGGCGCGTTTGCTCACGGTGCCATCTTCCTGATTCGGGATTATGACCCCGAGGCGAACAAGAACAACGTCCTCGATCGCGTTCTGCAACACAAAGAAGCCATCATCTCTCACCTGAGCTGGGTCTCTCTGTTCCTCGGTTTCCACACGCTTTTCCTCTACGTCCACAACGACGTAACGGTCGCGTTTGGTACCCCTGAGAAGCAAATCCTGATTGAGCCTGTGTTCGCGCAGTTCGTTCAGGCAGCTTCGGGCAAGGCCATGTATGCCTTCGATGTGTTGTTGTCCAACCCGGATAGCGTTGCCTATACTGCCTACCCGAACTACGGCAACGTCTGGTTGCCCGGTTGGCTCGACGCAGTGAACAGTGGCACCAACTCGCTGTTCTTGTCCATTGGCCCTGGCGATTTCCTGGTTCACCATGCGATCGCCCTCGGCCTGCACACCACCACTTTGATCTTGGTCAAAGGTGCGTTGGATGCGCGCGGCTCCAAGCTGATGCCCGACAAGAAAGACTTTGGCTACAGCTTCCCCTGCGACGGCCCAGGCCGAGGTGGCACCTGCGACATCTCCGCATGGGACGCCTTCTACCTGTCGCTGTTCTGGGCGCTGAACACCATCGCCTGGGTCACCTTCTACTGGCACTGGAAACATCTGGCGCTGTGGCAAGGCAACGTCGCTCAGTTCAACGAGTCTTCGACCTATCTGATGGGTTGGTTCAGAGACTATCTCTGGCTCAATTCCTCTCAGCTGATCAACGGCTATAACCCCTACGGCACGAACAATCTGTCTGTCTGGGCCTGGATGTTCCTCTTTGGACACCTGGTTTGGGCGACCGGCTTTATGTTCTTGATCTCCTGGAGAGGTTACTGGCAAGAGCTGATCGAGACGATCGTTTGGGCACACGAGCGCACGCCTTTGGCCAACTTGATTGGTTGGAAGGACAAGCCCGTCGCACTCTCCATCGTTCAGGCACGGGTGGTTGGCCTCGCTCACTTCTCTGTGGGCTTTGTCTTGACCTACGCTGCCTTCCTAATTGCCTCCACGGCAGGTAAGTTTGGTTAACGCCGCTCGCCCTTAATTAGGACAAGGCAAAGCCCCCGCCGAGGCGGGGGCTTTGTTGTTTGCATCTGAGATTATCATTTTGTGTTGTTGCTCTAAGGAAGATGGCTGGCCTAGGACAGGCGAAGCGGCTTTCCGTCGGTTCGGTGAGTTTAGTTCGTCCGGATCGGATGGGCGCTTATGATGGGTCTATGGCAAAGTATTTATTTGCAAAATACGGACGGTACGTGGGCCAACCTGGGGCCGGGGAGGACTACATTATTCGAGATCCCCACCAATTTGGCCTAGAAGCGATTCTCTGGGCGCAATATTATGGTGAGGGGGGGGTGCCCCAGGGGCTGATTACCTATAAGGATACGTTTCAAATTAACGTCGTTAAAACCGACGGAAAACCCCTGTTTGAGGACTTTACAGTTTCGGCACCGCTCGAAATTTGGGAGCGGATTATCGAATCCCTCGCCCGCTAGTGTGGTATTTTTCTAGTACAGGATTATTTTCGGTTTTGTTATTCGTTATAAAATGCGTTTCTCCGGATCTGAAAGTTCTCTTCATCTTTTGTTCTGGAGCGTTTTTATGTCTGTTTTTGTCGGGAATCTGTCCTTCGACGTGACCCAAGACGATTTGACCGATGTTTTCGCTGAGTATGGCACGGTCAAGCGGGCTCACCTGGTTGCCGATCGTGACACCGGTCGTCTCAGAGGTTTTGCGTTTATTGAAATGGCTAGTGACTCAGAAGAAGCGGCTGCGATCGAAGCTCTAGACGGCGCAGAGTGGATGGGCCGAGATTTGAAAGTGAATAAGGCCAAACCTCGTCAATAGTTTGGACGGCTCGACAGAAGCCCTGCCTTGGAGGGTATCCTGGAGCAAGCATGTTGCAGTTGATTATGAATGAGATTTAGATGACCCAAGTAATACCGGGTGATGGTGAAGGGATTGAATCGACGCTCCGCCGCTTTAAGCGAGAGGTCTCGAAGGCCGGCATTTTTGCTGAGATGCGCAAGCACCGCCATTTTGAGACCCCGATTGAAAAGCGCAAGCGCAAGCTGGTGGCTCGCCACCGGCAAAACAAGCGGCGTTTTCGTACGTGAGTTTTGAGTGTTCTCCTGGGCTGAGATGCCCTGCACCTGGATGAGATCGTAAAGCTCCCGCTCTGGCTGGGGCTTTGTTTTTGTGGGTTTTGTTTGGCTGGGACGTGTCTGTCTCGGGTTTGTCTGTCTGGGGTTTATCTTGTTAAGAGGTAAGATTTTTATCTCTACATTCAACTTGTACGCACAAAGGCTGAGGAATGACGATGGCGCGGTACGACGTATATGGCTTGGGCAACGCCCTGCTGGACATTGAGTGCGAGGTTTCGGTCGAAACGCTGCAATCCCTGGATATCGATAAGGGGGTCATGACGCTTTTGGATGAGGAGACCCAGGACAAAATTCTGTCCCATCTCTCGGATAGGGCGACGAAGCAAACCTCCGGGGGGTCTGCAGCCAATACGATTATTGCCATTAGCCAGTTTGGTGGGCAGGCGTTTTATTCTTGCAAGGTGGCCAATGATGCCTTTGGCCAGTATTACCTCAAGGATTTGCTTGACTGCGGCGTGGCGACGAATTTGCAGCAGCAAACGCCTGGAGATGGAATTACGGGTAAGTGTCTGGTGCTGGTGACGCCGGATGCCGATCGCACGATGAACACCTTCTTGGGGGTTTCGGCAACGTTTTCGGATCAGGAGCTAGATGGGGAGGCGATCGCCAAATCCCAATACACCTACATCGAGGGCTATCTCGTCACAGGTGAAACCAGCAAGCAAGCCGCCATCAAAGCCCGTGAACTGGCCACCGCCGCAGGCCAAAAAACGGCCCTGACGCTCTCGGATTTGAATATGGTGAAGTTCTTTAAAGACGGGCTGCGAGAGATGATTGGCGCGGGCGTAGATTTGCTGTTTGCCAATGAGAGTGAAGCGTTGGCCATGGCTGAGACGGAGGATTTGGGAGAGGCGATCGCCCACCTCAAAACCCTCGCCAAAACCTTTGCCATTACCCTCGGCCCTAAGGGCTCAGTCATTTTCGACGGTGAGAATCTACTGGAAATCGCAGGCTATCCGGTCAAGGCGATCGACACGGTCGGTGCCGGTGACATGTATGCGGGCGGCGTTCTGTATGGCATCACCCACGGAATGGGCTGGGCCGACGCGGGTCGTCTGGGTTCCTTGGCTTCCTCAAAGCTCGTGACCAGCTTGGGTGCTCGTCTCCACACTGAGGAAACCAAGGCGTTGTTGAATGCGCTCTAGAAAAGCTAGCCCTTGCAAACCTGGCCCTTTCAAACCTGGCCCTTGCAGAACTGGTTATTGCAGGGGCGGGTTTGTCGGTTCGCTGGGCCCGAATCCCTAGGCATCCGAAGAGGGGGTGGGGGTGATCGTTTTTTTCAGGATGAGCGTTAGGGCTTCGGCTAGCTTTTCCTCTTCCGTCGGCTTGGGTTTAGTGGGTTCGGGAAACAGGGTTCCCTTGGAGATCACAGCCACGATACACACCAACGCAAATATCGTAATCGGTTCCATGGTGAGCAGCTCCTAAGACAGTTCAGGGCTTGGTATCAGTAATTTCGCTGCAGCAAAATTACTGATACTAACTGTAGAGCAAGCTCTCCAGTCAGGCATTGATCTTCCTTGGCAATCTCGTGGCTGCTTTGTTTAACGGGATGCTACAGCTTTTGTTGTGGAGCATTGCACTTTTGTTTAAGGTCTCTGTTTTCTTCTGGTCTACGCTTTCTGAAGCCTATCGGCTAGAACTACCGGTTTTACCGGTATGCGTTGTCGAGTCATCCTTTTGAGGTTGATAGCCATTCGCGACGGCTACGGGCGGATAACTGCTTAAAATCAGCGCGATCGCCATCAAGCTAACTTGAACTTTAGTAATAAGACTCATAGGAATAGGACACACAAGGCTAGCACCTTAAGAATACTGAATCTAGTAGGGTAACAATCAAGGCTGTAATATATACAAGCATCCACGGGGCTTGACACCCTAGCATAAACGAGAGTGGTGAAAAAAGAATTTTTTACACAAGCTTCTTACACGTTTTTGCTGGACTGAAGAGACCAGCTTAAAATACAGCGAAACCCTTGGGGAGAGAGCTGTTCCCGTGAAAATGTTCCATTCATGCGGCACTCTAGCTCCCGAGCCATTTTGGTGCCGCCACCTGCGCGATCGCCCAGGACTATATCTCCGTTGTGGCCATTGTAGCCATTGTCCTCAACGGATAGGGTGTAGCGTTCAGAACATCTTTGTCCTCGCACAACCAACCGCGTTGCCCCATGGGCATGTTTACCAACGTTGCAAATCGCCTCTGCGAGAAAGCGACCGAGCCAATCTTTTTCTTCATTGCTCAATTGAGCTTGACCCAGAGGATCAAATGAACGTGATTTGACTTTTAAATTTCTGAAATTGGGCCAATCTGCCTGCAAGCTGACTGTGTAGACTTCATAGAGCAGTTCATGCAGAGGTTGATTCAGATCGATTTGTTGATTACCCCACAGTAAACTCTGACGGGCCTCAATCTGGGATTCTCGTTTGAGATGTTCCCCAACCAGGCGAATTTGCTGGTTGAGTGCTTGCAGCTGAGTTTCAATTTTAGCGATCGAGGTCTCCCCATCCTGAATTTGACGCAGGGTGATGGAGAGCATTTGTAGCGGGCCATTGTGGATCTCTCCAAACACATCTTCGATCGCCCGACGACGCTCTTGCCATCGGCTGTCTCGGTCTTGGGCAGCAAGCTCTAGAACCTTTCGTTCTGCTGCAATTTCTTGATCAGCAATCTCACGCTGAGATAGAAGCATGTAGATTAGGGCTGTGACGGTCAACATCAAGAGATTGACCACAGGAGGGAGATAAAGCCCGGACGTCAGAAAAATTAGATAGCAGACTATCCATAGGCCGAATGCAGCAATCAGCAAGCCGAGCAGACTGACAAAAACATTTTTTGAGCTCCGGCCTAAGGCACATCCAGCGATGCCAAACATCAACAGGAGACCATAGCTGTAAGTTTGACTGATTCCTCGAATCAAAGCCCTATTGTCTAGAACCGAACTCAGAATTTGGCTGGTTGCATGAGCTTGGAGTTCGATGCCCAGCATACCGTTCCCAATCATTTCTTCTTCCCCTAATCGAACCTTGGGAAAAGTCGTATTTAGGGAGGTTGTCAATTTGGGGGCTGTGATGCCGACGATGACAATTTTGTTCTGAATTCGTTCGTTCTGATCCGAATTTTCTAGGATTGCACTTGCTGTAATCGCTTCAAAGGCTGCATTTTGCTGACGAAATGAGATGATTGTTTGAATGCCATCGATATTGGAATCGCCCAAATAAGGCTCTCGATTCAACTTTAATCGGGGAATCTCCACCTCACCAAATTGTGGGGCATCTGGATCTCGCTGGCCATTGCTCACCCCAATGCCATGCATTTTATCGAGATAGAGTTCCGCTAGCCGAAACGAGAGAGAGGACTTAATTTCCTCCTGTTCTGCTGTATAAGAAACGAGAAATGTACGCCGCACATTACCATCTAGATCAATGGGAAAGTCATTAAAGGCAAGCTGTTGGGCTGGAATACTAGAGATGGGGGGAATTCTGGGGCGGAATGCTTTTTCAACTGTAATCAGTTCTGGATATTGCTCGAAGAGACGGAGTAAATTATCCTGCCCATCGCCAGAAAGCCGAACAACAGGAATATCAAGAGCAACAGTGGCCGGTTGACTAGCCAAAATCAGTTGCGTTAAATCGGCGAGAGCTTGATACTCAAGGCCAGCGCGATCGGAATATTTGTGCTGCATCCGATCGAGATAGAGCTGATCGATTTTCACGAGCAAAATTCTGTTTTCTACAGTCTCTTCAGGCCGAAGTTTTAGAAATTGATCGAGCTGATTGAGTTCGATCGCCTGCAAAACACCCGTAGCTTTGAGCGACAGCAAAAAGGCGATCGCTCCAATCCCCAAAGATTGCTGAATCAGCATTTGTTTGAGCTGACTCCATCTAGTTCGAAGCATCAAAACTCTCCACTTTCGAAAATTAGGAGTTCATTCAATACAAATTCTTTAGCTTCTAATTAATCAGGCTCTAATCAATCAAGCTCTAATCAATCAAGCCTTTATGCCGAGCGTTAATTTCAGAAACTGTACGGAGATTTCGTCCTACCTTGCGCTCTGCTTCTAGGTCAATTTCTAGAACATCATAAAGCTTGCGCCAATAGTGTCGAATCGTACCGATTTGAACATTCATCCGTTGGGCGATCGCCCGATCTTGCAGGCCTTCCTGAAATGCCAAAGTAAGAACATCAGTCCATTCGGGCTTCACTTCGACTCCAGATTGAAGCTTACGAATTTCTTGGGTATTGGTATAGCCTCGTCTTGCACTCTCGATCCGCTCAAGTACTTCCTGGCTAGAACGGCTTTTTTCAATAATCGTAAATCCACCCAGGTGCTCATCAATCTGTGGAATAATCCTCACCAACGCCTTTGTATAGGTACTCTGTACCACAATATTGAGTTGGGAATATTGCTGCATGATTTGCTTCAGCAACCGAATTCCTGTTTCCGGCTGCGCTTGCTGCTGATCTTGTTCATCGGTGGGAATGGCCAAGTCAAACACCACCAAATCCGGCAAGCTAAGCTCCAGCTGAGCCCAAGTTTCCCGCACGGAGCTGGCGGTCCAAATGTCTGCATCCGGATAGTGCTTTTCCAACAAATTAACAATTCCATCCAAAAGCAATGGATAGTCTTCTACCACAAGAATGCGAGCGAGTTGTGGTCCCATAGAGATTGGTTGCTGCGTCAGGGTCTGAGCAAACTCACCTTAATCGGTCATTATCCTTCGACAACCGAGTTGTTCATAATAATTTTGGTGACCATCAGTTTATACCGAACATATTTCGGTGCTCAGTGATCCAGATCGTTTTCTATGGGAATTCTAGCGATCGCCACTCCCCACAAAAACCTGGATCAACCGACTGGCCAATAGCCCCATTAAGCCGTAAACCACGATCGCGACGATCAGATTAAAGTCGAAAATATAGCGATCGCCCCCCCAGCTCGGACTAACAAAAAGCGTCGAAAATGGTGCAACGAAGGCTTCTGAAAGGCTATAAATCGTACTTGCGAAGGTATTTTGAGCATTGGCACCGGACAGACGCAGCACAAACCGCAACAGCAGCAACACCTCCAGGGCTCCGGTCAAAAAATACACGGCCTTGGTGAGACGACCTGCGACAAAATTCAGATGGGCAAGCTTAGACCGTCGTTCCTCCTCGCGTAGGCGATGCTCTTCAGCTTCTAGCTCTAGGGCTTGGCGACGGCGGTCGTAATTGGCGGCATCTGCGCGATCGTCTGCGACTTCTGCCAAGGGGTGTTCTGCCGGATAAGGAGGGTAAGCATGGCGAGGATAGGCCGGCTCGGTGCGAGGCAAATCCTGCGGGTAGTTGTTGTCCGTTGGATAATTCTCTGTTGGATAATCATCCGCTGGGTAATCATCAGAGTTATCTGTCGGGTAACGATCCGCAGCATCTCGTCCCTGGGGACGATTGTGACGTGAACGGCCTGAGGAATCGCCGTTGTTAGCTCCGGTCATCGTGCTGCCCTCTGCGTTTATGAATAAGCCTCTCTAGTCTAATCGCCGACTAGAAATCGAAACTGCGAGGACGGATCAATCGACCCGGCGGATGCAACCGTGCAGGACGGGGCGGAACTGGAGAAGAGCTACTGATAGTGCAGCGCCCAAGACCCACGGGAGCCTGCGTAGGTATGGGAGTGTTGATGCAACGCTTCAGACAGCGCTTCATACAACGTCAAATGCTGCTCAACAGCGACTTGATGTAAATCGGCTCTTGGGTCGGAGGGTGGGCGACTGGTTCGCCCTTGACTCAGGGCATCGCGCCTGCGGCGGCGCTGGACTCGAGACAGGGGAGGCGTTGCAAGGCGCAGAGTGTGAGCGCTGAATTGATCCTCTAAAAACTGCTGTTGGTCATCACTAAAACAGAGGCAGTATTCTGCCGCACGTACCGCTCGGTGGTGATAAGTCCTAAACTCGGGAGTGAGGTAAGTTTCATTGGCAAGATCGGGTTCGTGAACGGTGTAGAGAAACTGGTCGATAAATCCTAGGCCTTGCATTAGAGTCAGGGCACTGGCGCTAATCATGTCTTGGGCGTGATAGATGTCGTAGCTCTGGGGCCTGTGCTCTAGGTGATCAACAAATTCTTGAATCCGCTGGCGAATTAAATCATCGGGGCCAAACGGGCAGGGATGGCTGACAACGGGGTAAATGGGCACTGGGCTGGTGCTATCTAGCCACGACAGTGGCGCTCCCACGACCACTAGGGCAAAAACGTGGGGACGGTGGCCCAATTGCTGGAGCGACGAGGCGAGGTCAAGCAGGTAGTTGAGGCGATCGCACGACTGGGTCGCGTCAACAAGTAATGCGAGGGCAAGTGATGATTTCATGGCTGCAGCCGGTGGGAGGATGCCTTTGGAAATCCCTGAGGGGCTCAATTTTTACGACGTCTGCTCGGTCGAATGATGTCTCTCCAAGGTCAACGGTAAATTTAGTAAATTTTGAGCCGCGTCCTCTAAACTGCATGGATTGTAGTTCAGAGCCTGATGTTTTTACTGTACTGAATTAAACCATTTCTGCCCGACTAAAATTACCGAAATTTGGCTGAACAAAACAGCAATTCAGTCAAACAGAAAAAGGGGTTAGACCTCTCTTCTCGTACATCAAATATTCCTGTAGAGAAAATGAAAAGCCTGCAACAGCTCAAAGATTTCTCGAAGATTTCTCGAAGAGCTCAAGATCAAACTGGCCGCTGTTTACTGCTGCAGAGCTATTTGGTGTTCTAGAAAGTTTTTGGGTGGGTACCATTTGGGACGGACTACGTTCGTCCCAAACGACGCCTTGCTTGCTTGTGCTCTGCTACACCACCACCCCAGCTCTTGGCTAGGGTTAGAGTACTGCAAAGCGCCTTGACAGACCTGATTATTGCTGCTGTTTAAGGTAATCTTCCAAAGCGTCTGCCGCGAGATCTCGCAAGGACTTGCCCTGGATATCTGCTTTACTTTTGAGCCGGTTGTGTAGGTCTGGCGACAGCTCGACGCGCCAGCGCTGCGCGATGCGCCTTGTTTGGGGCGGAAAGCGGCAGGATTTTCTTTGTATTGGACGGAGAACGTGCGCAGGGCATCGAAGCCGATGCGATCGCAAAAATCCCCAAAGCTCTCACCGCGTTTACGGTCTTGGCGAAACATCACAAACATGGACTCCAGCTCGGTTTCAATCTCCGCATCCGCTAGCTTATCGGTGTAGGTGCGAGCTAAGCGCGTTTGGTTGGGCGAGCCGCCCAGCCAGAGCTGGTAAGTCAAAGGCGCACTGCCCACCAAGCCCAGTTCTGCCATGTAGGGCCGAGCGCAGCCGTTGGGGCAGCCCGTCATTCGCACAACAAAATGCTCATTTTTCAGGCCGACTTTGGTCAAAACGCCCCGAATCCGCTCCAGGATCCCCGGCAGCGCGCGCTCCGATTCGGTAATAGCGAGGCCGCAGGTGGGCAGAGCGGGGCAGGCCATGCCAAACCGCTCAAGGGGATCAATTTCCGCTTCGCTCAGAACTTGATGCTGGTTCAGGATCGCCTGGATGGCCTCTTTGTCTGCTGGGTTGATCTCGTACAAAATTGCGTTGTGATTGGCGGTCAGGCGCATGGGCAACTGAAATTGCTCAATGATCTGGCGCAGGGCTGTTTTGAGCTGGAAGCTGCCATCGTCCTTAACGCGACCATTTTGAATCGAAATACCCAAAAACAATTTGCCATCGCCCTGGTCATTCCAGCCGAGAAAGTCTTCATATTTCCAGGCGGGTAAGGACTTCATGGGGGCAATGGGCTTGCCGAAGTAGCCTTCGACTTGGGCACGGAACTTTTCGACGCCCCAGTTGTGCAACAAGTATTTCATGCGCGATTGACGACGATTGACGCGATCGCCATAGTCCCGCTGGGTCGCCAAAATCGCCTTGACGAAATCGTAGATATCGGCCTTTTCCACATAGCCAATGGCATCCGCCGTACGCGCAAACGTCTCCTCTTTGTTGTGGGTGCGACCCATGCCACCGCCCGCGTAGACATTAAACCCCTCAAGCTCGCCCTGGGCATTCAGGATCACGACCAGACCAACATCCTGGGTAAGAATATCAATGGAATTGTCCCCCGGTACGGTCACGGCGCACTTAAACTTGCGCGGCATGTAGTGGATGCCGTAGAGCGGTTCTTCGTTGTCTTGGATAATTGTGCCGTTGCCGTTGCCCTGAGCATTGCCCTGAGCATTGCCCTGAGCATTGCCCTGAGCATTGCCTTGACGGGCTGCTTTGACCTCCGGGGCTTCTTCGGCGCTGATGGCTTTTTCGCCATCAAGCCAAATTTCGTAATAGGCCCCGGTTTGAGGGGTGAGCAAGTCGGCGATGCGATCGGCATATTCCCAGGCCAACTGATAGTCGGGGCGATCGCGAAACGGCGCAGGCGGTGCCATCACGTTGCGATTCAAGTCACCGCAGGCTCCCAGGGTCGAACCTAGGTTACGAACCATTTCGGCGATTACCGTTTTCAAATTTCGCTTGAGCACGCCGTGGAGCTGAAAGCCTTGTCGGGTCGTAACCCGCATTGTATGGTTGCCGTACTGGTCCGAGAGCCGATCCATCGCCAAGTAAAGCTGCGGCGGGATAAATCCTCCTGGATTCCGGGTGCGCAGCATAAAGCTGTAATCCTTTTCCTGGCCCTTGACCCGGTTATCTCGGTTGTCCTGCTGGTAGGAGCCATGAAACTTGAGGATTTGGATGCCATCTTCACTGAAATGCGTGGTGTCCTGGCGGAGCTCGGTCGCGACAGGCTCTCTAAGAAAATTGCTGCGTTCTTTGATGCCTTCGACTTTCGAGACTTTTTGGGGTGATGCGGCGACTGGGGACATGATTTAGAGGCTGACGATGGGCGGTGAATGACGAGCTGTGCATGACGGGCTGTGAATGAAGACAGCGGTGCAGTTACGCGATCTCGCGATCCTTAAGAGACGCGCTCTCCACACATAGGCCTTTCCACAACACTCCCGAGAAACCCAGTCGGGATTTCGGGAATTCGATCTTATCACTTGGATCCCAGGGGTGCGATCGCCGTTCATCATTTGCTAAGTTCGCACCATTTGCGCCGCGATCTGCTTAGTGACCGAGATTTAATCAAGCCGATCAGCCACGCCAATTTTCCATTTCGATCCGACGTCAGCTCGTCATCTTAATGTTGGGGTGCATTGAGTGTATCGGACTCGCTAACCGCGCAACGCCGCGAGTTGACTCCGGGCTTCCTGCAATTGGGCGTCGTAGGTTTGAATTTGGCTTTGGGCATCTCCAAAGAGACTACTGTTGCTGGGAATGGCCTTGAGCAGATTCAGCGCCTGCTCCCAGCGGGCGGCAGCTAGCTCCCAGTCGGTTGTGGTTTGAGCGGTTTGGGCGGTTTGGGCGGCGCGATCGCCCACAATCAAAGCGGTGTTAAACGTCTCTTCTGGAGAGGGCAAGGAAGCCGCCTCCGCTGCACCGCCATTCCAGAGCGGCGCTGGGTTGACGGGCTCGGAGGCCGCGACATCAGCCATTGCTGCATTGGACATCCCAGCATCGGACAATTCCGAGTCGGATAATTCTGAATCGCTACACCCCCCTAAGTAAACAGGCAGCAGAACCGAGGCTAACAACACCCAGCGGCGAAAAATAAAATTCATGGAGTGAGGAGCACGAAGACTTGAAAACGCTGGCCTGCAGAGAACTTTGGGGAGCGAAAGTCGGCAGGCCATGATTTTAGACTGACTTCAATGTTCCCGAGTTTTCGGGGTTAAGGCGCAAGCCGTCAGAAAGAATTCCATTCTTTATTTCTACTTCAAAGCCAGAATCATTCCGATCGCAGCCAGCCCTCTGGCTTCACGATCAAATACTGTTTCAAGCATAAATATTCATGCAAAATTCATGCAAAATTAACCAGACAAATTCAATCGCAAAAATTAAAGAAAAAAACAAATGGCAAAAAACAAATGGCAAAAAACAAATGGCAAAAAACAAATGGCAAAAAGTAAATTTAACCGCGCAAGTTTAACGACGTACATTTAACAACTGACAACTAATAACTGACAACGAATAACTGACAACGAATTCAATACTCATTGAGCTAACTCATGCTCAGGGATTCAAAAGCGAAGTCCAACCGATTTTTGGTCGATTGGACTTCGTTGGAATTTTGTGGATTCGTGGGTTGGCGCAGTTCAGATATCTAAGCCTGACAGTTTTTCGGTGGCAATACCGGGCCTAAATTAATTTGATTGAAGTCTTTCAAGTCGAGTAGTGCACTACGATAAAAGTTGACATTTCCTGTCTTACTGGCTCGACGCACCCGAAGAAAATTCGCGGGCCCAAGATTAACAAATACTTCTTTCACATCTTGAACTGTGTTGCTGTAGGGATAAGCAAACCCTGAAACGGTGTCGCGATTGGCAAAACCAAAGACGCAGGCCGAGTCCTCGCCATCGATGTAGGCAAAATTGCCGGTGATGCGATCGCCCTGCTTCCGAAAAATAAACAACACCCCACCCTCCTTCAAAAGCCGGTCGTCGCTGACCTCGGGAGTATCCGTCTTGCCGTTCCAAAACCGGTAAGCGCCGTCAGGTAGGCTCGCGATCGAGTTCTTACGAGGGGAACTCACCGCTGCTGTCGTTGTTGGGGCAGGCGGGCGAGTGGGCGGTGGAACCGGAGTCTGGGTCGTCGCCTGGGTCTGCACAATTGGCGGCGGCGTCCCCGCCTCAGGTGTTCCAGCCCCAGCCGACGAACTCGCTGTCTTGTTGGGCTTGACGAACGCAGGTCTTGGATCCGCTAAGACCGTCTGCGGGGAAGCCCCAGCATTCGGAGTCGTGCTAAACCCTTGGGAACGGAGAGGTGATCCAGTCGAATCGCTGTCCGCGTTAGACCAGCACGTCAAAGACTCATTCACCGGGCCAAAGCCTGTACTAGAGTCGTAGCCCAGCAACTCGCTGTAGTAAGCGGCATTACTCGCCAAGAGCTGCCGTCCCTCCTCGAGAGGGACATCTTCCAAGGTGAGCTCTCGCTGCTGCGCCACCACCGCCCGTGTAGAATTCTGGTTCAGCTTTGTGGGCAGAGGCTGGTAGGTAAAAACGGTATCCCCATCGATCTCGTTGATGCTAACAAATGCTTTGCCCGCCAGGGGGTTTGGCTTCCCAGAACTGGGGTCGTAGGCGCAGCTTCGAGTCGGCAACACGCCCGCATGGGCAGGGAGAGTCAGGGCTCCTAGGGCCGCGAAGGCAAGGGCTCCCGACAACAAATTGACAGATTTGAGCGGATTCATAACCTTCTCCTAAAATAAACCAGAGGCGGGGGGGGCATCAGACGAGATCGGGGGCGATCGCAATCGGGAGAATATTCCATACAGACTTAAATTACCCTAAATTGCAGAGGTGCTTCAGAGACGAAGGCTTCAGACACACGCGCTTCAACCGCCAATGACCGTCGACTACGGCAACCACTATCGAGCTGGACGGCTGAAAAGAAAGCGGTTTTCACAAAAAATCAATAAAAATGGCTGCGGAACCCCACCCACCGGCTCATGGCCTCAAAACACCCCCCTCCCCCCAAATTGTCCGGCCCAGTGCCCCCAAGCGGGAAACAACGCCCCATCCAAGCGCCAGCGGCGCTCTGTGTCCCGTACCCTAGATAAGCTCCTGGTTCAGGGCGTCCTGCTGCTGGTCACCGGGGTGGCCCTGCTGGAGATGTCTGGCTGGCGCTATAGCTCGCTCAATATTTTTGAGCGGGAGTGGAAGCAAGCCAAACCGGCTCCTCTGGTCATGGAAGGCGGAGATCCCTATATTCGCGCACTGATGCGGACGATTTCGGCAAGTGAGTCGAATGTGCCCAAGCCCTATTCAGTCATCTATGGCGGCGAACATTTTCGGGGCTGGGATCGCCACCCCGATCGCTGTGTCACGATTTCGGTGGGACCTAACACAGGCAATTGCTCAACGGCAGCAGGGCGCTACCAATTCATCACAACCACGTGGGAAGCCCAGGCCGATAAATATCACCCCGAGCCCCCTGGCCTGCTGTTCTGGCGTCCCCACCGCTTTGATCCAAAGTCCCAAGACCAAGTGGTCCACGACTGGCTTAGCAATGCGGATGAATGGGGCGAGGATTTGAGCGGCTTGCTGCGGGAGGGGCAAATTGGAACCGTCTTAGAAATCCTTTCCCCCACCTGGACGAGTTTGGGCTATGGCATTGAGACTAATAGCATGAGTTCTTACTTGCCAGAGATTTATTCTGAGATGCTGGATGAGGAGCTGGCCGCAGCGGCCCCGTTGCTAGAAACTGCACCCGCTCCGCCAGAGGCCACGACTCCGCTGGAATCCACTGAACCCCTAGTTACCCGAGCTGACGCAGACGCGATCGCCGCAGATGAGATCTCACCAGACCCAGAACCACTTCACAAAAACCAGCCGTTTCTGCTCCCGCCAGGGGAGATTTTGCGGCGGTTGGGCCAAGAGCTAGAAACTCTGCTGTAGGCTCCGGTATCGAAGATCCTCAGGCCGATCGCCCTAGGAAGCCGCGATCGCCCTCGCCAACTCTTCAATCACCGCCGAGCCCTGGGCCAGCTCCGCATGAGCTGCCGCCTCTAGCGCAACAGCCTGGGCTTGGGCTTTTTCCTCGTGGTGCCAGCTCGTGCCATCCAAGGCCATCTGCTCGATCGAACTCGCCAAACGCAGCGCCTTTAGCCCCTGTTCACCCCCCACAGAAGGCTGATTTCCCCCTTGGATACAGCCAACAAAATGCTCGAGCTCCGCATTCAACGGCTCAATATTGCTCGTGTAAACCCGCTCCACCAGACCATCTTGGCGGTATAAAACTTGGCCATAGTTAGTCGAATAATTGCCGGTCACCTGGCGATGGATCAAAATCTCGTTGTTGAGAAAATCCGCTTCCGTCAACGAATTCCGGCAATGGGCTGCAATGCGGCGAATTTTGCGGTGCGTCACCTTACTCGCGGTCAGTGTCGCGACAATGCCATTCGTAAACCCGATCGTTGAGGTCACATAGTCCAGCAAGCCAGAATCTGAGGCCCGGCTGCCACTCGCCGTCAGCCGAGAGACCGGAGCCTGGGCCAGCTCCAGCATCAAGTCGATATCGTGGATCATTAAGTCTAGAACCACGGACACATCGTTAGCCCGATCTGCGTGGGGGCTCATCCGGTGGGCTTCTAGGGCCAAAATATCTTCAGTCTGCAAAACCTTATTCAGCTCTTGAAAGGCAGGATTAAACCGCTCGATATGACCCACCTGCAAAATACAGTGGTGCAGAGCTGCTGTATTCACCAACATCTCGGCTTCGTGGATGGTGGATGCGATCGGCTTCTCAATCAACACATGCACCCCCGCCTTCAGGCAGGTCATGCCAACCTTGTAATGAAACCGGGTCGGCACGGCAATGCAAACCGCATCCACATGGGGCAACAGATCTAAATAGTCTTCGAAGAAACGGACGCTGTACTTAGCCGCTGTATCAAGACCGCGTTCAATGGACACATCGGACACGCCCACCAGTTCAACATCCTTCAGCAGGCTCAGCACTCGGGTATGGTGCTGTCCCATGTTGCCAACCCCAATAACACCAATCCTGACCGGCATGACGGGACCAGGATTGCGGCCACAAAATTGCGTCGAAAAATCTGCTTGTCTCGCGGACATGCGCTCTTTACTCCGATTCACTCCTCAACCACGGTCGGAACGAAAGAACCCCTCCATTACCACTCGGGCTTGCCCACAAACAGATCCGAGGTTCAGCCCGGATGAGAACATCCAGATACTAACACGGTGTCTCTATTTGTGAAGAATTCCAACGCTCTGATCAATTTTTTTCAATCTTTGGCCTGACCTTGACTTGAGCTGAGCCCAGAAGCTGATTTACCCTCCTGAAAACTCTCGCCACGATCTTCATGACTCCTCTGCTCTATGACGCGCTTTCGTCGAATGGCACCTGCCGATCTGTTCCAGTGGGTGAGCTGGGGTCTGACCTCGCAGGACGTTGACGCACCTGCAAAAGATTGAGCCTTCGGTCTTCACTGGAAATCACTTCAATTTCCAGATCCTGATACGTTGCGACTTGTCCCGGCTCGGGCACCTGCTGGAGCAGATTAATCAAAAAGCCGCCTAAGGTCGTGTAGTCCTCAGACAGAGGAAACGCAAACCCGAGCTGTTCGTTGACGTCTTCTAGGTTGACTTGGGCCTGGATTTGATAAGTGAATGGATCCAACTGTTGGATTTCTGCATCTGCTTGGGTCCCCATTTGTTCTCGGACATCTAGGAGTTCGCTGACCACATCTGCCAGGGTGATGAGGCCTGCCGTTCCGCCGTATTCGTCCACCACGATGACGGCCTCAGACTGGTTTTGCTGCATCAGGGTACGCAGTTCGGGAAGTGGCATGTGTTCCGGAACAAATTGCACAGGATAGACCCAGGGGCGTAGGGCGGTCTCGAGGCCAATGCTTCCCTCCAGTAGGGATGCGCTGAGGGCCTTGAGCTGGATTAAACCGATGATGTTGTCAATGGAGTCTTCGACGACGGGGAAGCGGCTGTGGCCGGTGCTTTGGACGGCACTCAGGAGGTCTTGCAGGGTGAGGGTTGCGGGCAGGGTCTCGGCATCAGGCCGAGGCACCATGATGTCACTGGCACTCAGGCTGGAAAATTCGAGCACGTTGGAGAGTAGACGTCGTTCGTCTGCCTGAAGCCCTGAGGCGCTTTGGGTGGTGATGATCAGCTGGAGTTCCTTGGAGCTCAGGCGGGCCGGAGCAATTTCTTGGTCATAACGAATGCCAACCAGCCGCAGCAAAATGCGGGTGGACTGGTTGAGCAAAAGGACTAGGGGTTTGAAAAACCGGGCGATGCTCCAGCTAAAGGGGCCAAGCGATCGCGCCATCTGTTCCGGATATAGCAGTGCTAGGGCCTTGGGGCATAGCTCACCCAAGACAATTTGCATATAGGCAACCCAAAAGAAGGCAATGGGGAGCGCGATCGCATGAATCAACTGCTGCTTGAAAGTGGCCTCGATCGGGAGACGGGCCAGGGCGAGGGACACGCTGGCTCCCACGGTATTTTCGCCAATCCAACCCAAGGCCAAGCTCGAGAGCGTAATACCGATTTGGGTAGCAGACAGCAGGCGCTCCATGCCCTGCTGCAGCCGTTGCACTGTCCGGGCATTGGCATCTCCTTCTTGAACCAACTGATTGATTCGGGATTGCCGCACCGAGAGCACGGAAAACTCGGCAGCCACAAAGAACGCATTGAGGAGAATCAGAGCCATGACCGCAGCAAAGCGTTCTGCGGTTTCCACCAAGGTCATCGTTTCATCCTGAGTTATTCGGTTTTAAGAACCGGGATACCGTCTAATTTGAGCTGAATTTTTTGATCCGGGTAGTCGGTGAGCGAAACGGAGAGTGAGTCAACGCCGTCTACTAGGGCCTTGGGAATGCGGATGGTGCCAGAAAAGTTTTCGCTTAGGGGTTGAAGTTCTCCAGGCAGGTCTTCGGCGGTAGCGCTGAGGGCGCGATCGCGATCGTCGGTCACATCCAAAAAGCTATACAGGAAGCGAACCGGCTTCGTGCCTTCGTTGCGCAAATTCACATCCAGCACCCAGGAACCTGCTTCGGGCCGAGCCCCGACCACCTCCATCAGCACGCCGCCATCTTTGCTCACAATCGGAAACCCCATCTGCTTAGGACGGGATTTTTTTGCCTCCTCCTCCGAGGTGGCGTCTTTACCAGGGGCCTCATCTGAGGGTGTATCGGCATTGGCAACGGGGGTTGCAGGTGCTTTGCCCTTGGTGGCCACCCGCTCCTTCACCCGCTTGAGAATGTCTGATTCGGACAAAAACGACACCACCTGACCCGGCTCGACATTGTCCTCCTCTTCGCTGCTGCTGGCCGTGCGGCTGCTCAGGCCAAAATCGGGCTGGGTTACGCCTTTGAGGGCTTCTCGACCCAGGGTCGTACCCAGGGTCATTCCCACGATCCCGGCCACAATCATCAAAAACAACATCGCCAGGGTATAGACCAGGGAAGCGCGCAGTCGCATAGGGTTGGTAGAGGATTTTGTCGAGACGTTCGCAGACATGGTAGGTGCGTCCTTGGGATAAGCTGGTATAAATATTAGGGTGGGTCTATCGTTGCAGTTGTTGCGACGAGCCTCTCCCCAGGGTTGGCCGAGCGGTTTAGGCAGCGAACTCATAATTCGCCCCAGACAGGTTCAATTCCTGTACCCTGGATGTTCTGAAGCCGTTACCTGAAATGATGTCGTAGGAGCGGGCCGCGCTCGTCCGGCTGTTGGCTCGAGCCCGTAGGGACGAACCGCCGTTCGTCCCTACGGGGGGATGGCCTGGGGGTGCTGTAAAGCTGGTGCACTTAGCGGATGGGCGATCGCTCAAACACGAACTCCGTGCCCGTCGCCTGATTGGTGTACAACGACGGCTCAACCAGCAACGAAGTCTCGAAAGGGTTAGGCAAGTCGATAACGCGAAGGGTCGGGTCGCTGGCGACTTGCTCTTGCATCAGGCGATTATAAACGGCGTTGACACGCTTGGCATCTCGCTCAACGTTGATTTCGGCATAGTTGCCCCGGCGAAAAATGTTCCGGCCTGTACCAAAGGACTCCCGCATCCGACGCACAGCGGTCTGGTTGCCATAAAAGTCGCGGGAATCGTCGAAAAATGCGCCGGTGAGCGCATCGCGGACTGCGGTGGTCTCGGGAATTTCCTGAGCCGCCACAAAACGAGGGGCAAGGGCAGAAGCTGCTACAACGGCAAGCCCGACGGTCAAAAGTTTGAATGCTGCCTTCATGGGCCGACTCCTCAAGGTGACGATGATAATGGATGGAACGGTGAAACCAGAGCAGTGAACACCGAGCGATTCGTCAATCGAGCGATCACGATTAATCGCAATCAATCTGGAGATTAACGCACTAGGCGAACCTGTTTTGGTATTCTTCCCCAAAGAATAAGCAATACGTTAGCACTGAAAGCATGATACGCAACCCTGAATCCACTCAGTGGTTCACCGAGGATCTCACATCCCTACGCCAGCGCCTATTGAACCTGTTTTGCCAGCTCGCCTACCGGGAGGGAGATTTTGTTTTGTCATCCGGTCAACGCAGCACCTATTACATTAATGGTAAGCAAGTCACTCTGCACCCTGAAGGTTCGGTGGCGGTCGGGCGGTTGATTTTGGAGCTGCTGCCCGAGGATATAGTGGCGATCGCCGGTCTCACCCTCGGCGCTGACCCGATGGTGACGGCGGTCAGTATTGTCGGCGTTTATCAAGGTCGGAGCCTAGCGCCACTGATTATCCGCAAGCAGGCCAAGGGCCATGGCACCCAAGCTTATATTGAAGGCTTGACCCTACCCGAACACAGTCCGGTGGTGGTCTTGGAAGATGTTGTGACCACGGGGCAATCGGCGCTGACGGCGGTAGAACGTCTGCGAGCTGCCGGATATCGGGTGGAAGAGGTGATTGCCCTGGTAGACCGCCAGCAGGGTGGGGCACAGCTCTATGCTCAGGAGGGGCTGAGGTTTCGTTCGCTGTTTGAGATTGAGACGCTGCGCGACCGCTGGCGCGAGCTCAATTCCGCAGACTAAATTCCGCAAGTTAAATTTCGGGGCTAGATCCTGGCCCCAGAAGCTTCTGGACTGAATCTGGCGTCTGATAAAGATAAAGAGTTGCGCAAGATAGCAGACAGCGATCTCGTGTAATTACTGAGTTATTAGGACTCAAAACAAACAATTAGGTGCACGACGTGATGGAACTTTAAAGCTTGTGTGAAGATCGAGAGGCTTGGGGGTGGGCGATCGCAATTTTTGAACCAACACAGGGGTTTCGACCTCTTTTGTATTCATCTTTACCCATGCCAATATCAATAGGGAATCGTCCTGAGTCTGCCCGTGAATCTCTGTAGTAAGAAGCTGAGGGCCGCGAGCAAGTCTAGGGCTGTGATCAACTGAAAGCTGCAAACGATCTGATGTCAGCCAAGTTTCGCGTTTAGTTCAGCTGGCCATTCCATCCAGAATTCGCTCATCCAGAATTCGCTCTACCCAGACGGGAGTGCACAAACGCCATGGTTCAGGAATTCCACCTATCGGTCACCCCGATTGAAGACGACAGATACTACGTTCGGGTAGAGCGGGTCGAAAATGGGGTTCCGCTTGCCGAGGAGCAGGTGACTTGGCCTGTAGAGGATTGGTTAGCCCTAGCTCGCCAGGTTTTTACTGATCCACTCTCCGAGTTTTTCCAGAGCAGTCCGGAAGATCCCTACGAGGTCATTCCCGTAGATCCCCTCTCCTCCGATGCCGGTTCTTCCTCGGAGCCTGCTCTGGTGGCCCTGGGGCAGACTTTACACAATGCGCTGTTTCAGGGCACGGTGCGCGACAGCTGGGTGATTGCCCAAGGGGTCGCCCAAAACCGTCGGCAACCCCTGCGACTGCGGTTGGGTCTCAAAGCAGAGCAGCTCACCCGGTTGCCTTGGGAAGTCCTACATGCGGGCAACCGCCCGATCGCAGCCTCCACGGACGTCATTTTTTCGCGCTACCAGGGCACGCTCAATACGATTTCTGGACACCGAGAGCCCTTTGCCGCTCAAGCTTCATTGCCTGCTTCTCTCCACATTTTGATGGTACTGGCCGCTCCGACCGACCAGGCCAACCTCGAACTCAAACGCGAAGCGCTCCAGCTCCAAGAAGAGCTCGACAGCCACCGAATGGGTGATAGTCAGGGCGTTTTGCCGGATATTCAGCTCAGGATTTTGGAACATCCGGGCCGGGAAGAATTGACCCAGGTTCTCGAGCAAGCGCCCTACCAGGTGTTCCACTTTGCTGGACACAGCAGCCCAGGACCTTCGGGCGGGCGACTGCACCTGGTCAACTCGCGCAGTGGACTCACCGAGAGCCTCAACGGGGATGATCTGGCGGGTTTACTGGCCAACAACGGGATCCAGCTCGCGGTTCTGAACTCCTGCCTGGGTACCCAAGCCGCCACCAGCAGCGAATTTGATCTCCAGGGGGAACGAACCCTGGCGGAGGCACTGATTCGGCGCGGGATTCCAGGGGTGTTAGCCATGGCAGAGCGCATCCCGGATCAGGTTGCTCTGACGCTGAGTCGTTTGTTTTATCGAAATCTCAAATTGGGTCAACCCCTGGATTTGAGCCTGTGTCGAGCTCGCCAGGGCCTGATTTCGGCCTACGGTTCCAATCAGCTGTATTGGGCCTTGCCGATTCTCTATTTGCATAGTGACTTTGGAGGGCGTTTGGTGCGTCCAACCCAGGAGTGGGGTGACCTAGTTCCACGACCGGAACCCGCAGAGCCACTACCAACAGCCATGGATCCGATGAGTTATCGGGGAGGGAGTACAACACTTGCTCCACCCCTGGACGCAAATATTGGGATCGTGATCGATCCGAGGGATGGTTCCTTGGTGTTTCCACCCGAGGATCCTACTATGACGGGCATGGCCGATCCCTTCGAGCCAGATCGGGCCGGGTTGGGTTGGGTGACCCCAGATGTCCACCCGAACCCGCACCTCACCACCCCTGATTCAACGACGACGGATCTCACCCCACTTCCCGTCTCAGGATCTGGCGCTTCTGTCGTCACTGAGACTCAGGACACGCGCCCACCCGGCCCGAAGCCGCAGTCGCCGTCCTCGATCGCCCTGCAAAAGCGCGTGGGTTGGAGCATTGCAGGGGTCACCGGACTGTTGCTGTTGGGGGCAGGTATCTGGGGCGTGACTCAGCCGGGGAAGCATTTAACGGTGCCTGGCGCAACTGCAAACCGGAATAATCCGGCGCTGGTGGGCAATAACCGGACGATGGATGAATGGCGCAATGAAGCGATCGCCGGGGCCAGTACCGGCGATTCAGAACGGGTCATTCAAGCCCTGGACAAGTTGCTTGACAAAGACGATTTAGCCGGCGCAACGACGGCAGTCAATGCGCTGAATGCGTCTCTTCTGGAAAAAGCCACTGAGGCGCAGCGTCAGGAGCTTGCCTTTTTGCGAGGCCGCCTCAACTGGCAGCAGTTTTCTCGTGTTCAGGCGATCGCGCTCTCTCCAGAACTGACGGATTCAGGTCAAGCTTCCGATGATTTAGCCCCCCGCAACACAGACATCTACTCAGATGGTGCTCGGCTCCAGTGGCTGACCTTGACGGAGCTCAGCCCGGACAACTTGCGCTATCGCAGTGCCTATGGGTTGACGCTGCTGGCCAAGGCGGATCAAAAAAATCTCTTGACGGCCCAGGCCTTGCTGAAGGAAAGTCTCGAGCAGATTGCTCAGACCCAGACCCAGGACGAAGAAAAGCTAGAAACCTATGCCACGCTAGCCTTGGTCTACACAAAACTGGCTCAGTCTAGACAAGCCGGCCAGAATGCAGAGCTCTGGAAAGAGGCGACCGAGCTCTACAAGGTTGTGATCAAGGCAGACGCAGCCTACAGTCCGGAGTCGTTGAATCAGAACTTCGATCGCTTTTGGATGTGGACACCGACAATGATCCAGGACTGGGTCGCCCTGGGTAAGGTGGCGGGGGGCGATCGCGAGGCAATTCAGGTCAGGTAAAACTTGCGTGGGATCCAGGGCAGCCCGCTGGATCAGACTGCTGTTCGTCCGACTGGGTGAAGAATCTCACAGCCAATCCACAGCCAATCCACAGCCAATTCATAACAAAGAATTAATCGGAGTCTGCTGACGCAAATCCAGATTCTTGAGCCAGTCCGGTGTGTTCGAACGGTCTAGCCGGGGCTGGTGCTGGGGCTGAACCCTAAGGATTCTGGGCTGGGAGGGCTGAGGCGAAGATTTGGTCGTTGCGCCTTCGGGAGGGGCTGAATCCAGAGACGATGGTTTTGCAGGGGTGACGGAATAACGATAGTTTGGCTCCGGCCCACTCACATTGGCGGTCATTACCACCGTCGTCACCCCGGTGATGACTCCGCTCGCCGGCAGGCCACTCTCCCGGCGGGCCGGCATCTCGCCCAAGGCAGTCACGGGCACTACCCGCCGAGTGCGTGGCTTGGGCTGCGGTTCAACAGGCGGCGCAAGCGTGTGCTTGATACTTAAAGGATGATCTGGCAAGCTCACAGATGCCAGTCGCTCGCCCAAGGGTTGACGACGCTTTGGCCCCAGCGGCAAAGCAGGCCCAAGGCGTACCACCGCCACCAAAGCCCCCCCGGCGGCCAAGGTTATCCACAACAACCGCACACCCTTCATCTGAGCCGCTTCGACGAGCCGAGGCTGAAATTCTGCAGGAGAAACAATCGTCACTGCCGTCGCAGGTTGGGATGGCCCCTCACCGGCAACTACCTCAATCCGCAGGGGTTTGCTCAACTCCAGTAGCGCATCGCCCATGGCAGAGATCCCGCTTTCTGGTACAGAACCGGGCTTCAGCAGCGACACCGGCCTAATTTTCTCGCCCAGATTGGGATTGAAGAGAACACCACAGGCAATGCCTGTCATCAAACACAGGCTAGTCACCATACCGCTGACCAAGACGCATTCAACCCGATGGAGACGGAGCTTTTCAACCGTTGTAGAGCAAAACTGGAAGGTGGGAAAGGCGACACGCATACGATCTGCTTCAGCACAAGTCAGGAATTGATGGCCTAAACCATATCACCTCTTTGCAATTCTGGCCGGAACTTTTCGAGCAGGTTATCCGGACTGGCTTCCAGGGCTGCACGCAGGGAGCTATGGCCTGACCCGTCCGGCGATACAGCGCAGCAAAAACCTGCTTAAAAACGAACTTAAGTGTGCTAGTTTTAGATAGCTACGCGGGTGTAGTTTAGTGGTAAAACCTCAGCCTTCCAAGCTGATGATGCGGGTTCGATTCCCGCACCCGCTTTTGAAATTGTTGCGGTGACATCGATTCAGATCAGTCATTGATCGGGTCGGTCACCGGGCGGTGGAGCTTAAAGACGTTGAACTTGCTCACTCTCATGCAGCTGGCGTCCCATGGGTGTGGCCAGTTCTGGGCAGCCTGCTTCAATCAAAGCTTTGTCACGGATCCGGCAAGAGTCGCAAAGGCCGCAGGGTTCGCGATCGCCTTGGTAGCAAGACCAAGTCTCGGCGATCGGAACGCCCAGCGCCAAGGCGCGCCGCACAATATCGAGCTTAGAATCATCCAGCAGCGGCGCGATCAAACGAGGTGCTTGTCCATCCAAACCAACTTTGGAGGACAGCGTCGCCAGGGTTTGATAGGCCGCGAGGTATTCTGGCCGACAGTCTGGATAGCCAGAGTAATCCACCGCGTTGATCCCCAAATAAATCGCTACCGCGTCTTGCACCTCCGCCAAGGAAAGCGCCAGGGCAATAAAGACTGTATTCCTTCCGGGTACGTAGGTTGCGGGAACAATGCCGGGCTGAACACCGTTGCTGGGGATGGGTTTATTCAGATCCGTGAGGGCGGAACCTCCCCACTGGCCCAAGTTGACATCGACGATAAAATGGGGCCGGATGTCGAGGGTACGGGCGATCGTTTGGGCCGCCTGTAGCTCTCGCTCGTGCCGTTGGCCATAGCGTAGGGAAAGGGCTAGGACTTCGTAACCGTCGGCGATCGCCTGGGCCGCCGCAGTGGCGGAATCCAGCCCCCCAGACAAAAGCACCACAGCCTTGGGCCGTGCAGCACCGCTCGCCTGGGCTGATTCAGACTGGAGCAATTCAGACTGGGCGAGCGATACCGCTAATGAATCCCGACGTACTTGTGGGTCTGCAAGCTCATTTGCCACGTTGGATGATCCAAAACGTACTGATACACCAGCTTACCGCTCTGGGCGGAGTACCACTCAGGTTGCAGAAATTTGGCGACAGTCGGGGCCAGCTTGCTCGCTTGTTCCTCAGCCCATCGAAAGTCCGCCGGAGCGGTGATGACCACTTTTAGCTCGCTGGCTTGGCGATACATACTCGGGTGGGGTGGCTTGGTTGGCTTCGGCGACAGAGTCACCCAGTCGTAGGTACCGCTTAGGGGATAGGCCCCCGAGGTCTCTAGGTGAACCGACAAACAGCGGCGGCGGAGAAATGCAGTCAGTTCAGTCAGATCATGCATGAGGGGTTCACCGCCGGTGATGACGATGATACGAGCTTTAGACGCGACCGCCTCCGCCACCAAATCCGGGACAGCGCGAGCAGCATGCCGTGCCGCATTCCAAGATTCCTTGGTGTCGCACCAGGGACAGCCAACATTACAGCCTGCTAACCGAATGAAAAAGGCGCTGGTGCCCGCCCACCGTCCCTCTCCCTGAATAGAATGAAACGTCTCAACAACAGGAAGGGGAGCTGGCTGCGATGTCTCAGCAACCATTGGTCTCTCTCGCTTTAGTCTTGCAATTACCATTCCCGTCAGAAACCGTCCTGAGTAAACACCATCTAAACTTTGACGGCCCAAACCGCCACCGGAATTTAGGCCTAGCCCAAGCCTACGAACCAACCACTTCCAAAAGCACGACTCTGAATACCATTCTCAAAAGTTTTCTTTTTCAAAATTTCTTTTTAGAGAAATCTCGAAGCAGAAACAACCAGATTAGTATGGAAAAACGATTCTTGCTAGGTCACTAATAATCTAACCTATCATCCCCAAAACTCATAGTCACCACTCAAGTTTTATCGCATCTTATTGATTGTTTCGAGTGATGGGTGAAACCCCGCAATACGAACCCAACTGGAATTAAATGAATGATCGAAGAAGAATCTAGAAATCAGTATATCCAACACTATTTTTCTTTGTTAAAGATGCAATTGATACACGACAAAAAGGGCTGAACGTATTGAATTACAAACCTTTTGGTGCGATCGCACCCAGCAGCTGGAAAGTTTTGATTGAAAGTTATTATCGCTGCTTCCGATGCATTTGAATTACGGATTCATTGCTGACATCTGCGAACGAAAACACGGGATTTCCCATCATTAAGGCCAGGATTTAATCCATCTGAGACGGATATTTTGAAGTTGAATTGGCAACGTTTATAAACGGCTATGCGGAGATACTGAAGCCCAGCCTAGACTCAGAACAGACGAGGATTTCCAGTATTGACTGCGCCTTAACGATGCATTAACTACGGAGATGTGCAGCCGATGCCAAGTTAGCCCAAATTTAGTCCAAATACGGATTGATCCGTCACTGTTCTAGAAAAAAATCAACGACGATTTAGCCAGATCATCCGCCTAAGTGAGCTGTATCATTGAAGTGATGGATAGTCCAAAGAGCTGGGTTAAGGCGTTCGGTCGCGAGGAGCCAGCGATCGCGATTCAGCTCAAATTCGAATAGCGCCGTCGGTGCGATGGCCATGCCCCAGGTGCGATCGCTCCCCAGAATTGCCGCAACCAAGTGGGCTAAGATGCCAGCATGGGTCACAATCCAGATCTCACTTGACTCCGAGCTATTCCACACCAGCGCTTGAACAAAGGCCTCGGCTCGTTGATGACAGTGCTGGGGAGTTTCAGCTTCGGGAACGGGATAGGCATCCAGCTGGCTGAGCAGGGTCTGACAGAGGGCAGGATATCGGGCCTCGGCTTCGGGCCAGGTGAGCCCGGAGAAAATGCCTAGGTCAATTTCGGCGAGGCGCTCGTCGTAGTGAATTGCCAAAGGTACCGTTGGGCCGAGACCGGTTGGGCCAAAACAGGTCTCGGCGAGCAACGCGACGGTTTCGCGGCTACGGCGGAGGGGACTGGCATAAATCTGGGGGAGCACTTGAGCCGTTTTGAGTCGCTGGCCAAGACGGCCTCCGAGGGCAAGCACTTGCTGTTGGCCTGAGCCAGAAAGTTCTGTGGCGCGACAGGCGAGAGCCAGCGCGGCGGGATCGCGGTCTCGCTGCCCTTGCATTCGCTGGGCTTGGTTGTCCCAAGTCTCGCCGTGACGCATCAGTAAAATCTTCAAATGCAAGTGCTTCATCGAGCGAGATCGCTCTGGAGGGGCAAAAAGACCGTCACCACCTCGCCTTGTTGGGGGCGTTCCTTGATCAATAGCTTACCGCCGAGGGCCTGAAAGATATTTTTCGTCATGGCCAAATTGAGGCTAAGACTACCCGTGGCAGGCTGGAATGAGAGCAATTGGCCCAGGGATTTGGAGCGAGATTTTCCAGGGCAGCCACCGCCGTCATCAATGGTGGCCGTGATCGGTTTGCCGTCGCGATCGCGGGCTTTGAACTGCAACTTGAGTTGGTGGCCCGCCAAGGAAACCTGGAGATTAAGGTGGCTTTGGGCCGGAAGCTGGCGGGTGAACCGATCGATCAGTCCGGTGAGGGCTTGATCCAGCATCTGGGGATCGCTGACCACGCGGGGCAACTGTTCGGGGATCTGCATCTCAAGCCGGAGATTGCGCCGTTGGGCCTGACGCTGCCAACGGGGGAGACCTTCGCGCAGTAGCTGGTCGAGGAGCACCGCCGCCAGGGGATGATGTTGGGGCTGGGGACCCAGTTCAGCGGCTTTGAAAATAAGGCCAAAGCGATCGATTTGCTCGGTGCATTCATGATCAATAATGCCGAGACGCTTGAGCACATCCGGGGCCAAGTCCTTGCGGCGCAGCAACAGCCGGGTGAGGGTGCGGATGGTGGCCAGGGGAGTGCGGACTTCGTGGGCGATCGCCTTCAGCAGCGCCACATCCTGAGGCTCTTCCGTCAGCGCGCCAATCGCCAGCGCCTCAGCCGTACCGAGCCGAGCGGCGGCCTGCTCTGGACTGGTATGAGCTTCTAAGGTTGCCAATTCTGTGGTGAGTTCAAGCTGTCGCTGGCTTAGACATCGGGTGAAATGCCGGGTGAACTCGCTCACCAAGCGGTAGTCCAGAACCTGGGGTGCAAAGAGCTCAAACAAGCGGTTGAGTTGGGTCGCATAGTGGGCATTGGTGAGGCGAACCCGCAGCAGCAGGGCCTGCCAGCACATCTGAATCACCCTGGGATCAAAGGAAAATTGGAAACCGGGCAGCCCATTCTGCCCCAGAACGAGGACAACGCTAAACTCTGGGGTCAAAACCAAGCAAAACTGTTCTTCTGCCAGGGGATCGCGGTCTAAAACCGGAACCGAGGTGACCAGGCTGGCCTGGAGAGCAGGGGCCGTGGCACGATCGCCCTGCTGCAGTTGAGAACCTAGTTGCAGCGATAACCCCAAAGGCGCATTCAGAGCATCCGCGACAAAAACCCAGGTGGCCAGGTGGTCGCTGGGGTCGCTCAGCACTGGCAAGGGGCCACAGAGCACGACGCCTTGGGTGGATTCTGTGCCCTCGATGTTGAGATGCTGCTGAACCAAGGTTTGTACAGCAGCCAAAGCAGCCTGCCACTCAAATTCGGCCTGGATCTGACGCTGGGCAGTGGAAGGAGCGGCGGGGCCTGGGTGCGGGTCTGGGTTATGCGGGCCGAGATCACACGAACCTTGCTCGCACAACTGGAGATGACGCGGGTCAGGATGACGCGAGAAGCTGCCCGAGATCAAAGCCTCAGCTCGCTGGAAAATATCGCTTAATGATGGCAGTAACCAACTGGACACCGCCCCACCCCCTCTAATCCTGGTCAACAGTCATACCATAGTGATTCAAGGCGAACATGCTGGAGGCGATCGCCGAACGCCCCAGGTGGTGATCGCCGCTGAACCGCCCATGGATGAGCAGGCCTCGTGAGCACGCCGAACGAGCACGCCATCGAAGCCAGCCGCCTAAAACCTAAAGCGTTGTCGATGATTGGCAACCGATTCCACCAAACCAATGCCAATAAAATTAGTCAACAGCGCCGATCGCCCATAGCTCAGGAAGGGCAGCGGAATACCGGTCACGGGCGAAACCCCGATGGTCATGCCGACATTAATAATTGTTTGAAAGACAATCATTGAGAGGACGCCGATCGCCAGCAGCGAGCCAAAGTTATCCTTAGCGTTCTGGGCAATGATCAACAGCCTCAGGCACATCAGCCAATAGACCAGCAGCACCAGCATTCCCCCGACAAATCCCAATTCTTCACCGACCGCCGAAAAAATAAAATCAGTGTGCTGTTCGGGAATAAATTCCAGCTGGGTTTGGGAGCCCTGGTTGAGGCCACGTCCCCAAAACTGGCCTGAGCCAATGGCGATGCTGGACTGGATCAGGTGATAACCAGAACCCAGGGGGTCTTGGTTGGGATCGAGAAAGGAGGTGAGACGAGCTCGCTGGTGGTCTTTGAGAATATTTTCCCAGGCCCAGGTGCCCATGCTGCCGGAGATGGCATTGATCAAGACGGCCCCAAATGCGCCAATGCGCGGCCAGGGAAGGCTTTTCCAGGAAATTATGCCCATAAATACCAGCCAGACAAACCAAAGACCCATGACAATTTTGCTATCAGCACCAAAGCTGTACAAGATTGCAGAGAGTGGGGGTGAGAGCATCAAGATCAGCCAGCCCGGCTTGGCATTGGCCCAGTAGAGCATACCGAAGGCGATCGCCCCAAACACCAACGAAGTCCCCAAGTCCGGCTGGACAAACACCAGCCCCCAGGGCAGGGCCAAAATGGCCAAAGCTCGGATCAAAGCCGGAATCGTCGCGGCTTCTTCTGCACCCAAGACCGCCGCTAGCACGATAATCACCCCGATTTTGGCAAACTCCGAAGGCTGGATATTCAGCCCCCCAATCGACAACCAACTGCGAGCTCCCAGGGCGCTGGTGCCGACAAACTTGACGATCAAGAGAGAAATATTGGTAATGATGTAAATGATCCAAGGCCATTGCTGGAGGCGATCGTAGCGAAACCGCGTCAGCAGCAACAGCAGAACCAAGCCCACCCCGCCCGTCACCCAGTGCTGCAGCCAGCTCACCTCAAAGCCGATTACGCGCGTGTGCAGCTGGGTGCTGCGAATCAAGAGTCCCCCGAGGCCCGTGAGGCCCAGAGTCGCTCCGAGCAGCCAGCCATCTAGGTCTTTCCAGGGGGCCAAAAAGGGTTGGAGCCAAGAGCGGCGCAAGGAAGGATTCGCCATCACTTAACCTCCCAGAGCGATTACAGAAACGCGGGCCGCAACTTGCTGAGCGATCGCCACCAGCGCGCGGGCAGAGGCCGACTCAGGGTCGCCCATCACAATGGGAATACCGCGATCGCCCCCTTCTCGCACCGGAATCTCCAAGGGGACACAGCCCAACAGCGGCAAGCCCAGCTCCTGGGCAGTCTGCTTGCCGCCATCCGAGCCAAAAATATCGTAGGACTTGTCTGGCATGTCTGGGGGAATGAAGTAGCTCATGTTTTCGGCAATGCCCAAAATGGGCACACCCAGCTGCTGAAACATCTTCAGACCGCGCCGAGCATCCAGCAGTGCCACGGTTTGAGGCGTCGTGACAATCACCACACCGGACATCGGCACCGCTTGAGCCAGGGTCAACTGGGCATCGCCGGTGCCGGGCGGCATATCGACAATCAGATAGTCCAACTCGCCCCAGTTCACCTGATACAAAAACTTACGAATGATGCCGTTCAGCATCGGTCCACGCCAAATCACTGGCTGATCCGGGTCGATCAGGAAGGCCATCGATACCAGCTTGACGCCGTAATTAAACACGGGCTCCAAAATCTCACCCTGGCCCCCCTGCTCCACCGCCACCACCGCCTGGGAGAGCCCCATCATATTGGGGGTATTGGGGCCATAGATGTCTGCATCCATCAGGCCGACCTTTGCCCCCATCTGGGCCAGGGCAACGGCCAGATTGACCGACACCGTGCTCTTGCCGACGCCGCCCTTGCCACTGCTCACCGCAATAATATTTTTGACACCTGCGATGCCTTGGCGATCGGGCAAGCTCGGCTGTTGGGGAATCTCCGCCGTGACCTCCACATCCACCGTTTCGACGCCCGCGAGGGTCATGACGGCGTTCTTGCAGTCCTCCACAATAAACTCTCGCAGCGGGCAAGCAGGCGTGGTCAGCACCAGCGTGAAGCGAACCGTGCCGCCGTCCACCTGCACATTGCGGATCATATTCAGTTCCACCAGGCTGCGCCGCAGCTCCGGGTCTTGAACCGGACGCAAAACATCGAGGATAGCGGTTTTTTCTAGAAGAGCAGGCATGGGATGTTTGGATTCCCGTTGAAGGGGATTTTTGAAAGGGATTTAACGAAAAGGTGGAAATCGATGACGATCGAAGATTGACGTATCTTCACATTTTAGCGGCAGAGCCGTCATCGATTTTGCCAAAGGCCCAGGACGGTTAGAGACAAAAAATACTCCCCTGAATTTTTTTGAGGACTGGTCAGAACCACGTCAGAATCGTTGACGCAGTGGTTTCGAGTGGCGTTATCTGACTGCAAACTAATGTTAAAAATGCGTGCGGTGGGCGATCCGGAACCTTCCAAAACTGGTATTCCATTAGTAGAGATAACAAAACCACTCTTCATAGACCCTTACTTAATTTACGAACGGGTATTCCATGACTTCCGCTATTCCTTCCACCCAAGTGAGTCAGACCGTGCAGGGTAAAGTCCCGCTCCAAGAGGCGGCTTTGCCACCCAAGGGTGAGCTGTCGCTACCGCCTCAGGATTCGCGGGAACGCGTGAAGGCGTTCATGACCCAGCTTCAGGATGAGATTTGCCGGGGTTTGGAGCAAGTGGATGGGGGAGCCAAGTTTCAGCAGGATGCCTGGGCCCGCGAGGAAGGCGGCGGTGGCCGTTCGCGAGTGATCCAAAATGGTGCCGTGCTGGAGAAAGGCGGCGTTAACTTTTCCGAGGTTTGGGGCAAGACCTTGCCGCCTTCGATTTTGAATCAGTGTCCCGAAGCAGCGGGCCATGATTTTTTGCGACGGGCACCTCGCTGGTGCTACACCCGGAAAATCCCTATGTGCCGACGGTACACCTCAACTATCGCTACTTTGAGGCGGGCCCGGTGTGGTGGTTTGGGGGCGGCATTGACCTGACGCCTTACTATCCCTTCGCAGAAGATGCGGCCCACTTTCACCGCACCCTCAAGGCGGCTTGCGATCGCCACCATTCTGAATATTACGAAACCTTTAAGCTCTGGTGCGATGAGTATTTCTATCTGAAGCATCGTGGTGAAACGCGCGGCGTAGGCGGCATTTTCTTTGACTATCAAAATGACCAGGGTGTGCTTTGTAAGGGGCCGATGATCGAGAGCAAAGCCGCTGCCTATAGCGATCGCGTCGGCAAGATCGAGCGCTCCTGGGAGGATGTGTTTGCCTTTATTCAAAGCTGCGGGAATGCGTTCCTAGACGGCTATTTGCCCATTGTGGAGCGGCGTAAAGGAATGGAGTATGGCGATCGCGAACGTAATTTTCAACTCTACCGTCGGGGCCGCTACGTCGAATTCAATCTGGTTTACGACCGAGGCACCATTTTGGTCTCCAGACCAATGGCCGCACCGAGTCGATTTTGATGTCGTTGCCGCCGCTGGTGCGTTGGGAGTATGACTACGCCCCCGAGCCCGGAACGCCGGAAGCGGAACTCTATGAAATCTTCCTCAAGCCTCAAGACTGGGTGAATTGGCAGGCTTAGCGTTAGTTTAGTTTTTCCCTGTTCTGAATTCAGTCTGCTCCTACGGTTGCTTCTATAGGTTTCGTTCATCCATGACGTTGAAGGCCGTCTTGTTTGATTTCAATGGCGTGATCATGAACGATGAGCCGATCCACGATCGCCTCATCGGTGAGCTGCTGCTGGGTGAGAGCTTGCGGCCAGACCCCAAGGAGCTGGCCGAACTGTGTCTGGGCAGAAGCGATCGCGCTTGTCTGAACGACCTGTTTGAGCGGCGCAGTCGGGTATTGAGCGATCGCGACCTCGATCGATTGCTGGCCATCAAGGCTGCTGCTTACCAGGCGGAGCTGTCCCAGATGGAACGGCTCCCCATTTATGCTGGACTCGAGGATCTGATCTACCGCTGCCGTGTTGCTGATTTGAAGTTGGCGGTGGTGAGTGGTGCCCGTCGGGCTGAGGTGGAGCTGGTACTCGAGCGGACGGGCTTGCGATCGTATTTTTCGGTCTTGGTCACTAGCGACGATGTGCCCACCAGCAAACCGGATCCTGGCGGATATCTGCTGGCGATCGAACAATTGCGCCAGTTTTGCCCAGAGCTACAGGCGGAGAATTGCCTCGCGATTGAAGACAGCTTTGCAGGCATCGAAGCCGCCAAGCGGGCCCGGATCTCGGTGGTGGGCGTGGCGAGCACCTATCCATTTCACATGATTCAGCGGCAGGCCAATTGGGCGATCGACTACATCAACGACCTAGAACTCGAGCGCGTCCAGCGCGTCTTTGCCGGATTGGATGGGGCCGAACCGCCAGAGCCAATCTCGCCATTGCCAGCTTAGTCCGGTGCAGATATTGAGACGAACGGTTCCCTCGGCCTCGGTCTGCGAAAAGTTAAGCAGATCATTCGGATTGGTCACCCCGATACGGGAATAATTTTTATACAAGTATTCCACGGGAGAATTTCGTGAAACCAACGATTTTGGTCACAGGCGGAGCGGGCTACATTGGCTCCCATGCGGTGCTGGCGCTGCAACAGCAGGGGTACCGGGTCGTGGTTTTAGATAATCTCTCGGGCGGTCACAAAGATCTGGTCGAGCAGGTTTTGGATGTGGAGTTTGTCGTGGGGGACACGCGCGATCGTCCCTTACTCGACCAACTCTTCCGGGATTACGCGATCGACGCCGTCATGCACTTCGCCGCCTACATCGCCGTAGGCGAATCGGTGGAGCAACCTGGAAAATACTACGAAAACAACGTCGGCGGGACACTGACACTCTTGGAAGCCATGGTAGCAGCGGGGATCAAGCAACTGGTCTTTTCCTCCACCTGTGCAATTTATGGCCCGCCCGACGAAGTTCCCATTCCCGAGAGTCATCCCAAGCGACCGATCAGTCCCTACGCCCGCAGCAAGTGGATGGTGGAACAAATCCTTGAGGACTTCGACACGGCCTTTGGGCTCAAGTCGGTGTGTTTCCGCTATTTCAATGCTGCTGGTGCTGATCCCCAGGGCCGTCTGGGTGAAGATCATTACCCCGAGACCCATCTGATCCCGCTGATTATTCAGGCGGCCCTAGGCCATCGGGACTCGATTTATATCTTCGGTACCGATTACGACACCCCGGACGGTACCTGTATCCGCGATTACATCCATATCCTCGATATTGCTCAGGCGCACTTGCGGGGACTGGAGTATTTGCTCCAGGGTGGCCAGAGTGATGCCTTTAACTTGGGTAACGGCCAGGGTTTCTCCGTGCGGGACGTGATTGAACGGGCCGAGGCGGTGACGGGCAAGTCGATTCACGTGATCGAACAGCCCCGGCGTGCCGGTGATCCACCGGTTTTGGTGGGGACGGGCGATCGCGCCAAGCAAGTCCTAGGCTGGAGTCCAGCCTACGCCGACCTCCAACAAATTCTCACCCACGCCTGGGTCTGGCACCAACAGCGCCACGGCAAACTTGAGCCAGATGATAGCCGTGAGAATCTTCAGAACGAAGCGACATTGGCCGTTAGTCCGCATTAGGAATACCGTGCTCCTTAGGGAGTGCTAGACCCCCGCGATCGCCAGAATTCGCTGGGCGATCGCCCCATCCACCGGCATCACCGAGAGACGATTGCCCCGGCGCACAACCCCCAACTCCTCTGGGGTAAACGTTTGCTTGAGCAGATCGAGACTAATGCCTTGGGCGAAGGTCTGCTGATACTGAACCTTGACCGTGTGCCAGCGGGGGTTGTCTCGTTTGGACTTGGCATCAAAATAGGGGTTGTGCGGGTCGAATTGGCTGGAATCAACGACCTCGACAGCGGCGATCGCCATCAGCCCAACTATGCCCGGTGACTTGGTATTGGAATGGTAAAAAAACGCCAGATCCCCGACCTGCATCGATCGCAAAAAATTCCGCGCCTGATAGTTGCGCACCCCGTCCCACAGTTCGACGTCGTCCCGCTTCAGATCTTCAATACTGTAGACATCCGGCTCCGACTTCATCAGCCAGTACTGCATCTTGCCGTGTCCTAGGCGCTGGTGCGTCCGCTGCCGGGCAGAGAGCCAATCTCTTCGTGGGCAATCAGCTCACCCAAAGCCTCCGAAAGTTTGTTGGGATCCATAAACAAAATCTTGGCATTGGGGCTCTCGCCAATTTTTTGGCTGGCGTCCACGTAGCGCTGGGCAACCAAAAACTTGATGATGTCCTGGAGTGCTGTTTTTTTCTCAGACTCGACCTCACTATTGTGAGAGAGAATTTTGACCGCCTCCATCAGCCCCTGGGCCTCGGCGATCGCTGCCGCCCGACGGCTCTCGGCCTCCTCGATCGCCACCTGCTTGCGACCTTCAGCCTGGACAATGGCTGCTAGCTTATGCTCTCGGGAGATGCGAAGATCTTCTAGGCTCTGCATCACATCCTCATCAAACTTCAGATCCTTCACATCCACCCGCCGAATGCGGACGCCCCACTCGTCCGTGACGCTATTGATATCCTGCAACAGAGTCGAGCTGAGGTCAGAGCGAGCCGACAGCAGTTCCGTCATGTCCATCTGGCTGATGGCCGTTCTGAGGCTAGTGAGCACAAAGCTTTCGATCGCCGTCTTAATGTCATCGACTTGATAATGAACCTTATACAAGTCATCGATTTCCCAGAACACCACCGCATCTGCCTTGACCTGAACCACGTCTTTGGTCACCGCATCCTGGGGCGGCACATCAAAAACTTGCTCCCGCGTCGTGTCGATAATGACCGTATCGATCACAGGCAGCGTAAAGTTGAGCCCAGGCGATAGCGTCCGCTGGTAGCGGCCAAAGCGCTCAACCAGAGCCGCTTCACCTTCATTGACAATCTTAATGGAGCCCGCCACATAGGCCGCTACCGCAAAACAAAGGACGCCAAAGGGGCAATTAACGGTTCCATAGCCTGTGTACCAGTGGAGAGTTGCTCATCATGCTGTTTTTGGACAGGTGGTGAGGATGCGTTGAACGCTCGGGCCTATAGGGCTCAGAAGCACGCATAGTCTAGCCCAAACGGTGCATTTGTGCTCAAGTCTAATGGGGATTTGCTAAATTGCAACGGGGGTGGGAGATTTTCCGAGGCAGGGCCTAGCTCCTATGCTTTTCTGCGACCCAGGGCTCACCCCTCTTTTCACGTTCTTCTCGCAAAAAACGATGCAGATCTCCACGCGCCTTCACCCCATCGAAGCAAGAGACCTAGCCCAGGTCGAACAGGAGCTGGGGCCGTTGGCGATCGCCCCAGCCGAGGCCGAAATCATTCGTCGAGTTTTCGCCGCGACCGGAGATATTGAGTTTCAAGGCCAGCTCACGTTTTCGAGCGATGCGCTCAAGTCTGGCGCGGCGGCTTTGGCGGCTCGCAACACGATTTTGGTTGATGTCTCTGCGGTGCAGGTAGCCGTGATGCCGGCCATTCAGGCCAGCTTTGCCAATCCCACCTACTGCTGCGGGGATGCAATCACCCGGCCCCAGCGGGAAAAAACGCCCACGGCCTGGGGCTCGAAACCCTGGCCTCGCGCTATCCCAACGCCATGATGGTTGTGGGACAGACGCCGAGCACCCTGGTGGCCCTAGGGGAGCTGGTGGAGTGCAAGCTAATTTACCCAGCGCTGGTGATCGCGACGCCGCCTCAGCTTGAGCCGGATGGGAGGTTGGTCGAAATTTTGCAGCAGGTGGGCATTCCCTATGTGGCGCTGACGGGTCGGAAGGGAAATGCGATGGTGGCGATCGCTATCCTCACCGCCTTGATCGAAATGACCTGGCAAGCCTACGGCCAAGACCCGCGCACCGGCATGATCCATCAACCCTAGAATGGCAACCTAGAATGGCAACCTAGAATGACAACCTAGAACGACAACCTAGAACGGCAAACAACCGGTCGGAAGTGAATTCACGCATCCCCTGGCCCCCTGCGATCGAAGATACGTGGATGCGCGAGGGTATTTGGTCAGGACAGCGGGCAATATAAGCTCAGCCAAGAGGAAAGCAACTTAGACCATCCTGTGCTGTGGGCCTAGCTCATGCGCAGTAGCCTAAGACGCTAACTGTCCTTGCAGGTAATTCGCCTAGATCCGGGGGCTTTAGTGGTCTAGGCGATTTCTTCATCGATGGGAATGAGAATTTAATCACACCGCGATCGTTCCGTCGTAGGTTGGGTTGAAGCATGAAGCCCAACTGGAACAAGGTCTAGGCCTTGGGTTTCGGCGGCCCTCAACCCAGCCTACGGTGAAAAGTTCGGTCTAATTGAATTCTTGCTCCTAAACAAAAGACTGCAATTTCTTCTGAGATTGCAGTCTTTTTTCTTTTTTCTTTTTTGTTGCGAGTCACTCCGGCCCGCCTAGAAGCGGCTGAATCCGTTGGGAGAAGCGATCTTTCAGTAAATCAACGAATCTTGACATAGACCTAAACGACAAGATGCGTGGATGTGCGATAGCTCATCGTCTGTGCAATCGACACAATGGTAGCAGCCAAGAGGAAAGCAACTCAGTCAGCCACAACGGTTCACGCCGCCATGGCCATACTGAGAAGCTAACTGTCCTTGCAGGTGACTCGCCTGACTCTGGGGGCTTTATAGGGTCAGGCGATTTTTTCACACAAGCAGCTGCTCATAGGATACAAGTATTTTCCGTAAATACGCATAAAGTGTTCTCGGAAAAACATTCTTTTTATACATGATGATTCAATTGATGACATCCAGACGGTTTGATCCCACCAAGGCAGCGAGGTCGCATATCGGCTTGTCAAACGCTCAGCGCAAGGCTGCAAGCGCAGATTAAAACCAATACAGAAAAACAAAAAAAGCAGGCTTTATCCTTGTAGAGGGTCAGGCCTGCTTTTTAGACTGGGTTGGGGGCGATCGCCCCCAGAATCAACTCACCCATCAGCACTAGAAACGCTCGCCAATACCGAACTGAAAGCGCTGGTCGCCATCGTCAGACAAGAGCGTATAGTCTGCACGAATCGGGCCTAGGGGCGATCGCACTCGCACTCCAATCCCCACGCCATAGCCGCTACCCGGCTTCTGGCGCACACCCGCCGGATTGCCCGGTACATTATCTCCGGTGCCAACATCGGTGCCATAGTCGGCAAAGAGCGCACCCCCCACAAACGAGAACATCGGGAAACGATATTCTGCACTGGCCTGGAGGAAACTGCGACCACTGCCGACCTCGCCTTCGCCGTAGCCGCGAATCGAGTTGGCACCCCCCAAGGAAAACGCCTCGTAGGGCGGCAAATCGCCCAAAATTGTTCCCGCTTGGACATTAAATGCCAGGGTTTGCGGACATTCCTCCGCCGTCGGCTTCGGTTTTTTGCAGCCTTCGGTGAACTTGAGATAGCGCACCGGCAAGTACTGGCTATGGTTAGCCCGTAGGCGGTTCATCAAGATGCTGCCCGAGCCAATGGGGACGCTCTGATCGAGGCTGAGACGGGTGATGCTGCCTGCGGTGGGTTGGGCACGGTTGTTGCGGCGATCGCGCGCCAGCCCCAACTGCACCATGACCAAATCATCAGCATCCTTGCCGCTAAAGGTGAGGTCATTGCCCAGTTCATCTTGGAGCTCCGAATCACCGTCCTCGTCACGGATATTGACGCGCTGGTACTGCAAACCCAGGGAAGCATTCCACTCGGCAGGTTCAAAAACATTTTTGGACAGTGGCCGAGAAAAACGCACACCGCCACCCGTGCGCAAAATGCGCGGGGTATCGCCGTTGGGCAGATCGATGTCGCGATCGCCCCCGGAGTAGTTGAGCGAGATCGATCGCCGCCGGAAGGCATTCACCGTATAGCCTGTGCGATAGGGATCTCCCTTAATCCAAGGGTCCGTAAAGCCCACATCGAACAGAAATTCCCGCTGCCCCAAGGTCACCTCAGAGCGCAGTTTTTGGCTACGGCCCCGAAAATTGTCTTGGCCCAGACTCACCGAGCCAAACAGGCCATTGGACGAACTGACGCCGCCCGTCGCACCAATATTGGCCGTGCGGGACTCAATCACATTGGCCACAACAATGACCTTACGCGGATCCTCCGGCGAGGGGTCGAGGGAAAGGCGAACATCCTGAAACAAACCCAAACCAAACACCCGCTGCAAATCGCGCTCGGCCTGGGTGCGATTAAACACATCGCCCGGCTTGAGCGAAAACTCGCGAGTGACCACATAGGGCTTGGTGCGACCCCGCACCGGCTCTCCTTCCTCGGTCGTGGGGTTGCCATCTGCATCCAAAAACTTCACATCCACGCTGTCAACAATGCCTTCCGCAATTTCCAGCGTCACCCGACCATCGGGGCTAATTTGGGTCGCATCCACCACCTGAGCCAGAACGTAGCCATTCTCTTGGTACCAAGCATTGATGCGTTTGACACCGCTTTGTAAGTCCTTAAAATTCAGCGTGCGACCGTACTGCGAACCGAACGCCTCTGCGACTACAGACTCAGGCAGCACCTGGGTGCCTGCGGGGGTCACGCCCTGAAGAATCGGGTTGGGCTCCACCAGAAAAACAACGCGTACCCCCAAAGGTGTGTCTTCTGGGCGGAAATTGACATTGGCGAAGTAACCTGTGGCAAAAATTGCGTTCAGATCCGCCTGGAGTTGGGTGCTGGTAGTCGCCTGCCCAGGCTGAGTGCGAATTGCGCCATAGACCGCATCTTCAAGGAGTGATTGCTCGGGATTTCCCTCAATTCCGTCGATTTTGACCTCCGCCACCAGCACACGCGGGTCGGCAGGGGGTTTAACCTGGGCTCCCTCAGCAGGGGGAGCGACGGGCTGTGAGGGATTCTGTGAGGGATTGGGCGCTGTCCCTGGACTGGCCGTCCCTGGATTACGGGAACCTGGATTACGGGAACCTGGGGTAACGGGAGCTGGCCGGGTTGAACCTGGCTGGGTTAGAGCTGGCTGGGTTAGAGCTGGAACTGGCTCGTTTAGAACTGGCTCGCTTGGAACTGGCTCGCTTGGAACTGGATTGCGCGGAATGGGCTGGGTTGGAGCGGGGCTTGTAGGAACCGGACTCGCTTGGGCAAGAGTGTTTTTTCTGAGATGGCTTCGGGCAGGTTGGGCCCTCCTAGGCTCGCAAACCGGTTCTGAACGGATTCAGCAGAGACCTCTGACAGTTCAGGCCGGTTTTGTTCAGGCCGGTTTTGTTCAGGCTGGACTGGATTGGGCTGGATTTGCTCAGACTGAGGTTGCTCCCGATGAACTCGCTCCAGGGGAGAGCCCAGACTGAGGCCATTTTCCAGGTCTTGGGCTACCGAAGGAGCGGCCCATCCCGTTGCTGCGGAGGCTGCGATCGCCGCCAGCAGAGTCGGACAAAAATAGATATTGCGATTCACGTTACGACTCACAGTTTTATGCACATCTCTACACCACAGGATTCAATCCCCTTGGCCAAGGCGTTATCCCAGGCACTCTCCAAAACGTTATCCAAAACGGATTCATATTAACCCATCGCCCCTTTGGAGCTAACAGTGGGCGAGAACCTGTTCCAAAACACGTTGGTAAGCCTCTTCCACCTGACCGAGATCTTTGCGAAAGCGGTCTTTATCCATGACGCGGCGCTCGGGATCTGACTCATTCGCGTCCCAGAGGCGACAGGTATCCGGGCTAATTTCATCCGCCAACAGCAACTGGCCTTGATCATCAACACCGTACTCCAATTTGAAATCCACCAGCGTGATACCGCATTCGCGGAAAAACTGACTCAGATAGTGATTCACAGAAAGGGACAGTTGGGTCAACCCCTCCAGCTGCTCCGGCGTGGCTGCCCGGAGCAGCTGAATGCGAGCTGGGGTCAGCAGCGGGTCACCCAGGGCATCGTCTTTGTAGTAGAAATCTACTAGGGGCTCCTCCAGGGGGGTCCCCACCGGGATACCTGTCTGAAGACAGAGACTACCCGCCGCAATGTTCCTGACAACCACCTCTAACGGGATAATCTTTACGGCACGCACCAGCATTTCTCGCGGCGATGGCTGACCCAGCCAATGGGTTGGAATACCTGCGACCTCAAGCTTTTGAAAGAGATAGCTGGACATGGTGCAGTTCACTTCCCCTTTGCCGGTGATGCTGCCTCGCTTTTGGGCATTGAAGGCCGTCGCATCATCTTTGTAGTAGGCCCGCAGAATCTGGGAGTCGGGGGTGGCGTAGATAATCTTGGCTTTGCCTTCGTAAAGAGCCTGGGGCGACGTCATAGGAGGTGCATCGAAATAGGAGTGCCCCAATTCTATCGGTCTGCGGGAGGCGGATTATTTGCGGGGCGGAGCCCGCCCTACTCGCTCCAGCCTTGGGGCCTTACGTGCACCATCCCCAAAGGCTGGAATATGCAGGCTCGAAATATAAACGAACTGTGAAAGTTTGGCGAATTTTGGGAGCCGATACTCGCAGGTTAAGCCTAGGTTAAGTTAAGGTTAATACTGGATTGAGTCAGTCAAGTTTTTATTTTTGGGGGGCTTTCACCATGTCTTCTACACGTCATTTTCTTTATCCACATCGCTCGTCTTTGTCGGCGAATCGGCCCCAGGAGATTTTGTTTGATGCCAATCTTCAGGAGTTTGCCCAGCGCGTCGGCTACATCGCCAGCCTAGAAACGGGCGGGAAGCTTTCTCCCAAGGAGTCCTATCAGGCGATCGAATCCCTCTGGCAACAGCTCTCCCAAAGCCACCAGCAGCTTTAGGGAGAGCGATTTAATCTTGCCAATAGCTCTGTGTAGGATAGTTCTGCGTAAGGATGAACCATGTTCGTTCTTACGGGCTGGGTGCTTCTAGGGCGGCGAGCTGGGTTTGGATTTCTGTGACTCGATAGTCGAGCAGTTTGGCGAGGTGTAGGGCTTGGCTGAGGGCGCGTTGGGCGGCATCGCGATCGCCCAGCTTTACCTGCAACTGCCCCATGTTCTCGTAGGTTTGCAACAGACCAAACACGTTGTAAGACAACTCATCCACCCGCAACAGCACGGTGTAGACCGTGAGGGTGTCTTGGTGCTGCGATCGCTGCTCATACAACAGGGCCAAGTTTGCCAAGGCCTCATGGGAAACGCCGAACTGCTGTTGCGCTTGGGCTTCTCGGTAGGCGGCTTGGTAGGTTTGGGTGGCAGCGGTGTCAAAGCCTGCTTTGGCTTGGTTCACACCGATGGCAACGAGCAGAGCAGGGCGTTTGGACAGGGTCGGCGGAGCTTGGCCTGCATTCGGTTGGGCTGGGTTCAGTTGGGCTAGGTTCGGTTGGAGAATAGCGGGTTGAGGCAAGCTGTAGCGCTCTAGGAGTTTCTGCTGCTGGGCGATCGCCGCTTCCCACTGACCATTTTGCTCATAGATATAGGCCAACCGTTCGGTCAGCTGGGTTTCGGTCAGCTGGGTTTCGCTGGGTGGGGCTTCGGGTGAGGCCGAAGGCTGGGTCAAGGCTGGTGCCGGAGACCCACTGCGCCCTTGCTCCCGCTGGATTGCGGTGTAGCGGGCGGCGTCGGGGTAGTTGAGGCGCGCGAGGTTGAGCTGGGCGAGTTTTGTGATCAGACGCGGATTCGGTGCCGACTGATTCGAGCCGAGCGGGTCTTGGGCCAGCAGCCATTCGTAGCGGGCGATTGCAGGATCCAACGCGCCCACCTGCTCATGGGCCAGGGCCAGTTTTTCTTGGATGGCGATCGTTTGGGCGCGTGGTTCCGGCTCCGCTGCAACAGTCTTGGTTTGGGGGGCAATGGCTTGATCGAGGACGAGGAGACGTTGGGCGATCGCCTGGGATTCCACCGCTAACCCGTCGCCCCAGGCCTTGGCTCCAATGCGACCCAGTGCCACAATTTCCTCCTCCTCCGCCGCGTACTGCAGCAACCGCAGGGCCCGAAACCATACCCCGTAGGCCTGGACAATATTCCTTGCTTGATAGGCCGCATTGGCTTCTTGATCGAGCCGGGCGGCGTTGACCCGAATTTGCTGGAGATCTGCGGGCGGTAGCTTACCCTTGGCTGCATTCTGGGCTGCATTGGCGGGCAGCAGTGCGTCCTGGGGATCGGGGGCCAGGGTATTGGACGGGCGACGAGGGGGAGAGGGAAGCGTTTGGGCCAGACTGGGCCGACTCATCCAGGCAAAATCTAAAGCGCTCAGCGCCAAGGCCCCAGCCATCAAGCCTCCGATCGCCAGCAGACCCGCCGTCTTGGCCCTGGCCTTTCGAACCGTCATCGCCGCCGCTGAATGCTTAATTGGCAAACACTTAAGCGATGAACACTTGATAAGTGATGAACACTTGAGCGATGAACACTTGAGCCGTGAACGCTTAAGCTGATCTGCAGTTGATTGACGGGGCGATCGCAAGCCGAAATCCATGGGCGTAATGAGGTGTAACGAGTTAGGCGGTAGAAAGATCACCTGAGAGACTGTGGGATAATGGCGCTCAATCGACCTGGCTTGATCTACAGGTTTGGTTCAGCGAAATTCTCGAGTTTCGGAGCATTATCCGGTTTCGGCAGCACGTTATTCGGTTTCGTGACACGTTATTCGATTCAAGCACATCCAGCACAGGCAAATCTCAGCGTGAATGTTTTAGTGGTTGGCAACGGTGGACGGGAACACGCCCTCGCCTGGGCCTTATTGCAATCTTCCCAAGTGAAACAAGTGTTTTGTGCGCCCGGCAACGGGGGGACAGCCACCCAAGCTCGCTGCGTCAATTTGCCGATTGGCGTGATGGAATTTGAGGCGATCGCCCAAGCTGCTCAAACCCACGACGTCAAATTGTTGGTAATTGGCCCCGAAGTCCCCCTAGCCCAGGGCATTACCGATTATCTCCAGGCCCGAGGCCTTGCCGTCTTTGGCCCCACCCAAGCCGGTGCCCAGCTCGAAGCCAGCAAAGCCTGGGCTAAGGCCTTGATGCAATCCGCCCAGGTTCCCACCGCCGCCTCCAAAACCTTTCAACAAGCCAACGCTGCCAAGGCTTATGTCCGAGCCCAAGGTGTCCCCATTGTCGTCAAGGCCGATGGCTTGGCCGCTGGCAAGGGCGTCACGGTCGCAACCACGGTGGCCGAGGCCGAAGCGGCGATCGACGCTGCCTTCTCTGGCGTGTTTGGCGATGCCGGTAAACTGCTCGTGATCGAAGACTGTCTCGAAGGGGCAGAGGCCTCCGTACTAGCCCTCACCGACGGCAAAACCATTCGTACCCTCGCCCCTGCTCAAGACCACAAACGCATCGGCGAAGGCGATACCGGCCCCAATACCGGCGGCATGGGAGCCTACGCCCCCGCGCCCCTAGTCACCCCAGCCCTGCAGCAACGCATTCAGGCCGAGGTGCTAGAGCCGACGCTGCGGGCACTGCAAGCGCGTGGCATTGACTATCGCGGCATTCTCTACGCCGGTCTGATGATTACCCCGGAGGGTGAGCCCCAGGTGATCGAGTTCAACTGCCGGTTTGGCGATCCAGAAACCCAGGTGGTCTTGCCACTGCTGGAGACGCCCCTGATTGATCTGCTGCTGGCCTGTGTCGAGCAGCGCCTGGACGAGTTGCCCGCCTTGACTTGGCGCGATGGGGTTTCGGCCTGCGTTGTTGCGGCAGCAGGGGGGTACCCTGGGGCGTATCGAAAGGGCGATCGCATCACCGGTTTGGATCAAGCCACAGCCCGAGGCGCGATCGTCTTCCATGCCGGAACTCAGTCTGAGGAAACACAAGCTCAAACAAAGCAGATTCAAACAGAACAGATTCAAACGAACGGTGGCCGGGTCTTGGCCGTAACAGCCCTGGGCGATGACTTTGACGCAGCCTTTGCCCGAGCTTACGCGGCCCTCGATACCATCAAGTTTGACGAAATGTATTATCGTCACGATATTGGCTACCAGGTTCGCACTCTAGTTGGCGCTCCGGCCCATGCTCCAACCCACAATCTAACCAGCACTGTCGAACCGGCAGATTCGGCGTCATGCTAGCTCTTCTACGACAACTCAAAGCAAGCTTCGATCGCTGGTGGTCTGAATTTACGCTGCAAACCAAGCTGATGGTCTTGGCGACGCTGGTGGTCTCGCTCATGACCACCGGCCTGACCTTTTGGGCGGTCAACAGCATCCAGCAAGATGCCCGCATGAATGACAATCGCTTTGGTCGAGACCTGGGTTTGCTGTTGGCCAACAATGTCGCGCCCCTGCTGGCGGAGGAAGACGTTTCGGAGGTGGCCAAGTTTTCTTACCGTTTCTACAACAACACCAGCAGCGTCCGCTACATCATCTATGCCGATGAAGACGGCGAAATTTTTCTGGGCGTCCCGTTCTCGCGGCCCGAGGTGCAAAACTCGCTCACGATCGAGCGCCGCATTACGCTGCCTGAAGATTTTCGCCAAAATGCTGACTTGCCCATGGTGCGCCAACACAAAACCCCCGACGGCGAAGTCACGGATGTGTTTGTGCCACTGATTCATGAGGGCAAATACCTCGGGGTTTTGGCCATCGGCATCAACCCGAATGCGATTGTCGTGACCTCTTCCCACATCACACGGGATGTGACGATCGCCGTGTTCGTCGCCATTTGGGCCATGGTGATCCTGGGTGCTGTGATCAACGCCCTTACCATCACCCGCCCCCTCAAAGAGCTATCGGAAGGGGTCAAAAATATTGCCGCAGGTAACTTCAAGCAGCGCATTGACTTGCCCTTTGGCGGTGAGCTCGGGGAATTGATCGGCAGCTTTAACGAAATGGGCGATCGCCTCGAGCGCTACGACGCCCAAAACATCGAAGAACTCACCGCCGAGAAGGCCAAACTCGAAACCCTCGTCACCACCATCGCCGACGGCGCAGTTCTGGTGGATGCCAATCTGCAGATTCTGCTGGCCAACCGCACGGCCCGTCGCCTGCTGAACTGGGGCGATCGCGACGTCATCGGCCAAAGCATTCTGCCCAGCCTGCCCTTTGCCCTGCGCAAAGAGCTTAATCAACCGTTGTTGACCATGGTTCAGGAAAACCAGGAGAGTCATGCCCAGGCCCTCGCGATCGCCCCTCCCTCCCTCCCAACGCCCGCCCTCAATCCGCACC
>JAAUOP010000101.1 GCA_012034805.1 Synechococcales cyanobacterium CRU_2_2 | reverse complement strand
TGGGGCGACACCTCAAACCACAGGGCAAAACCTCCAGCCCTGCGGCCACCGCCTGCCGCAGCAGTTCGCCGTACGTTGGATCTCGCTCATCTCCGGGTGAAAAACTGGTGCAGTCCCCCCGATTGACAAAATAGAGCATCACGGCCCGACAGTCTGGCAAAAGGGCATGCAACTCTCGGATGTGCTTTTGGCCTCGGGTGGTCACGGTGTCGGGGAAGCGCGATCGCCGTCCCTCCACCCAAGTCGTATTCTTAACTTCGATATAGACGGGGCGATCGCAGGCCTGAACCACAAAATCCACCCGACTTCTGCCATCCACGCCATACTTTACTTCACTGCGAATCTGGTCATAGTCCCCCAGCTCGGCAATCAAATGGTTCTCCAAAAGCCAGCGCACCACCCGATTGGGCAGTCCGGTGTTCACCCCGACCCAGGTTGGCCCATTGTCATGAACCTCAGTCAGCTCCCAGGTATATTTGAGTTTGCGCTTGGGGTCGTCGTTTTGGGAAACCCAGACGCGATTGCCCAGAATGCAAACCCCGGTCATCGGGCCTGTGTTCGGGCAGTGGGCGGTGATCAATTCGCCGCTATCTAGCTCTACATCGGCAAAAAAACGCTTGTAGCGCCTGACCAGAGTTCCGGCCAAAAGCGGAGCAAATGGATAGAGTAAGTCGGTCATTTGTTCATTATCCCATAGACAGCGTCGCCCCTTCGGAGTCCCTATCTTGGCTCTCTAATGGCTTGAACGTGACGTGCTGAAAAATGGGGTTGTCACAAACGTGGCCATAATCACCAGCGCCGCGCCGGTTAATCCCTGCAGCCCCAGGGTCTCTCCGAGGAGTACGAAGGCAAACACTGAGGCCCAGACGGGTTCGAGGGTAAACAAAATTGCGGATTGGGAGGCGCTGACCCGTTGCTGGCCCCAGGCTTGCAAGAGCGTCGTGACTGTAGTGCAGGCGATCGCCAAATACATCAGCGCCCCCCACGGCAATTGGGCCAACTGCGCGGTGGTAAACCAGGCCGGTTGGCTCAATATCGCCCACAGCGTCGCGAAGATCGCACTGACCCAAAGTTGCACGGCGGACAACGCCAGAGCCGGGTGGGTTTGGCCGTAGTGCCCCAGACGGATGATGTAAATCGCGTAGGCGATCGCTGTCCCCAAGCACCACAAATCGCCCCCATTCGGTGGCGTCACATCGTAGGACAAAAGACCGACTCCGGCGATCGCCAACAGCGACGCCAGCCAAATCTGGCGGCTGAGCCGATGACCAAAATAGCTCAAAAACAGGGGTACAAAAAAGACATTCAGCGCCGTCAAAAAAGCACTGCGATGGACGGATGTGTACTGTAAGCCGATGGTTTGGGTCGCATAGCCCACGAACAAGACTAGCCCCAATTCTGTGCCGGCGAACCACAGCTTCAAGTCAGTCCGGAGAAAGGGAAGCAGGCACAGCGCACTGAGAATAAACCGAACGCTTAGCAACAAACTGGGAGACAAAGTGTTCAGCGTATCCTTGACGACCACAAACGTGCTGCCCCACAGCAGCGTGACTCCGAATAGGGCCGCGATCCCCAAATAAGGCTCCAGAGAAGTCCCCAGATGGGGCTTGAGAGCCGGGTCGCCATTTTGAAGCCACTTCGCTATAGTTTTCATGAATCAGTGGGATTGAGCTTTTCTGTCGCTGGGGTGGAGTCGAACGATGCGGTTTTGGTTAATTAGTTTTGGTCTGTTGTTTGCGGCGGCAAAGCTGCTGGCCTGGTTTCAGCAATTTCAGCTGCCGCTATCGGCGTTTGTGGCCGGAGGTGTGGCATTGGCGATCGCCTCCAATTATGACAAGCGTAACGTTTTTCCGTTTTGGCCGACTCAAACGCCCGAGGCGATCGCGCCGGAACCCGAACTCCCACCGTTTAATCAGTAATGTCTGCCAGTAACGTCTGCCACTGGACCGCGTATTGCAGCCCACGTCCATTGCGAGAAATATCTTCTATGCTGGCAGAGTTAGGTTCAAACAAAACCGGCGATTTGTGTAATGAAGCTCGACCATATCCACTTTTTTGTTGAAGATGCGGTGGCCCAGCGAGACTGGTTTGTACAGCGGATGGGATGGCGATCGCTCGGAGCCAGTTTGCCTAATCCCGGTTTTCCCAATACCCACACCGAACGGCTCCAGCTGGGCGGGCTGGATTTCCTCGTTTCCTCTCCTTTGGACGAGGCAGGTCCCGTAGCACAATACCTGCATCGCTATGCCCCAGGGGTCGCCGATGTGGCGGTGCAGGTCATGGCGGCGCAGGCAACAAAGGTGAGCGCGTTGGGGTCGGGTCAGATCGCCCCAGGGGACTTTGCAAGCGTTGGAACGGGTTGGGCCACGGTTCAGGGCTGGGGCAGCATTCGTCATACGTTGGTGGAGACGGGCGCTCTGGGCGCTCTTGAGGGGTCTAGTTTTTGCGATCACCATTGGCCGCTGGAACTAGGCCCTCCCAACCCGCAAACGATGGCTCATCCCCATTCGCCCAAAATTGATCACCTCGTGCTCAATGTGCCGAAGGGAGAACTGGATGCGGCAGTTCAGTTCTACCAAAATCTGTTTGACTTACAACTTCAGCAGTCCTTTCGCATCCAAACCGATCATTCTGGCCTGCACAGCCAAGTTCTGTATTCGCCTCAACATCAGTGCTATTTCAATGTCAACGAACCGGCTTCGGCTAGTTCTCAGATTCAAACCTTTCTAGATGCCAACCGGGGAGCAGGGATTCAGCATTTGGCCCTCGCCTGCGGGCCGATTGTGCCCACGATTGCTGCACTGCGATCGCGCGGTCTGCCCCTGCTGGCGATCGCCTCAGTCTACTACCAGCAGCTCCAAGCCCGCTGGCAAGCCCGTCAAGAGAGGGCGACACCATTGCCAGTACCAGGCCCAGAATGGCAGCAACTCCAAGCGCAGCAAATTTTGGTTGACTGGCAGCCGGATCAACCGGGGCCTCTGCTCCTGCAAACCTTCTCCCTGCCGATTTTCGAGCAACCTACTTTTTTTTTGAGTTTATTGAACGGCGGCAAGCCGCTCGCGGCTTTGGGGAAGGCAATTTTTTGGCATTGTATCAAGCGGTGGAAGCGGAGCTGGATCGACGATGCTAAAGAGACCTTGCGACGGTTATCATGGAACCTAGCATGTTTCGAGGCTTCTGAGCTTAAGTTATGCCTGCGATCGCAACCAAGCCCTATGTCGAGTTCAAACGCGAAGGCTACTGGGTAATCGGCACTCGAATTGCATTAGATTCCGTCGTATACGCTTTTCAACAGGGACTGTTGCCAGAAAGCATTGCACAGTCCTATCCGTTTTTAACCCTAGAGAAGGTGTATGGTGCGATCGCCTTTTATCTGGCAAATCGTCCTACAATTGACGCGTATCTCGCAGCCGGGGAAAAATTGTTCGAAGCCATACCCCAGCCGTTGCTAGAAGATGCGCCTGATTTGCATCAGAAGCTGATGGAAGCTAAGCGTTCGAAACAGCAAGCATGATGGAAACGATTCGATTTCAGGCCGATGCTGATCTCAATCAGGCCATTGTGACTGGGGTGATTCGCCGAAAGTATGAGATTAGTTTTCAAACTGCGACTGAGGCCAGGTTAGAAGGTTTGACGGATGCAGAGGTGTTAGCGTTATCTGCAAAGCAAAAGCGTATCCTGGTCACTCACGATCGCAGGACGATGCCGACTGAGTTTGCAGATTTTGTCGCGCAACATCAGAGCTCAGGTGTATTGATTGTTTCGAGAACAGTCTCCCTAGAGATTGTAATTGAAGAGTTGATCCTAGTCTGGTCTGCAACCCAGGCGGAGGAGTGGGTTAATCGAATTGCAAAGGTTCCCCTATGAGGTTGGCACCCCCCCACAGTGGCTATCATTGGCGGGGACAGCAACCGTTTTTTGAGGGCTGGTACTATCGACTTACGTTGCCCCAGCAGGAGCAAACGATCGCCTTCATGTATTCGATTCAGGATCCGGCGGGTGGCACAAATGCCAGCGGCAGCGTTGTACAAATCCTGGGCCCGAATGAGCAATATTTCTGTCGGACGTTTGCTGATGTGAGGCAGTTTTGGGCCGATTGCGATCAGCTCGGTCATGGGTGTAGCCGAGGCCGTCAGTCTCAGAACGGTGACCCCAATCCGCCTGAGCTTACGCAAGATTTCATCGGCTCAACAGAAGGCTACCGTGCCACAGCCAAGGTCCATGAAGGCCACATGCGCGACCCCCGCAGTGGCCAGTGGCTTCGTTGGTACTACACCCTCGACCCCGTTTATGGCTGGGGAAAACCGACACAGCCACAACAGTCCACAGCGGGGTGGTTATCGCAATTCCAAATCTTTGAGCCGGGTTGGCAGGTGCTCATGGCCCACGGCTGGGCGACGGGTTGGTTTGAGGTCGGAGATCAACGTTACGCGTTTGAGCGAGCTCCGGCCTATGCCGAGAAAAACTGGGGCGGGGCATTTCCCCAGAAGTGGTTTTGGATCCAGTGCAATGCTTTTGCAAATCACCCCGACCTGACCGTGACCTCCGGCGGTGGCATTCGGCGGGTGCTGGGCTGGGAGGAGTCCGTGGGGATGGTGGGCATTCACTATCAAGGGCAATTCTATGAGTTTGTGCCTTGGAATGGCCGGGTGAGCTGGCAGGTATCGCCCTGGGGAAACTGGCGAGTTTGGGCAGAGCGCCAGGGGCCAGGGCCAGAGTGCTACAGGGTCGAGTTGATGGGGCAAGTCGCAGAGGCGGGGGTGCAGGTCAGGGTACCAACGGCGGCAGGGCTCCAGTTTTTGTGTCGAGATACGACGCGGGGGCAGTTGCGAGTTGAACTGTGGCGTAGGGATGAGGGGAGAGGAGGGCGATCGCAGCAACTCATCTTGGATGCCTCCAGTCAGCAAGCTGGCCTGGAGGTGGGCGGTGGATCTTGGTCGCAGGATTATTGTTCATCACCCTAGTAACAGAGATTCAATCATCATTTCAGTCAGGTCATCCTCGGTCAGACAATAACCGCAGTGTTGCCGATGAAGGGATGTTCGCTGTAGGGACGAACCGCTGGTCGTCCGGCTTTTGCGAGGTCTTTATCGCCAAGTTCAGACTGGAATTCCGCAACGCCATAACCGCTGTTCGCTAGGCTGATGCTCCGTCAAAATCAACAGCCAGACGCAGATGGGTTCGTCCCGGCAGAGACAGGCGGGCGTCTAGCTCCAGACATCCTCGGTTCACAAATCATGGGTTTACCATAGATCAATCTAGCGGCAAATCAGGGTAGACTTGGGGTATGCTCAATGCAGAGCTTAGAACTTGACGAGTAAACCGACCCAATTAAGGAACATGGCGCTTAAGATTACCAGCCCCAAATGTTTGAACCATTGCCCAGGGAAGACATGAGATCTTGCATGGAGAGAACCCATAGAATGCAGCCAGGGAATCCACCCAGAATATTCAATACGTATGTAAGAAACTTCTTGGAAAATCATGTTAGAAGCTTTTGTTTTCGCAACAATCCTGCTCGGTTTCTTCGGCATCATCTTTAAAAAGAACTTGGTGATGAAAATCATCGCCATGGACATTATGAGCACCGGGGTGATTGCCTATTACGTCGTTATCGCGGCGCGAGAGGGACTGTTTACGCCTATTTTCGGCGATGTCCAGATGGGCGCTTATGCAGATCCAGTTCCCCAGGCTGTGATTTTGACTGCGATCGTGATTGGCCTGTCGATTCAGGCGCTGATGCTCGTGGGCGTGATGAAACTAGCACGAGACAATCCCACCCTCGAAACCAACGAAATTGAGCGGGGGAATACACCATGACCCTGCCCTTTTGGATGCCTTTCAGCATGACGGCGGTGACGCTGCTATGGATTGTTTTGCCCTTTCTCGCGGGGTTCATGAGTTTCCTCTTGCCCCAATGGGCTCGCTATTTGACCCTGGGTGGAGCCCTCGCATCTGTGGGCTACGCAGCCTACCTATTCTTGGAAAATCCCCTCCTACAATTGCGCTTGCTCGATCATTTTGGGGTTAGTCTCGTTCTCGATCCCCTCACGGGTTTCTTTATTCTCACCAATGCCCTCGTGACGCTGGCGGTGCTGTGCTACTGCTGGCAAAGTGATAAAACGACCTTCTTTTATGCCCAGGTGCTGATTTTGCATGGCAGTGTCAATGCAGCCTTTGTCTGCACCGATTTGATTAGCCTCTATGTGGCACTAGAGGTAATTAGTATTGCGACCTTTCTGTTGATCGCTTATCCCCGTAGCGATCGCGCCCTTTGGGTGGGTCTACGCTACTTATTTGTCAGCAATGTCGCCATGTTGTTTTACTTGGTCGGTGCAGTGCTGGTCTACAAAGCCCATCATTCCTTCGATTTTTCCGGCTTGCACGGGTCACCACCGGAGGCGATCGCCCTGATTTTTCTGGGGCTCTTGGTCAAGGGTGGCATCTTTGTCTCGGGGTTGTGGCTGCCCCTCACCCACTCCGAATCCGAATCCCCGGTTTCAGCCTTGATGTCCGGAGTGGTCGTCAAGGCGGGGGTTTTGCCGCTGGTACGATTCGCACTCCTACTAGAGGAGATTGACCCCATCGTCCGTATCTTTGGCGTCGGTACAGCAGTGTTGGGAGTTTCCTATGCCATCTTTGAAAAAGATGCCAAACGAATGCTTGCCTTTTCAACGGTTTCCCAATTGGGCTTTATGTTGGCAGCCCCCGCCGTCGCGGGTTTCTACGCCCTCACCCATGGCTTGGTCAAATCGGCGTTGTTTCTGATTGTGGGCAACTTGCCCAGCCGCAACTTCAAGCAACTCCAACAGAAGCCGATCGAGCCTAGGCTGTGGGTGATGCTGGCGATCGCCAGTTTTTCGATTTCAGGTTTTCCGCTGTTGGCAGGGTTTGGGGCCAAAGTATTGACCATGAAAAATCTGTTGCCGTGGCAGGTGATTGGCATGAACATCGCCGCTGTGGGCACTGCCGTTTCGTTTGCCAAATTCATTTTCCTGCCCCACAAGCCTCCGGAGCTAGTGGAGAAAACCACTCTGAATCGCGGTTTTTGGATTGCGATGGTGATCTTGCTGGGTGGGCTTCTCGTTGCCAATGGGGTTTATTACGATGCTTATGATCTCGACAACGTGGTCAAACCCCTGGCCACGATTGCCCTGGGCTGGTTGCTCTACGGAGCCCTCTTCCGTCACCTCACAGTCAAGTCACCCCGGATGCTGGAGCAATTTGAACATTTGATGGGGATGATGAGCCTAAGTCTAATTCTGTTATTTTGGATGGTACTAGCATGATAGGATCGTTCGCCTTTCGACTAACAATCTGGCTTTTACTCACGGCTAATTTCAGTTGGTCAAATGTCATTATTGGTTTAATGATTACATTATTATTGCCGCGCGGTTCTACCTCTTCAGAACGGCTCGAGGATTTGCTCAAGGGCATCGGAAAGATCATTGTTGCCATCCCTCAAGCCTATCTAGAGGCAATTTACATGATCTTGCGACCACACACCCAAGAAACAGTTTACATGGAACGGGTGTCGCTTGGGCGATCGCCTGGCCTTATCTTTCTCGACATTTTCCGAATTGCCTTTACACCAAAAACAATTGTCTTAAAGTTTCACGAGTCAAACTGGTATGAAATTCATAAAGTCCAACAGCGAAAACAGTCATGAATCCACTTGATCTAGCTTTAGTCATAATGATTTCGGCTTTGTTCGTTCCCCTTTATCAAGCCTGGCGAGATGAAGATATCTGGCAAACCATGCTGGCATTGTCGAGTGTCTCAGCTAAGTCTGCTGTGATGATTTTGCTAGTTTCCGTCCTGCGCGATGACTGGATGATTGGTGTCGTCGGAGTAATCATTTTAACGGTGGGCAATGCGGGATTTATGTTACTCGCCCATATTCTTAAACGCATGGGGGACGCATGATCAAGCTATTGAGTTATAGCTGTATTGGCCTGGGGCTCGTATTTTGGCTTTGGGGAACTTCATCGCTGCTGAGTCGGCGATCAGTGTTGTTCAAACTCCATAATCTGTCTGTCTCGGACACGCTGGGTTCGATCGCGATTATCTTGGGTCTGCTGCTACAGCGTTCCCGAGAATGGCCCTTGCTGCTCCTAGCCATTCTCACCCTCACCCTTTGGAATACAATGCTGGGCTATGTATTAGCTTATTGTTCCAGCAACAGCTCTATCAAGAGCAGTCTCACCGAGCGGAGGATAAGTTCCCATGATCGATAGACCAGATGCTTACGTCTACCTGATTACGGCACTTCTACCCTTGGCTGCTTCCATGCTGGTTTTTCAAGTCAACCCCTACCATGCCTTGGTCATTCGCGGCATTTTGGGTGCGATCGCGGCCTTGCTCTACACAGTTTTGGGCGCAGCAGATGTCGCCCTCACGGAGGCGTTGGTGGGCACGCTATTGGCAATTATGCTCTATGCAGTGGCGGTGCGATCATCGATGGTGTTGCGCTTGGGGGCACTGACAGGTACCTCTGGCGATAGACATTTCAGCGTCTTTTTAGATGATCTACAAAATCTTTTCAGCCCCTATCATCTGCGGGTTGAAGTGGTGTATTGTCTCGATTCTAGAGAGCTTTATCGATCACTAATCGATTGTAATGTGCATGTCATCTGTGGGCAGTCGCCCTCCCGTCCCCCCGATGAAATTTCCCCAGACTATCCTCAGGAAAAGCTTCCCGCAGATCAGCAGAACTCTTACAAAACCGTCACTCGCCTCCATCGCCTCCATGAAATTATGCAAATACAACTACCGTCAGCTGAATGGATCGATATTCATGCGATCGATATGAATGCGATCGAGAGTAGCCGAGATTCTCTGTTTAATTTAGGCTCACTTGATTCAGGTTCATCCAATTCAGGTTCATTCGATGCAGGAGAAGTCAAACCATGAGGTGGATTTACATCGCAGCAGGGATTGCGTTTTATGTCAAAATGCTGCTGCTCTCGAATCCGGCACCGACCTTACCGTTCTCGATTGTTGATGTGATTGTCGAAGATAGCGGCGTACCCAATGCTGTTTCGGGCATCATTCTGCACAATCGGCTCTACGACACAATTTTTGAAGTGATTGTGTTTACGATCGCCATCCTCGGGGCCAACTTCTTGCTGGCGAATGAACAGCCCCTGAGCCAAGTGCGTCAATTCACGGATTCCTCTTCAATTATTTTGGCGCGACTGGGTGCAACGATGGCTGCATTGGTTGGTATTGAATTGGCGATTCGTGGTCATCTGAGCCCAGGTGGTGGCTTTGCGGCAGGGGTGGCGGGTGGCACGGCGATCGGGCTGGTAGCCATGACCTCTTCTCCAGAAGCGATGCAAAGGATCTATCAACGGTGGCACGCTGCTATCTGGGAGAAGGTTTCGGTGTTGGTGTTCATTGCGTTGTCGGTGATGACCCTGGCCGGTTTTGAGTTGCCTGTCGGAGAGTTAGGGACGCTGTTTAGCGGCGGAATGATTCCTATATTGAACATACTTGTGGCCGTTAAGGTGGCCCTAGGCTCCTGGGCTGTGGTTTTGATTTTCATTAAGTATCGGGGGTTGCTTTGAGAATTGACATCGCTTGCAAGATGGCGAGATGTGAGCCATCTTCTTCTGGTCTTAGCCAAACCGCTCCAGAACGGCAGCGGTCTGGGCTCCGGTTTTGGCCCAACTAAACTTTTGAGCCTGGTTCAGACTGGCTTCGCTCAGTTGTTGTTGAAGCCGAGGTTCACGCAAAATCCGGTTCATGGCAGCCGCGATCGCTCCCCCTCACGCACATCCACCCACAGCACTGCCTCTCCCCCCACTTCCGGCAGGGCAGCCACTGGCCCCGCAATCACTGGCGTGCCGCAGCCCAACGCCTCCAGTACCGGCAGCCCAAAACCCTCCCAAAGGCTGGGGAACACCAGCGCCTGGGCCTGGTTCAGCAATCGGGGTAAGTCAGCATAGGGCACATAGGCCAAAAACTTGACCCGTTCCGTCAGACCCAGTTCTGTCGCTTGGGCCTGGAGCAAGGGCGTAAAGCGCGGATCCGGGGCTCCGGCAATCCAGAGTTCACAGTCGGTTTGGGCCAGCTGCGCCAGGGCGGCGATCGCCGGGGCCAAGTTTTTGTAGCCCTCTTGCCGACCGAGATAGAGAAAATAGTTCTGTCTGGGCAGGTTCAAGGGGCGAAAATGCTCGGCATCGTAGGCCAGGGGAATGGGTGTGATGCGATCGCTGCGGATGCCACCCAACTGCATGATATCTGAGGCCGTAGACTCAGAATTGCAGACCAAATGCACCGCTTGGCGCAAGACCTGGGGCACGACCCAGCGAAAATATTGGGTTAAAGGAGAATTCCAGCGCGGAAACCGCAGCGGAATCAAATCATGTACCATCGCCACCGTGCAACAGTTTTGCCAGAGGGGAATTTCGGGCACAGGGGAGAAAATCAGCCGCGATCGCTGGCCCGGTACAGCTCGGGCAACGCCGTCTGAGTCCACCATAGCCGCGCCAAATGCCCCCGCGAGCCAAACTCTGGCGTCAGATTGGCGGGAGTCGCCAGGATCTCAAATCCCGGAAACTTTTCTCCTTGGGTGGTGAGCAACGCGGGGGAAAAGGCAGCCAAATGGGGCAGCAAGTGGGGCACTAGATTCAGCGCATAGGTGCTGATGCCCGTGGGCTTTTGCATCAGCAACGATAGATTAATCAGCATGACCCACCATGTCCCGAAACTCGGCATTATGAGCCCACAGATCTTGGTAGGTACCTGTAGCGGCAATGCAGCCCTGCTTCATCCAGAAAATGCGATCGCAGTTGCGAATCGTACTGAGGCGATGGGCAATCACAATCATAGTTTTCTCTCCCCGCAACGTCTCCAGGGCTTGGACAATACTGCGCTCCGTTTCATTATCTAGGGCCGCCGTTGCCTCATCCATCACCAGCACCTCCGGTTCGTGGTAGAGCGCGCGGGCGATCGCAATCCGTTGCCGCTGCCCGCCCGAAATTCGAACCCCCATCTCACCGACTCGGGTATCTAGTTGTTGTGACAATAATTCCGTGAACGAGCCCAGCTGTGCTAGCCTCAGCGCCCGCCAAACTTGGGCATCATCGATCTCTGCGTCGGCTAGGCCAAAGGCCACATTGCGCCGGATCGTATCGTCCGAAAGATAAATATTTTGAGGAATATAGCCAATGCAGTGCTGCCACTCCGCACGCTTGCCCGAGAGCGGTTCGCCGTCAATCCGCACTTCCCCCACATCCGGAATTAGCAGCCCGAGCAAGACATCCACCAACGTCGTTTTTCCCGCACCGGAGGGGCCCGCAATGCCAATTGCCTCACCGCGCCGCAGCTTAAAGGACAGGTTCTGGAGGGTGGGGCTTTGGGCCTCGGGATAGGTGTAGGAAATGCGATCGAGTTCGATGCTGTGCTGGAGCAGGGGGCTGGGCCCGATGGGATCTAGCTTTGGCCTGAACTTGGACAGGGGATTGCCAGGAGCGATCGCCATCAAGTCCCCATGCACCGCATCCAAGGCATGGCTATAAAACCGAATCGTACTCACCGCCGCCACAATGCGATTCATTGAAGTCATCATCCGAAACGCGGCCATGGCGAACAGCGACAGCAAAAGGAGGAGCGATCGCGGTCGCCGTCCCTGGGTCAAGTCCAGCATCAGCACTAGCAGCAGCACGATCACCGCAACGGTTTCCACGTAGAGCCGGGGCAACTTGTTAATAAACTGAATCCGCTGCATGGCGTCGGTGTAAGCCGCCGCACTCAGGCGGTATTGCTGCAAAAAATAAGACTCCCGCCCCAGAACGCGAATCTCCTTGATGCTGCCCAGCCCCTGATTGACCCACTGCATCATTTGGCCCATGTGGTAGTGCTGTTGCTTGCCCCACCGTCCCACCGGACGCCGCACCAGCTGATAAAACACCAGACTGGAGACCCCCAACACCATCACCGCCACCAGCGTGGACAAGGGCTCCACCGCCAAGAGCAGAGCCGAAACGCAGAGAATCACCAGCAGCTCGGTCAGGATAATTAAAATGTCTCGCATCACCTCCGTAAACAAGTCGGGGACTTCGACGTTGAGATTACGCAGGATTTCGGCGGTGTTGCGCTGCAGATAAAACGTATAGGGCTGGCGCAAATAGCGGGACATCAACCGCCGGGAAACCTTGTACTGTTGGTGATAAACAAATTGGGTCTGAACATAGCTCAACCAGGCTAGATAGGAGTTCTTGAGCACATAAACCCCCATCAGCGCAGCGCAAAACCATTGCACAAAGTCACGGTAGTCCTGAAAGCCCATCAACTCATAGGCCCAGCGAACAATGCCAATGTTTTGCGGAGGTTGTCGTTGCCCAATAAACCGATAAACGAAGGAATGATACCGATGCCGATGGTTTCGGCCACAGCGCCCAGAAACATTAAAAAGATGATCACACCCAGTCGCAGGCGATCGCGCCGCTCCAATAGGCTAAAGGCTTTGCGAAAAATTTGTATCACGGCGGTCAGGCACCCAGGGGAATGTCTATCTTACTCGCACCCAAACGGCCCAGTGTTCAAACTGGCCAGTATTTTTAAGTAACCTGTTCAGTCACCTGTGTTCTTTCTCTCCAGGAAAACCGGGCTAGCAGAGGCTGCGATAGGCCCGCAGGGTTTCCCGCGCTGTGGCTTCCCAGGAGAACTTTCTCGCCTGCTGCTGCCCCTGGATGGCCAGGGATTGCCGCAGTACTGAATCGGCCAACACCCGGTAGACCTGGGTGGCGATCGCCTCGGGATCCTGGGGATCGATGTAGATTGCGGCTTGGCCCCCCACCTCTGGTAGAGAAGAGGCATTGGCCGTAATGACCGGGACGCCAAAGGTCATGGCTTCAAGCACAGGCAAGCCAAAGCCTTCGTAGTGGGAGGGATAAATAAAGGCCTGGGCATGGCGATAGAACTGTTGGACTTGGTGATCGGGGAGATAGTCGAGGTGGAAGATTTGCGATCGCCAGGGCGATCGCGCAATTTCCTCAAAAATTGGTCCGTAGCTCCAACCCTTCTTGCCAATCAAAACCAAGTCATGATCAATGTGATGGCAGCTTTTGAGAATATTAAAGCTCTTGATCAAATTGGTAATATTTTTGCGAGGTTCGATCGTGCTGACAAATAATAAAAATGGGCGTTTTAGATCGTACGCGGGTCGCGAGGCTCGATGGGTTTTCGGGCTGTGGATCAATGAGGTTTGAGCTGGAAGATTTTGCAAAGATTGCGAAGATAGAGTTGCCGAAGACAGCGTTGGTGAGAGCAGGTTTTGCGAGGGCAGATTTTGCGAGGATAGATTCTGTTCTGGATGGATCTGCAACGGTTGATACTGACTGGCCAGGGGCGTCACCCAAATGCGATCTGCCTCAACGTTGAGATACTGAACAATATCGCGCTTAGAACTCTCCGAAACTGTCACCACCAGATCCGTCCATTGCAAACAGTGCCGCACTCGTGCTTCATAGGTTTTGGCCATGGTATCAGCATATTCGGGATAGCGAACAAAGGTCAGATCGTAAATATTCAACACCGTACGCGCCCGGTGAGACGGCGGCACGGCGTAGTTGGTGCCGTGGATAATGTCGGGAAAACCGAGCCGTTGGTCGAGGGTGTCGGCAATGGCCCCTTTGAGGCGAGAGGATGGGCTTTGCCAAGCGCCCAGAGAGCTCCCGGTCATGCCCCACAGCAGCGAAGACAACCGCACGGGCAGATTAATGCGCTGGGCACTGAGGTCGGAGGGCAACTGATAGCGCGGTTCGGCAGCATCCAGAGCCCAAGCCCGAAAGCTTGGTTGATACAAGGTTTCTAGCTCAAATCCCTCCGTCAAAGACAGTGTTTGGAGTGCCACAAGTAGATTTTTGACATAGAGGCCGACGCCACTGGGCTTGGGTAGAACAGGCGTCGAATCAACAATAACCTTCAACATCCGAGTCGGCAGTGGTCGTGGGTAACGTTCATGGCTCAGGGGTCTGGCGGGATGCGGAATCGTGGGCTGGGCGCTTTGGCTTCAATGGTACCAACAAGCCGAAGATATTCGGCCTGTCCCACGTTCCAAAACCTACTCTGCATGGATTTTGGGACGCACCGCAATTCTGGGGGGCATGGGGCGATCGCCCCCACCTCCCCCCAACCGGTGCTTCAGATAAATCAAGATGCCCCAGAGCTTGCCAAAGGAAACGTTGGGCTGGCGAAAGGCCAGAAAAAAAGCATTGAGTATGAGCCGTAGAAAACGCATGAGAAAGGCTCTTTTGGAGACGAACTTTTCAAGCGTTAAGAGATAGCTGTAGGTGCTATGGCGTAGTTTTAGAAATAGATTACGATTTGTAATCGAAGAGGGCTCGTGGAAAATACTAATCTGCTGGGTCATGGCGATCACGTGCCCTAGATTTGCGTATCTTCTACAAAATTCAACATCTTCGTAGTAGAGAAAATAATGGGGATTGAATTGAGGACATTCTGGGAAGCACTTGAAATTGAGGATGAGGCTACAACCAGAGACCCAGTCGGAAGCCCGATAGGGTTGTGGTCGCACATCGAGCTGTTGTTCGACGCTAATACAGCCCGTTTCTGGCACGAGCTTGCCACCTGCAAACCAGACGTTACCATCAAAGGTTTTGATAATTGTGCCAATAATCGAGAGATTGGGATACTCCTTCAAGAGGTGATGCAGCGTCTCACATGGATCCTTCAGTAGATAGGCATCGGGGTTGATAATCCAGATCAAGGCATTGGAATCCCGCTCGTAGATCCAGCGCAGTGCTAGGTTGCAGCCGCAGCCAAAGCCCAGATTTTGATGGGCTTCTAGGATGGTCACGCTGGCCGATTCAAACTGATGCAGCAGCACGTCATCCGGAGAGTTGTTCACAATGACGGCTTGACAGGCTCCTGGACTCAGGGGCATGGACTGCAGCAGCCGAGAAATCAGAACCGAAGAGTAATAGTTGACACTAATAAAATAAATCACGTAATTTCGATTTGGCTATCATCACCGACGAGAAAACGCAGGGCCTTGGGGCGAGTTGAAGCCGCTGTAATGTGGCAGCGACGCCCCAGGACACTGTCGATAATGCGTTGGTTGATGTTGATGATAGAAGCACCTTTGAGCACCACACTATGTTCCAAATCGGCATTAATGAGCTGGACTTCGTCGGAAATGCTGCTGTAGGGGCCAATGAAACAATTCTCGAGGTGACAGTTTTCGCCAATGATCACGGGGCCTCGAATCGTGCAGTTGGTCACATGGGTGCCTTTACCAATGCTCACCCGACCGATCACTTGGCTTTGGGCATCAACGTTCCCCTCAATGCAAGTTTCGAGCAGGGTGTCGAGCACGAGACGGTTGGCCTCCAATAAATCGTCTTTTTGCCGGTATCGAGCCACCAGCCCCGCAGCTGGCGGGCCTGAACGTTTTTCTGGTGGTCGATCAGGGCTTGAATGGCATCGGTGATCTCGAGTTCGCCTCGGGGGGAGGGTTCGATCTGGGCGATCGCCCCATGAATCTCCGTCGAGAAAAAATACACCCCCACCAGCGCCAGATTAGATGGTGGCACCTTAGGCTTTTCCACCAGACGCAAAACCTGACCAAACGGATCCACCTCCGCGACGCCAAAGGCCGTCGGGTTATCGACTTCTCGTAGCAAAATCAGGGCATCGGGCTGTTGCTCCCGAAAAACGTCGAGAAAGTGACTCAAATCCCCCTGCTGAATCAGATTATCTCCCAGGAACATCAAAAAGGGAGAATCCCCTAGAAACGGCAGAGCCACTTGGACGGCCTGGGCTAGGCCAGCGGGCTCTGGCTGGAGAATGTACTCGATCTGGACGCCAAAGCGATCGCCATTCCCCGTTTTAGTACGCACCTCTTCGCCGGTTTCTGGGCTGATGATGATGCCAATGTCCTGAACCCCCGCAGCAGCCATTTCTTCGATGGCATACCAAAGAATCGGCTTGTTGGCCACTGGCACCAGCTGCTTGGCTCCCGTGTAGGTGATGGGTCGGAGCCGGGTTCCCCTACCGCCGGAGAGAATTAGCCCCTTCATCGGCGTTTTGATCGGCGTTTTGATCGGCGTTTTGATCGGCGCTTTGATTGGCTCTTTCGTCGGCTCTTTCATGGGTTTGTGTATAAAGTTCCTGGAGCATCAAGCGCAGCGAAGGTCGCCAGTCGGGTGGACAAGCACCCAGTGACGCCGATATTTTGCCACAATCGAGTACGGAGTAGGAAGGTCGCTGGGCCAGGGTGGGATAGTCCACAGTGCGAATCGGTACCACCGACTGAAGCTTGAGTGGATATCCTAGAGCTTGGGCTTCCTCAAAAATCGCCACCGCAAAGTCATACCAGCTAATGACGCCGTTATTTGTGTAGTGATAAATACCAGATCCGAGGCCGGTTGACGTCAGCTGGTGACCCAACTGGCTGAGGGCTTGGGCGAGGTCGGCGGCCCAGGTGGGGCTGCCCACTTGGTCGGCAACGACACGGACCTCAGGCTGGGTGGCCCCCAATCGCAGCATGGTTTTGACAAAATTGCCCTTGCCGCCGACGCCGTATACCCAGGCCGTACGGACGATCGCGTAGGCAAAGTCAGTGTGTTGGGCCGCGACGGCTTGGATGGCTTGTTCCCCGGCGAGTTTGGTTTTGCCGTAGGTACCGACGGGGTTGGGCGGATCGGCTTCTGAGTAGGGGCGGGTGGCTTGGCCGTCGAAGACGTAGTCTGTGGAAATGTGGATGAAGCGGGCTCCGAGTTGGGCACAGGTTTCGGCCATGACCCGAGGCGCTTGGTGGTTGATGGCGTCGGCGAGGGCGGGCTCTTGCTCGGCGCGATCGACGGCGGTGTAGGCGGCGGCATTGATCACAAGGCGAGGCGCTTGCGCGGCCAGTGCCCGTTCCATGGGCCCCCTCAAGGACTCTGGCTCAGAGAGATCAATCTCTGGGCGGGCCAATGCTGTGACATGACCGTAGGAGCCTAGGCGCGATCGCAGCTCCCGTCCGACCTGCCCCTGGCTACCGATGAGGAGGATCGAGTACATGACGGCTCCCAGCTTAAGGCTAGGAATCAGTATAGGCTAGGCGCGTCTGGGCCGATCGCGTCTGGGCCGATCGCGTCTGGGCCGATCGGGTTTGGGCCGATCGGGTTTGGGCGGAGTCTAGGCAAAGCGCTCGGCTTGAGCCAATCCGGGTGCGGCTTGATCCTTTTGAGACAAAATTACGTCTCCGATGAAGGGCCAGTCAATGGCGAGGTCTGGATCATTCCAGTGGAGGGCGCGATCGCCCGCTGGATAGTAATAGTCTGTGGTTTTGTAGAGCACTTCAACGCGATCGGACAGGGCCAAAAAACCATGGGCAAACCCCGGCGGTATCCACAACTGTCGGTGGTTGTCGGCACTGAGTTCGTAGCCGACCCACTGGCCAAAGCTAGGGGAGCTTTGGCGCAAATCGACAGCAACATCGAAGATTTTGCCGACAACAGCGCGCACGAGTTTGCCCTGGGGTTTTCCCACTTGGTAGTGCAAACCGCGCAGAACGTTGCGGCAAGAAATTGAGTGGTTGTCTTGGACAAAGCTGGGATAGTGGTTGCCGACCTGGTGCTCAAAGGCTTGTTGACTGAAGGATTCAAAGAAAACGCCGCGTTCGTCTTGAAAGACTTTGGGCTCGAGCAAGTAGACGGATTCGAGCGGGGTGGGGATGGCTAGCATGGGGCTATCGCAAAGGAATGAGAATTAAAACAATCTGGAACCGCTGTCTTGGCTACTGAATAAACCTCTGGCACAAACCCAAACCCTCACCCTAAATCCCTCTCCCACCGGGGGGAGAGGGACTTTGAAGCTGCTCCCCTTCTCGCCTTTTGGGAGTAAGGGGCTGGGGGATGAGGGAGCTGTT
>JAAUOP010000015.1 GCA_012034805.1 Synechococcales cyanobacterium CRU_2_2 | reverse complement strand
CCATAGCCACCAATCTACAGGAAACTGTCCGAGGGGAGTTCTGTTTCATGGCCTCGGTTGAGACTGCGCCCTAGGCCTGCGATCGCCAGCAATCCCAAGAGCACACTGGGCTCCGGCACGCGGGTCGTAGAGGGCGGTGTTTCAACCAGGGTGACCAGGGGAGGGGCTACTGGAGGTTCTGCGGGTTCTGCGGGAGGCTCGGCGATCGCAACGGGATTCTCTGAAGTTCCACTATCGGTGTCTGCAACAAACTTCAGGAGGCTGTTGCTAAACCCGTTGTCCCAGCGCAGGGTCAGCGTGCTAAACAGATCTCCGTTGGAAATATCGATGGGAGTTGAGTAAACAACGCTATCTGGCCTGAGGAAACCTGGCTTAACAGTGAACGGAACACCCTGAAAAGAACCATCGGTGTTAGAGGCTGCATTTGCATCTTCTTCCGTGTCAAAGGCCGCGTTGCCACCGAACAAATCAATCGTCAGGGCAGCCAAGGAAATCGAGGCATCGGCCTGCAAAATCCAAGGATATACAAAACTGTCTCCCGCCTGGGTGAGGCTCCAGCCCTGACTCGAAAGCACGCCGCCTTTGCCATCTCCCTGGTTTTTAATCTTTGCCCAAGTCAGGGTCTCGGAACCGCCGTTCAGGAATGAAGCGGTGATTTTGGCACCCGACAGATTCGCTCCGGCGGTCACATGGCCATTCAGGACGGTTTGGGCCTGGGCAGAGGCGGCAAACAGGCCGAGGGAGAGAGCTGTGGATGCGATCGCAACTGAACGAAGGACGTTAAGCATGGGTAGATCCTGAGAAGAATGAGATAAAAGCTGCAATCTAGGCTGGCGAACCAGAGGTGACGAGATGCATTCAAGTTAGATGATTAAACAACAAACTAAAGTCAACTAGAGACCAAGGTTTCAAACGATTCAAGCTAAAAAATTAAGCTAAAAAAGAAGGATGGGGGTCAAGGCTTAGGAGAGCTAGATGAAGACCCCCGCTAGGAGAGACAGCGGCTTGCTGTCTGTATTCAAGATATGGGGAAATCTACGTAACGTCAGTAGCTTTGCGTAAGCTTAACAGGTTTATGAATAAGTTTTGGGCAGAAGAATTCCTGGATTTTTTGCGTTTAAGCCTGGGGGAGGCGCTAGAAGCTAGATGTAATGAGAGCTTTGCGATCGCTCCCCCCGCACCCCACAGCGACAAGCGCCTACGTACACTTTTTGATTTAAACGTGCTTTTTGTTTTTCAGCTGTCACCGATTAACTTCGAATTCACCCCAGGCTTCACTCCAAACCCCGTCCCCGAAGCCGAGCAGCCGTGCGCAAAATCTGCCCTGCCAAAATCGCCGCACCGAAGCCATTGTCAATGTTGACCACCCCCACCCCCGCCGCGCAGGAATTCAGCATCCCCAGCAGCGCCGCCAAACCGCCAAAACTGGCTCCATAGCCAATGCTCGTGGGCACCGCAATCACGGGGCATTGGGCCATGCCGCCCACCACACTAGGCAAAGCTCCCTCCATCCCCGCCACCACAATCAACACATCCGCCCGCGCCAGCACCTCGCGATTGTCGAGCAAGCGATGAATCCCGGCCACGCCGACATCCCAGAGCCGCTCGACGCGAAAGCCGCTGAGTTCGGCGGTGACGGCTGCTTCTTCCGCGACAGGTAAATCGGATGTGCCTGCTGTGAGGATACCGAGGGTGCCGAGGCGCGGCTGCGACACCGGGGCACTGGGTAGGGCACAGATGCGGGCGAGGCTAAAATACTGAGTGCCGAGGATGTGGGTCTGAATGTCGGCGTAGACCTCGGGGGAAACACGGGTGGCCATGATTGCGTGGGGGCTGGTTCTGCGATCGCGCTGAACTTTCATAATCTGGGCAATTTGGCTCGCACTTTTGTCTTGTCCCCAAATCACCTCGGGAAAGCCCGTGCGATCGGCCCGATAGTGATCAATCCGCGCAAAATCTTCGACTCGTCCAGCCTCCGCAGGCTCAGGATCAAACGCCCCAGAATCCAGCTGCTGGAGTTTCAGCAATGCCTGCTCGGAAGATAGTTTCCCCGCCGCAACGGAGTCGAGTAGGTGGCGCACAGACTCTGAATCAAACATCTGAATCAAGCATCCGTTATGGGGATTTTTAATGAGTTATTTCAATAGACCTCTTGCATAAACCCAAACCCTCACCCTGAATCCCTCTCCCACCGGGGGAGAGGGACTTTGAAGTGGCTCCCCTACTCCCAAAATGGGAGTAGGGGGCTGGGTGATAAGGGGGCTGTCTTTTTCATGCAAGAGGTCTAATTAATTATTTTCCACCGTCAGCTCATCTAGATTCCAGAACGCGCCACCGAGGGCACTGTATTGGATGCCCTGGACGCGATCGCGCACCGCCTCCAGCGTTAGTGGCTTGACTAGGTAAATCAACGGCAGCTGCTCCTGGGCAATCTTTTGAAACTCTCGGTAAAACGGCTTGCGCTTCTCATCATCGAGTTGCTGCACCCCCGCCGCAAACGCCGCGTCAATGCGCTTTTCCCAGTCAGAAACTTCCCAGCCCGTAATCCCTTGCTCTCCGGGCTCCGGCCCTTGATTAAACTGGTGCAACGAGCCCTGGCTGTTCCAAATATTAAAACTGCTGTGGGGTTCCACGCCGCCTCCGCCAAATGCACCGACGTAGGCATCCCAACGGCGTGCTTTTAGGTTTTGCAAGACCGTATTAAAATTCACCACTTGCAGATTGGCTTGCATCCCCAGGGCCGCCAAATCCTGGGCAATTTGCGTTGCCATATCCACACGAGACTTTTCTTCGGACTTGACCAGCAGCGAAAACTCCACCCGGTTGCCCTGGTCATCGTAGAGCTCGGTTGCGCCTTTGCCATTGTCCTTGAGCTGAAACCCTGCCTCCGAAAGTAACTGCTGGGCCTTGGCTGGGTCATAGTTATAGGCCGGAACCCCCTCTGCAACGCCCGCATGAAAGGGGCTTTGGACATCGATCGCCGCATCTTGCACCGAACCAATCCCGCGATAGATATTGTCTTGCATCCGCTGGCGATCGAGCCCATAGGCCACGGCCTGCCGAAATTTTTGCGTATTAAACCAGCGAGATTTGACCGGATCGACAAAGGGTTTGCCATCTGCCCCCTTCGCCTTGTTGAGGTTAAAACTTAAGTTACGAGAACCCAGTTCTGGCCCCCCGTTATAGATGGTAAACCCGCCGCGTTTTTCCTCTTGTTTGAGCAACGGAAAGGCTTCGGGTTTAACGGTCATATTGTCCAGTTCACCGGAACGAAAGCGAATCATCTGGTTCGTATCTGACTCAATGATTTGCATAATGATGCGCTGAATTCTGGGCAAATCAGCCCCGGTTTCATCCTTGTGCCAGTAGTGAGGATTGGCCTTGAACACCAGCCGCTGACCCGGTGTATAGCTGTCGATTATATAGGGGCCATTGGTGATAATTTGGTCGGGTGGCGTATCGGTGCCCCAGAGGGTGAGAAATTTGAGATTGCCATCGGCATCGCGATCGCGCACCGCCTCAGCAAAAACATGCTGAGGCAAAATCGCCACACCGCTGTTGCGCAACAGCGGCGCGTAGGGCTGGGTGACCGAAATCTTCAGTCGCTGGTTGTCAATTTTTTCGACCTTGGGGTAGCTGCCATCGCCGGTTTGCAAAATGTCGCGGATGCCGGTGGGAATGTCTGTGTTGAGATAAATCTGGTTGAACGTAAACACAACATCGTCCACGGTCAGCGGCTCGCCATCGGACCAGCGCAAATCGGGCCTCAGCTTGAATGTAATCGCCTTTTGATCCGGTGCAATCTGCCAAGATTCCGCCAGCCCCGGCTCCAGTGCCCCGGTCAGGCCGTTGGTTTTGATCATTCCCTCCTGAATCAGACCAAAAACATAGGTGCTGAATAGCGAGTCATTCAGGGGCGCATTAAAGGTACTGGGGTCGCTGGGGTTGGCGATGATGATTTCGGGAACGCGGGTGGCGGAGCTGCGCAGGCTGGCTTCGGTGCAGCTGGCGAGGGCGATCGCCACACTCGCCGCCATCACCATGATGATGAGGGCGCGCCAGCGCTGTTGCAGTTGCTTGATCATCGAGGGCTCAATCATTCGGCGTTCAAAAGGGCGTGTAGCTCGATTAGGTGCTAGGTCAGACTCTTAGATTAGCGCCTAAGCTGAATTTTGCGATCGCCCCCGCCCGTTCCACGGCACCCCGTCCCGTCCCACTCTGCATCTCAATACGCCCTGCCTCGTGCAAGCGCTGAATGATTTTATTGCCGAGGCCCAAAAACAGCTCGCACGGCAGGGCAAGCAGGGGCTGGTGTGGAGAGCGCGGTGCCGGGGTTGAGGGGGCCAGGGGTGTTCGAGACCCCGGAGACGTTGCGGCAGTTGTGTTCGATGAGCGGGAGGCATCTGCGCAATTTGATGCAATTGATCCAATGATCCAATGGCCGAGTTTTCTAGATCGGCCCCTTGGGAGACGGTGCCATCAACCTAGCGCGACCTAGCGCGACCTAGCGCGACCTAGCGCGACCTGGCGCGACCTGGCGCGACATTGAGATCTTCGTAGACTTGCTCGATCGGCAGAGTCAAATCAAGGGTTATGAACTGAACTTCATCTCCAGACCCATAGGAACTCAGCTCCCATTTTCCAGCCAAATTCAGCCCGAATATATCAATTGCGATCGAAGTAGAACTAATCAGACCATATTCTTTCAAACTAGACAGCTGACGATAGAGTGCAAATTTTCCCCCGCGATCGTAGCCTTCCGTGCCGGGGGACAGAATCTCGATAATTAATGTTGGATAGGCGATGTAGTTCTGCGCTGTTTTATCTCGATCGTCACAGGTGACGCTGATGTCTGGATAGGTAAATGGCCCTTCCGTGGAGATGCCAACTTTGCCATCGGAATTAAAGACTCGGCATTGGCTACCGCGCAGATGAGCCCTGAAGATCGCAACGATGTTGACGCCAATGCCGCTGTGGGCCAAGCTTCCCCCGGTCATCCCATAGACTTCACCATCGATATACTCGTACCGCAGGTCTTGCTGCTCTTCCCAGATGAAGTACTCTGCCGGGGTCATCATCGGACGAGGGCGCTCTGCAATCATGGATTGAACTGAGATTGATTGGTTTTATTCTAAAGCAGTCCTAGGGGCGGTACTGGGGGCAGTGGGACGAGGTTGGGTTTTCTCCGGAACCAGGGGAAATTCAGTAGAATTGTGAGAATGCTCTGTGTCTGGCAGTACCCATGACCGATCGTTCCCTGCCTGGTGTTGTGGATGGTTCACTGAGGTGCCGTTCTGAGAAGCCTTATTCTGAGAAGCCTTACATTATGAAACCCTACATCGTCCGGCCAGAAACGACAGCTTTTTTGGAAAAACTGACCGGGGCGATCGGCTCCAGTGTTGGGCCGCGCCTGTTCCAGGTCTGGGGCGTAGGCGGCGTGGGTAAATCGACGGTGCTGACCAAAGCGGAGGAAGCCCTGGCGGGCAAGGCGATTTGTTCGCGGGTGTCCTTTGGGGCGACGGATGGGATTGAATCGCCGATTGGACTGATGGAGGTGTTGGCGGAGCCGTTGGCGCAAGATGACTGGGGCAGCGAGTTTTCGGAATTATTCAAGTTGTACCAGACAACGCTGATCAAGCTGGAGCAGGAACCCGCAGAGCGGGGCAAGGGCATCAACGAGGAGCAAAAAAACATTGTCCAAACCCTAGGAAACTTGGCCCTGGGCTGGATGCAGCGGGGGATGCCGGAGGAGAAGGCGAAGGAATTTGATCAGGTGGGCGGCCAGATTTTGGATGCGGGGCTGAATACGGCCTCGGCGGCGCTGACGTTGGTGCAAAGGCACCAGGCAACGAAGAAGGACAAGGCGCTACAAGAGCTGATGCTAGACCCGATTCCAAAGCTGACAACGGCGTTTGCCAAGCTGCTGCGGGAGCAGGGAAAGCCGGTGCTGTTGTTGTTGGATACCTACGAGAAGGCTCCGCTGGAGATTGATACTTGGCTGTGGCGGACGTTGATGGTGAATCAGGATGTGGGTCAGGCGGGTTTGGGGCAGGCGGTTTGGGGCAGGCGGGTTTGGGCAAGGCACGGATTTTGGTGGCGGGGCGCAATTCGCTGGTGGATGAGCGCGAGGGCTGGCGCAAGTTGCAGCAGGATCGCGATTGCATTGCGGTGTTGGGGCTGGATCGATTTGATCTGTTGCAAACCCAGAAATATTTGCAGGAGAGCGGCATCCAGGACGACGCGGAGATTGAGCAAATTTATGGCGTGACCAAGGGGTTGCCCTACTATCTCAATTGGATTCGAAGGGAGGTGCAGGCGGGGAAGAAGCCGGATTTTTCGCGAGGGAATGACGACATTGCCAAGCTGTTGCTCCAGGGGCTGAATGCGGGGCAGCGGCGGTTGATTGAGGTGGCAGCTTGTTTTCGGCAGTTTAAGCGCAAGAACCTAGAGCGGGTGTTGGCGCAGCTTCGGGATGCTGAGGGCCTTGAGCTGGCGGCGGTTGGTGAGAAGGCGGTGTTTGATTGGTTGACGGATCGGGAGGCGATGCAGTTTGTCGAGAAGCGGGATGGGCATCACCGGTTGGATGATGTGGCGCGGGATGTCTTTCGGTTGTCGTTGTTTGAGGCGGATGAGGCGTTGTTTCGGGTGGTGCAGGGGGTGATTGCGGCGGATTATTTGGCCCAGTCGCAGCAGGTGGAGCCGGAGGATGCTGGGTATCGGGCGCGGTATGAGAATGTGGATTGGCGCAGGCTGAGGGCGGCCTATTTGTATCATTTGTTGTTGAGCGGGGAGAAGTCAGCGGAGTTGGTGTTTCGCAGTCATTTGTTGGAAGCGCAGCACTTTCGGGTGGATGCGTTGGTGCGTGACCCGCTGAAGGATTTGGTGGGGGAGTTTGGCCTAGAGCAGCATCCGTTTTTGCGGGATAAGTTGCGGCGGTTTTTGGTGAAAGTGCAACCAGCGGTGGAGCAGGGCTGGGCCGTGTTAGAGAAATTTCCTATTGATTATGCTTACAACGAAGAGAAGTTGAAGCTCAGCAAAAATCAGATCGATCTCGCTGTTCAAACATGCTTAGAGAAACCAGAGGCGTTGGCGGGGTTGGCGCGGTTTGTGGCGTTGATCTATCAGTCGGGGCGGTGTTTGGAGAGTCGGCGACTGGGGTATTTGCGGCAGGCGGAAGTGTTGGCGGCGGGCTTGGTGGAGCCGGAGGAGGATGAGTTTAGTAGTGGCTTATACTTGTGGAGTTTGGGCAATCGTTTTTTTGAGTATGGCAGCAAAGAAGAAGCGATCGCCAGCTTTGACCAAGCGCTAGGCATCAAACCCGACTATCACGAAGCCTGGTACAACCGTGGCGTTTCACTGGCTAACTTAGGGCGAACTGAGGAAGCGATCGCCAGCTACGACCAAGCGCTAGGCATCAAACCCGACAAGCACGAAGCCTGGACCAACCGTGGCGTTGCACTGGGTAACTTAGGGCGACATGAGGAAGCGATCGCCAGCTACGACCAAGCGCTAGGCATCAAACCCGACGACAGCTCCGCCCTCTACAACAAAGCCTGCGCCTACGCCCTCAGCAGCCAGCCCGACCTCGCCCTCACCCACCTCCACCAAGCCATCCAGCTCAACCCCGAAAACCGCACCCTCGCCCAAACCGACAGCGACTTCGACAGCCTCAGGGGCAATGAGCAATTCCAAACATTGCTTCAGAGCTCATGACCCCTTAACCACTCGAATAAGCTTTCCTGTCAAAGGCACTTCGGCCTGAATCGTTTGATGGATGCGATCGCCCAGCGCAACCTTGTCAGCATCGTCCTTACAGACCACAATACCCGCATGTTCGGCACCTTGGTTATGCAGCCTAATAAAATCCCGACGATTGAGCGTGAGGACAGCCCGTTGCTGGCTATTGGCAAACGCCAGAACCTCATCATCCGGAATGCCTTGGTTGGCCTTCCCAGCCTCCTGAGCCGTCACAACATCATGGGCAATTGTCCGTAGGTGCTGAGTTGTTTTCAGCGGGAACTGTTCATCAGCGTAAAGGTCTGCCATGGTTGCTGGTCTCGAAAGTATCATCAATATTTTGGGGTAGCAGATCGATCGCGCCAATGTGCCAATGGAAAATGTCTCACCTATCAACGACTCTAAGCTGCATCGTTCTCGCGAATAGCCCGCTCAACCTCAACAGAATTCTGCGCTGCATAAGCCCAGGCATTAGCCAGATCCGCAAGACTCAGCATCGGATAGTTTTGCAAAATATCAGCATCCGTACAGCCCAGAGCACGAGCCTGAACCAGAACCCATACGGGAATGCGGGTGTTCCGAATCCGTGCATCGCCACCACAGACATTGGCAGTCTTTTGAATACTTGGAACAACCTGGGTGCCACGGAGTTGCTCAACTATCACGCCCAGCAATTCCAGCAGCTCTGACGACGAGAGTGCTTGGGCAGAGGCGATCGCCTGTTGAAGTTTCGGGGTCATAGCTCAACCGGGAGAGGGTGTCTTGATTTTAAAGCCAAATTCGCTTCACCACTGCTCCCACTGGAGCGCGCTAATGCTGCAAAACAATCCAGTCGTTCTGTTATCGCATGTCTTGGGGTGTGCCCATTTGCCAGCTACGACCAAGCGCTAGCAATCAAACCCGACTCCAACTCCGCCCTCTACAACAAAGCCTGCGCCTACGCCCTCAGCAGCGAGCCCGACCTCGCCTTCACCCACCTCCACCAAGCCATCCAGCTCAACCCCGAAAACCGCACCCTTGCCCAAACCGACAGCGACCTCGACAGCCTGCGCCAAGACCCCCGCTTTCAGCAACTCCTAGCCCCCGAAGGATAAACGCTAAAATAGAGAACAACCTACCCACCCAACGACTTGCCGACAATGTGCTCAAACTCAAACGTCGTCGCGGTCAGGGACTCTGTTGTCCGGCAGTAGGCACAGCAATGCTTAAACTGCTTACGCACCTTGCGCTGCAACTCAACGGCTACGTAAACACTCATGCAACAGACTGTGCATACAACTGCTCAATCGTGTACTTTGCCCGAGCCTTGAGGATATTGAGCCGATCGACCTGAGCCAACAACTCATCAAGACGCTTAGCCTCAGATTCCGACATCTGCCCTTCCCGATTCTGTTCCAAAAGTTTACTGAGTTCTTGCTGCAAATCAGACGCCAAACTGACATAGGCCAGAATCGACAACTCCTCTGCGCCCACCCCCGGCAACAACTCAGGATCCTGAATCTCAACACACACAAGCCTTTGATAGGTTGTCCAGTCCAGCACAACACCCAGCCGTTTACCCGCCTCATCCGTAATAAACTGAGTTGCCATAGCACTAACTCTGCAAAAAGATCCAGTTCGCCTATTCTTGCATATCTTCCTGTGAGCCCATTCACCCGGTTCGGCAAAGCCCTCGAAACCAAGCCTGATGACACGAACTTATCCTCTACAACCCAGCCCGCGCCCACGCCCTCAGCGGTCACCCCGACCTCGCCCTGACTCACCGACACCAAGCCATCCAGCTCGACCCCGAACAGTGTCGAACCCTGCTCAAAGCTGTCAAAGTCGGACTCACCCGTCTCTAGCTAACTCCAGCCAACGCCTCCACGCAACGCTCACAAATTCTGGGGTCTTCTGCCGAATCGCCCACATGGACGGAATAATTCCAGCACGATCGCACTTTCTTCCCTCTCGCATCCGCCACGCCAATCGCAAACCCCGCCACCTCAGCTTTATACTCCAACGCTTCGAGCGCCGTCGGTTCATCCACCAGCTCCACCCCTGACACCAGAAACAGATAGCGCAGTTCATCCACGCCATTGCCCGCTAGGCTGTCCGGGTTCATCGTCGCTAGCCGTTGCTTCAGCGCAGCATCCGCCACAAATAACAGCACCCGCGCCTCCAGAGAAGAGCCGATCGCTTTGTTCTGACGGGCCTGTTCCAATACCTTATTGACCTCGTCCCGGAGGCTGCGCAACACCTGCCAAGATTCCGTCAGTTGGGGTTGGCTCCAGGTTTGATCCAGGGTTAGCCAGCCCGATTGGAAGACGGATTCATGTTCGGTGGCGTAGGGTAGGTTTTGCCAAATGTCCTCGGCCATGTGGGAGAGCACCGGGGCAATGGCTTTCGCCAAATTCTCCAGGGCAATCTGCATCACCGTCTGACAACTGCGCCGCCGAGCCGCATTTGTCGCACTGATGTAGAGCCGATCCTTGGCAATATCCAAATAGAAATTGGAGAGATCCACCACACAAAAGTTCTGCACCGTCTGGAAAAACCGGAAGAACTGATAGGTTTGATAGGCATCATCGACTTCCGAAAACACCTCGGTGATGCGGTGGAGCATATAGCGATCGAGCTCAGCGAGATCCGCGTAGGCAACAGCATCGGTTTTGGGGTCAAAGTCATGCAAATTGCCAATCAAATAGCGGGCCGTATTGCGAATTTTGCGATAGACATCTGCCATCTGCTTCAAGATGGTTTTGCCAATGGGTACATCGCTCGAATAGTCCACCGACGACACCCACAGCCGTAGGACATCCGCGCCGTAGGGTGGGTCTTGCTTTTGGTTCTTGCCACCGTTGATAATTTCTGCGGGATCGACCACATTGCCGAGGGATTTGCTCATTTTGTACCCTTTTTCGTCCAGCGCAAACCCGTGGGTCAAGACGGTTTTGTAGGGCGCATGGCCAGTGACGGCGACGCTGGTCAGCAGGCTCGACTGAAACCAGCCCCGGTGCTGATCCGATCCTTCCAAATACAAATCAGCCCGTAGGGACGAACCAACCTCCGTCGAGCTGTCCTGGGTCGGGCTGTTCTGGGTCGGGCTAGGATTCGCAATTCGCTGTTGCACCACCGCATTCCAAGACGAGCCCGAATCAAACCACACGTCCATGGTATCCGTTCCCTTGCGGTAGCTGCGGCCATTACTGCGGTAGGACTCTGGCAAGAGCTCGCTCACCTCGCGCTCCCACCAGACGTCGGAACCGTGCTCGGCAATCAGGTCGCGGATGTGGGTGATGGTGGCCTCGGTGAGCAGGGGCTCGTGGGTTTCCTCATCGTAGAAGACTGGGATGGGAACGCCCCAGGTGCGCTGGCGGGAGATGCACCAGTCGGAGCGATCGCTCACCATCGCCGTAATCCGATTTTCGCCGATCGCCGGAATCCAGTTGACCTGGGCGATCGCCTTGAGTGCCTCCTCCCGAAAACCCTCCACCGACGCAAACCACTGCTCCGTCGCCCGGAAGATCGTCGGTTTTTTCGTCCGCCAGTCGTAGGGATAGCGGTGACCGTAGGCCTCTTGCTTGATCAGCGCTCCAGCTTCATCGAGTGCCTGAATAATGGCATCATTGGCATCTTTGAGCACATTCAACCCCACAAACGGCCCGGCCTCCGCCGTCAGATTGCCCGCATCGTCCACCGGACTGAGAATCGGCAAGCCGTAGCGCTGGCCGACCAGGTAGTCATCTTGGCCATGGCCCGGAGCCGTATGCACCAAGCCGGTGCCCGAGTCCGTCGTAATGTAATCGCCACCGATCACCACGGGGCTCTCGCGATCGAACAGGGGATGCTGGTAGGTCGCGTGTTCCAGGGATTTGCCCGTGACGCGTGCGACCACTTCGACGGGTTGACCCAGCTTTTCAGCTAGGGCCGTGACCAAATCATCCGCCACGACCAAATACTTCGGCACTTGTGTTCGAGCCGCCGCCGTCAGGTTGTCGGCCCCCGTGTCCACCAAGGCATAGGTCAAATCGCCATTGACCGCCACCGCCAAGTTGCCAGGAATCGTCCAGGGCGTCGTCGTCCAAATCGCCAGACCCAGGTCAGGGAAATACTCGCCGATCGCCATGCGCAGCGCGGGCGGAACGCTGGTCATCCGAAAGGCCACATAAATACTTTGGGAGACATGCCCGTCGGGATACTCCAGCTCCGCCTCTGCCAGCGCCGTGCGCGAACTGGGGCTCCAGTGCACTGGCTTTAGTCCTCGATAGATATAGCCCTTGAGAAACATTTCCCCAAACACATCGATTTGCGCCGCTTCATATTCCGGCTGCAGCGTCAGATAGGGGTGATCCCAATCGCCCCAAACCCCGTAGCGCTTAAAGCTGGCTTTTTGGCCTTCGACTTGCTCGAGCGCCCAGGCCTTGGCCTTTTGCCGCAGCGTAATCGGGGTGAGGGCTTGGCGATCGCTCGACTTCATCGATTGCAGCACCTTGAGCTCGATTGGCAGACCGTGGCAGTCCCAGCCGGGGATATAGCGAACTTTCTTGCCCTGGAGCAGCTGATAGCGATTGATGATGTCCTTCAGGACTTTGTTCATCGCATGGCCCATGTGCAACGAGCCATTGGCGTAGGGTGGCCCATCGTGAAGCACAAAGGTGTCACCGGGATTGTCCTGGGACAGCCGCTCATAGATCTCGCGCTCGGCCCAGAATGCCTGAATTTCCGGCTCTCGCTGGGTTGCGTTGGCCCGCATGCTGAAATCGGTTTTCAGCAGATTAATCGTGTCCTTGTAGGACTTGCTGGATTCTTCTTGGGGGGCCGAGGGGAGGCTGGAGTTTTGAGCGTCTGTCACGGTGTTGAGTCGGTTAGAGGGCAGGTGGGATCTGGGGCTGAGCGCCAAGGCTCACGTTCGGGTCGGCGCGTTGCATAATCTCGGGCGCTTCAAACGTATTTTCTATTATCCGCTAGAGAGACAAGGAGCCACAAGGGTTCTGTCCCGCAAATTTTAACCCCAGTCATCAATCTCAATTCATGAGCAGCAATTTATGCCCTTCCGTAAAACTCAAATGTTAACTGTTTCTCTCTGTTAGCTCAATGATTTAATCCATCTTAAATTCATCGAAAACGATAAAAACAGCCAAATTTACCTCTCCAAAAAGACGGGAACGCTAGGGTTGTTCATCGTTTAAGCCGCTAAAGTTCTACATTCTTGCTGAATCTATGCGATCTGTATTTGCTTTCGCTGCTATATTTTCCATCGCCTGTTTTCCTGTGTTTCACGCGTCTTCAGCCCGCGCAACAAATTGGGATAACTTTTCGGGAGAATGTACTCCCAAAGCAGACAAAAGCCATGATTGTTTGGCACCATTGCCAACCTACAGCTATCACCTAGCACTGCCCTCACACTATCAACAAGCCATCTGTCTTTCACTGGGAACTTGGATCGGGGAAAACGATATCATTGTGGAGTGGGATGGACTTCAAGTCCGGCGCACCATCCAGGGTCAGGCAACCCAACAGCAACAAATTCAGCCCGCTCTCCGCCAGGGCCTTGGCAGCGGTGTGATTGTTTATTCCCAGCAACGCATTTTCCCAGTCTTAGTCCAAGGTACCTGTCAGGGTGGTCAGCCGAGCAGTGCCGTAGCGGTTACCCAGTTCCAGTGGCCTGCGGCGGCTAAAGATTCTGTTTCAAGCCTGCGAGACCAGTTGGCGAAAGACGGTCTGACTGATTTCAGCACGCCTCAGCTGTCGGTGGTGAGTAATCCCTAGGGGGCGAGGAGGGGCGATCGCCGAAATGCCCTAACCAATCGAGGGAGCCACCCGTGGGATGTCTCCGATCTCGCGCTAGGCAGTAAGGTCTGGCGGCAGTTCTTGGGAATAGTCCTCCTCCGGAGGCTCTTGGGAGTAGTCTTCCTCGGATAATGCCTGAGATTCTTCTGGCTCCAAAAGCTCTGGTTCTGAAGCTTCTGGTTCTGAAGCTTCTGGTTCTGAAGCTTCTGGTTCTGAAGCTTCTGGTTCTACAGGTTCTGGTTCTGAAGCTTCTGGTTCTGAGTCCTCTAGTTCTGAGTCCTCTGCTTCTACAGGTTCCGCATCTTCAGCTGCTTTGTCCTGGGCGACCTCCAGGATTTCTTCAGGAGAAGTATCCTCAGGCTGAACGGCCTCTGCGTCAGCGCCCCCGATCTCTTCAGCCAAATCTGGCACTGTACTAGGCTCATCGCTGGCCGCGTTTGCTTCTCGCGCTGCGGATGCTAATTCTGAAGGCTCTGGTTCCGGAGGTTCTGGTTCTAAAGGCGCTGGTTCTGAAGGCTCAGCCTCGGCGATCGGCGCTTCAGGTGCGGTTGTCGGGACTGCATCGCTCTTGACGGTACTGTCTTCAGTTGTGCTTTCCTCTGGAGCTGTGCTTTCCTCTGGAGTTGTGCTTTCCTCTGGTGTTGTGCTTTCCTCTGGTGTTGTGCTTTCCTCTGGTGTACTTTCTTCGGCAGTACTTTCTTTGGCTGTTTCTTCTTCTAAATCATCCCAGTCGGCTTCGTAGGTGGTCGTGGCAGCATTGGAAGCGTCAGGCCGAACGTATTTTTTTCCGTGGGTCTTACGACCTTGGAAGAGGCCCTTGAGCTTGACCACAAGATCGGTCACTGCGGCAATTGGAGTTGAACCTTCTGAGGAGGATTCTGCCGTTTGCACCGCTCCAGTCACACTAGCGGCGGTACCGGCAGCCACGCCCGCAGCGCCTGCGGCCACATCCTTGACCCGTGCTGAGGTGGTCTGGGCCACTTCTTTCCAGTTGGTGGTTTTGAGTTGCTCGACCCGTTGCTTCACCGTTGAGCCATCGGCAATGCTGGCTTGCTCGTTCGATGGCAGCTGGCTCCAGCGAAATTGGAAGGCCTGGAACCCAAGCCAGCCGATCAACGCCACGCTAGCCGTTTGCCCCAGTAGCACGGCCCCGGTGAGTCGCTTGGCACAAAACCAGAGCACGAGCCCATAAAACAGGGCTACACCGCTCCAGATCAGATCATGTTTGCGATAGAGATTCGGAAAGAAAAAGGCGGTTGCATAGAGTGCCAAACCGGCCACGGCCACGACGAAGGCTAACAGATAGGGAAGCATGGCGAGTTCTCCTCAAAACACATCGAGTCGCTGCTTTGCTCTCCATCTTACCGGACGCCCATGCTGCTAATTTTCCAACTGCCGTCTTCTTGGAGCAAGTTGTAACGCAGTTGAAGATCGCGATCGTCTCGAACGCTGATGACCTCGCCGTTTTGGTAGTACTTGGCAATCTCGGTAACCGTTGCCAAGACTGCGGCTTTGTCGGGACTCTCGCCAGCTTGGACATCATCGATCGCGAGCTTGTGCTCGTACTGAACCGTAATGCCGTCACCTTTGGAGAGTTCTCCCTCGCCCTGCCAGGTGGTGAGGGCTTCTCCGGTCAGTACATTGGGCAAGAGGTCGAGTTTATAATCCTTGCCAAAGACATCGACCTTGGTGCCCAGCCAAAGCTCAATGACTTGCTGGGCCTTGGCTTTATCCAGAGTGCCCGTGGCGCTGACCTTGCTGACACTGCCAACAGCGGCGAAATTAGATAAAACCGGCTCGTTGAGACTAATGGCCAACTGATCTTTTTCTAGCTTGGTCACTTGGGTGGTTTTGGCAGCGTTGTTGGCATCCTGTTTTCCCCAGGATCCCACCCAAGCAAAGACTCGACTGAGCAGGGCGAACAACAACAACAGGGTCAATAGGGTACCACCCGCCAAAAGCAGGATGCGACCGAGCTTGAGCGAAGAACGTCCGGCACGCTCAGGGCGACGGCGCTGTCTGCGGCTGGTCGCAGAAGCGGCTGGGGATGCCCCATAGGTCTGGGGGCGATCGCCCATTCTCTCCAGGGTCAGTGTCGTAATTGTCCCTAGGGTTACCCCCTGAATTCGTACCCCGGTTGCCACTGCCAAACGCTGCAATGCCTGCTGAGCCGACCGCTGCGGCTACCATCTGGGCTCGACGGGGACGGGCGATCGCAGGCTCGGTCGGTATTTCCAAGGTGGCCGTAGAAGCCCCATAACCGTTGCCGTTCAGACCCGCTGCCATGCCCACCCCACCACTTTGCACCACCGATCCATTGCCGCGCGGGGCTGCGGCACCGAGGGGAACGCCCCAGGTTTCAGAGGCGGTTTCTGTTGGCAGGGTCTCTAGGAAGTTTTGCACCTGAGGATCAGCAAAATAGGCCTTAAGGGTGGCCTGCTGGCCTTTGAGATCGCGGAAGTTGAGGAAAACTTCTTCCTGGAGCCAGCGCTCGGCATAGAGACAAAGTCCAGGCAATAAATCCGGCGAGCCTTGGGAATGCTCTCGAATAAAGGCGAGGGGCTCAAATTCTTGGCTAAATTCTAGGGCACGGCTGGCTTCTTCGGTTTGGCCCAGCATCAGCGCGCACACTGATTGCTCGAGATGGACATCTTGGCGCTTGCTCAGGCCGCCCAACAGGGTTTTGGCCCGATGGGTCAAGGTGGGTTGATGCTCGGCAAATCCCCGTGCCATTAGGGCGTAGACCGCCAGGTAGGAGGCCACGGCAGAGGGGCGGCGGGCTTCGGCTTCGAAGAGCGTTTGCTGTTCCTCAACCGTGAGATAGTCGCGCAACTGCTGCACGAACCGCAAAAATCGTCCACGCTGAGACCAGACTGGTCGTCACCGTTGCCGTCGATGCCGTTGCGCTCCTGGAGCATCTCCTGCAACACCTGGATGCCTTTCTGGCGCTGGCCAGTGCTGTCTAGGGGTTGGGAAACCAGCTCGAGAACCCGGTAGGGCCGCAGGCGATAGAGATCGCTGCGCACCTCGCCCCGCACCCCGGCAAAGAGGCCTTCACGCAGGAGCAGATCCTGGCCCGCTTCGAGAGAGGCAGCGGCATTTTCGTAGTGGGACTGCTGCCACTGTTCTCGCCCGAGTTCTAAGTAGGCGAGGGCAACGGTGAGAGCGACGTCTGCCGCTATCAGATCGACATCGGCGGCGGTGGCTTTGGGCGATTTGGATTGGGCCAGACAGTCTTCGCCCAGCTTCAGCACCAGCTCGTATTCGCCTAGCTCTTGGAGCAGCAGTAGTGCCCCAATCAGCTGGTTGTCTTCAATGGTGATGTGGGGATGTTGGAGCGCTGCGCCGGACTCCCGTCCGGTGCCTGTGCCGGAATTTGTGCCGGAATTTGCGCCGGAATTTCTACCCAGGCTGCTGGTCTGCTGCAAAAATCGGGCGTCGTATTTTTTGCGATCGCTCTCGTTTGACAGCACGCTGTAGGCTTCGTCCAGCAGCTCACGACGCGCGGCGATCGCAGGCTCGGAATACTCCCGCCGGGGCAATTGCAAGATGCGATCGCCATGGGCCTGTTGCACTTGCTCCACAGTGGCTTGCGTTGGTAGCCCTAAAATTCGATAGTAGTCGAGCGGAATGCGCACGATTCACTGTCCCCAGGCGAAAACTTGAATACAAACAGTTGAAGACAAACTTGGAGCAAAACGACTCGAACCTTACAGCCTGCGTATGGACGACTGCGCCCTCAGATCCCCCGACCCTAAGCCGTCAAACCCTAACTCGGAAGTATAGAATATCAGGCTGCGTTGGGGCGATCGCGACAACGCGCAACTCATAGAGTAGACAATATTGTCAAGATACTGTCAATCAAAAAGGTTTCGTTCGCACTGCGCAAGGGTGCAACGTTAAGCTTGGCAAAGCTGGCTTCTCCCCCTTGAACAAACCGAAGGCGTTATGCTATGGCCCGAGCTTTAGGCGAGGCGTGACGGCTTACTCGGTTGAGGATTATATTGATTGAGCTTGATTCAGCGATTTGAACTCGGTAGAGGAAAAGGACAACACCCCCATGATTCAGGAACGACCACTGCCCACATTTCAGGCCAGTATTGCCGAAGTATCGAAGGAAGAGGGTCTTCGTCTCTATGAAGACATGGTTCTGGGCCGCACGTTTGAAGACAAGTGTGCCGAGATGTATTACCGGGGCAAAATGTTCGGGTTTGTTCACCTCTACAACGGCCAAGAAGCGGTCTCGACGGGGGTGATTCAAACCATGCGCCCCGGTGAAGATTACGTGTGTAGTACCTACCGGGATCATGTCCACGCCCTGAGTTGCGGTGTGCCCGCGCGGGAGGTGATGGCGGAGTTGTTTGGTAAGGAGACGGGATGCAGTCGGGGTCGGGGGGGCTCGATGCATTTGTTCTCGGCCAAGCATCGGCTGTTGGGCGGTTTTGCATTCATTGGCGAAGGGATTCCGGTGGCCACGGGGGCAGCCTTCCAGACGAAGTATCGGCGCGAATCTATGGGCGATGCCTCGGCGGATCAGGTGACGGCGGCGTTTTTTGGCGATGGCACGACGAATAATGGCCAGTTTTTTGAATGTTTGAATATGGCGGCGCTGTGGAAGCTGCCGATTTTGTACGTGGTTGAAAACAACAAGTGGGCGATCGGCATGGCCCACGAGCGCGCGACTTCTTCGCCCAAAATCTACAAAAAAGCGGAAGCCTTTGGGATGCCGGGGTTTGAGGTGGATGGCATGGATGTCTTGGCGGTGCGCGCGGTGGTGAAGGAGGCCGTGCGGCGGGCGCGAGCTGGCGAGGGGCCAACGCTGATTGAGGCGCTGACCTATCGCTTCCGGGGCCATTCGCTGGCGGATCCCGACGAGCTGCGATCGAAGGAAGAGAAGGAATTCTGGCTAGCGAAGGATCCGATTAAGCGGCTTGCGGCTTACCTGGTGGAGCATAACCTCGCCAGCCAGGAGGAGCTCAAAGGGATCGACCAAAAAATTCAGGCCGTGGTGGATGACGCGGTTCAGTTTGGCCTTGATAGCCCGGAGCCGGATCCGAGTGAGCTGCGCAAGTATATCTTTGCGGAGGATTAGGCGGGCGGGTCGGCTCAGTTGGGCGTAATCCTAGTGAAAAGGAATTTGGTGGGTGGTGAGTTGGGTGGCGATCGCCTCCGCCAAAGCCCCGGCCTGAAACCGATCCCAAGCCTCGATCAAGTCCCGTTCGTCTAGAAAATTCACCGTCCCCTGGGTCAGGCCGGGGGATTTTTGTTGCAGGGCTTGGAGACGATCGCGATCGTCCCCAGGGTCTAGGGTGGCGCAAAAGGCGGCGATCGCCTGGGCTTCGTCTACACCCGATGGCAACGCGATCCACTGCTCTGACATCAGCACCTGGCGCAGTTCGTCCATGACTTGGATTTCGGCTTCGGACAGTAAATCGTCGTGCATCTCGCCGAGCAGCGTCACGTCGTCCAAACTCACGGTATAAAGCTGGCCGGTGACTTGGTGAATGTAGAGGGTTTCATCCTCCGAAGCTAGACGGATGTGGTCGATCAGCTCGTCTAGGCGAATTGGCAAGGCACTTACGATAGCAAATGGTTCTGTGGTGTTCATGGGGTTTAGTTTAACCTCAGCTTCACGTTGGGCTTTAAGTTCAGCTTTAACCTCGGCTTCAAGTTCAGCTTTAACCTCGGCCCCAGCCGCGCTTTGCCGCCCGAGGTGTGTCCAGGCTGCGGGTTGTACCGATGCGGGTTGTGCCGATGCGAGTTGTGCCCGTTCGATCGCGGGGCTGGGATTGCACAAACACCAGGGGCAACTGAGGCTGGGAAAGGGTCGCGGCATAATCGGCGCTGAGATAGCGCTGGAGCGGTTGCGCCTTGAGCGTCGTTTCAAAAAAGGCGGTGCTGAGGCCACAGAGGTAGTCGCGGGCGATCGCCCGCGTCTCCGTCCGTTGCAACTGCTGGGCCTGACGCACGGCTTCGTCCGCCAAAGCCGATCCCGTCCTGGCGACCCTCCGACCCAAGATCATTGGCTCCCAGCTGGGTTGGGCTGGGCCAGACAGACGCGGCCCCGGTCGCAGGCAGTCCTGGCCCCCCATCGCGGTCCAATGCTGCGCCCCGCGCAACAGCGCCAAATACCGAGGCGGCCTGGGTTCTGGCCTGGAAGCTTGGGATTGGAGGTGTTGGAAGGGCAAAATTTGCTCCTCTAGGGCAGGCGTAATCCAGTCCTGCTCGGAGGCCACCACCAACAGCGGCACCTCGAGGTCTGCCAGCGAGGCGGCACTAAAAACTTGGCTAGCCACCGGATTAATCGCCACAACCGAGACGATGCGAGGGTCACGAAGGTTTTGCTGAGTTTTGCGGGTCGGCAAATTCAGCATTGGACATTGGGCAAACACCAGCGAAAGATTGAGACTCGTGGAAGTCTGGGGACAGGCTTGGGCCAGCTGTTGGCGATCGAGCTGAGCCCCGGCCAAGGCCAAGGCGGTGTTGCCTCCGAGGGAATGGCCGACGATGCCGACTTGCTGGAGGTCGAACCAGCGATCGAGCCCCGCTTGGGTTAAGACATCTAGCACAAAGGAAACGTCCCGAGGGCGCTCGATGAGGGCTTCTGGCGGTAGCAGCGTCGCGGTTTTGCCCGCCAAAAAATCCTGATGGGCTGCACCATTGCTGTCTGGATGCTCGAGGGCGACCACCAAGAAGCCGTGGGAGGCCAAATACCGGGCCAGATACAGAAACGTGCGCCGATTGGCCGTGAGGCCGTGGGAGATGACGACCACCGGAGCTGGCGTTTGGGGTTGTTGCTCCGGTTGGTAAACATCGACCCAAATCTGGCGGCCTCGGTCTGGGTCTTCGACCAGCCAGGTTGACCAGGCAATCGCTGAGCCCGGTTGGACTAAGCTCGTCAGGCTGCGGAAAGTGGGGGACTGGGCGGATTGCTCCCGGCGAAATTCTCGCTCGAGGCGGGCGATCGCCGCTTGCTTTTGCTGAAGTCCTCGTCCGATGCTCCAAGCGATACGCCCTAGCTCTGGGCCATGAACGCGAATTTTGGCATCAGGAAACTGACGAAACACCTGAATCAAATTCAGTTCTCCCTGGGCCGCCGCTGTGATGAGGCCCTGGCGCAGGGCGGCATGGCCGTTGTGGCGATCGCGCGTCAAAATCAGCCGCCCTAGGCGCTCGAGCAAAATCTTGCCCTCAGGCGAATCCACCAATTGGGGCACCGCTGCCGGATCGCCATAAAGGGGGGCGGTGAGGTAGGGCCGCAGGATTTCGAGCTGGGGAAATGCCCCATAGGCCGCGAGTTCGTCGGAGAGGACACCGCTGTTGGCAAAGCGGGCGAGGCTGGTGACGGAGATTTCTTGGGTGAACAGGTTGAGGTAGGGCCGAAGTTTGAGGCTCCCCCAGAGGAGGGTGAGGGCGATCGCGGCATCCCCAGTCCCACGGTCCATGACGCCAGAGCATGCCATTTTTGTTTTGGAAGTTTCATCCACCCTCGCCAATCCATAGCCCATCGACTGGCTTATCCTAACGAAAACCCAGCCTTTGCGGTTTGGGGCGCTGCTAGGTACCTTGTGGATTTATGGGCTCCAGGCGGGGCAATATTTGGATTGGGTTTTGATCTGCCTTTTTGATCTGCCTTGATGGGCTCAAGCTGCCCTGTACTCAATCCAGGCTTGGCGAATCACAGCGGCTCCTGGCAGCTCAGACACAGGTAGTTCAACCCCTTGGCGCTGCCGCTCGGTCAGGCCTGCCGCGCCAAACTCGGCCAGTTCCTGCTCCGACAGGGGCCAAGGTGGGCCATCGGGTGCGGTGGGTTTGGGTGGAGATGGTTGAGGCGATTGAGATGATTGAGATGATTGAGAGGGTTCAGACCCATCAGCATCTCGCAGGCGCGTGACCACCACCAGCGTTCCGCTGGGCGCAACGAGGCTGGCGACGGAGGCGATCGCCTCAGACCGCACATCCAGGGGCAGGGCCTGAAGATTGCGACATTCCACCACCACATCAAACGCGCCGAGCCACTCTGGCTTGGGGTGCAGCAAATCCCCGACCTGATAGGCCACCGAGGAATTCGGAAAGCGTTCGCGGCACCAGGCGATCGCCGTCGGGGCAATGTCAAATGCCGTCACGCTGAATCCCCGCGCAGCCAAGGCTTCCGCATCATCTCCAAGACCGCAGCCGCTCACCAAGGCTGCCCGTCCCGCCCCCGCTCCCCCGCGTTGGTCGAGCCAGTCTTGAACCTGGGGATGGGCACCTGAACGAGCCCAGGGCACTTGTTCGGCATCCCCCTGGGCCGCTACATAGAGGGGCTCGAACCAAGCCGTGGGGTCGGCTTGAGCGATGGCGGCTTGGGCCAGTTGTTGGACGCGTTGTTGGAGACTGGGGGGCTGTTGTTCGAGCATTGACTCAATTCCTCGGGTAATTTTAATTTTGCACAGACCCTTCCACCCTAATCCCAGGCTTCAAACCGCGCTAGCAAATCCGCCGCCGTCAACCCCGTGCGCTCGGCTCCGGACAAGTCAGCGGCAATTTGTCCCTGATGCAGCATGAGGGTGCGATCGCCCACCTCCAAGGCCTGACGGAGGCTGTGGGTCACCATCAGCGTGGTCAATTGCTGCTCCTCGACCAGTTGCCGGGTCAGCTCCAGGACAAATTGCGCTGTCTTGGGATCCAGGGCGGCGGTATGTTCATCCAAAAGCAAAATTTTGTGCTCAGCCAGTGTTGCCATCAGCAGACAAATCGCTTGGCGCTGGCCACCGGAGAGGAGCCCCATGCGATCGCCCAGACGGTGCTCGAGGCCGAGATTGAGCGGGGCGAGGCGATCGCGAAAGTGCTGACGCAGTTGCGCATTCAACGCAAGCTTGAGCCCTCGCCCCTGGCCCCGCCCCTGGGCCAGGGCCAAGTTTTCTTCGACGGTCAGGTCAGCACAGGAGCCCAAGAGTGGGTTTTGAAAGACACGGGAGACGAGGTGCGATCGCTGGGCCACGCCCCAACGGGTCACCACCGTATTGTCGATTTTGACTCGGCCCGTTTGGGGCAAGAGTCCGCCGCTCAAAATATTCAGCAGCGTCGATTTCCCAGCCCCGTTGCTGCCGATGACCGTGACAAATTGCCCCGCCGGAATCCGCAAATCGACTCCCCGCAGCGCGGGCGATGCAAGGGGCGTGCCGGGATTGAAGGTGACGTGAATCGCGTCTAGTTCGATCATGGGAAAGCCAGGGTTGATGCGCGCATTGGCTGATTTTCTCAAACTGTCATGCCAAATTCACAGATAAGTCACACAAATGCCGCATTCGAGGTCTATATTTTGTACAAGTTCATTTCCTCACACACCACGAAAGCGGTCTAGGTTCGCCCAGACTGCTTTTTTTCTGACGATTTATTCTCTGATGACATACTTCGACCTGCCCGCCCACTGGTTCACCCAGCTTCCCCTGGTCACGAATCTGGCTGGCCCTCTTTCTGGCAATCTGAACCTAGATCTGCTCTGCTTGCTGGCCCTGGCGCTGTGGGGGATTTTCCTCAACCACGCCCCGGCGATCGCCCGCACCACCCGTGCGGATATCCAATGGTCCTTGGGCAACCGCGACACCCAGCCGGAGGTGCCAGCGTGGGTGGGCCGTGCCGATCGCGCCCAGCGCAACCACCACGACAATTTGGCCATGATTGCGGTGGTGATTGTGATTGCCCAACTTGCAGGCCAAGCCAATGACATCACGGCCCTGTGTTCGGGGGTGATTTTGGGGGCGCGGGTGGCTCACGGTGTGTTTTACATTGCCGGAATTGGCATTTTGCGATCGCTCTCCTATGCCACGGCCTTGGCGGCGATGGTGGCGATCGCCTGGCAGACCCTCAGCTAACAAACTCCCATCCATCCAGATTATTTCTCGCGTAGGGACGAACCGCCGTTCGTCCGGCTGTGCAGTAATCGAGCAACTGGAGACTCAAGCAATCGATGGCTTGGAACGCGGAAATTTTTTTGTTTCTAAAGTTTCGATGTTTCCTGGCAATCTTGACACCTTCTGAGGGGAACTTGCGTCAAGCCACACATCACTCCTTCTATTTGCACAGATTTATTGCAGTAACGCTATGCAACGTTTTCTCTGGCTGCTTGCTACAGCAACCACAGCACTGCTGTGCCTCCCCGCAGAAGCTGCCCAACTCCAACGTTGGCAGTTCAACAACGCCCAAAATCGCCTCGAATTCAGCACGGACACGAAGGTTGAGCCCCAAGCCCAGATGCTCTTCAACCCGACGCGGGTGGTGGTTGATCTGCCCGGTGTCAAACTCTCCGCTCCGAAGCAGCAGCAGGCGGGCAAGGGGGCGATTCAACAGATTCGTTTGGGACAATTTACCCGGGATACTGCTCGTCTGGTGGTGGAGGTCGCTCCAGGCTGGACACTCGATCCCAAGCAAGTCCGCGTTAAGGCGAGCAGCGCCACCGACTGGGCGCTAGAGCTTCCCGAGCCGAGTCGCGAAACGAACCCTCGCCCAGTGACCGCAGAGCCCGCCCCCTCAACCCCCATCTCTTCAACCCCCATTTCCTCAACCCCCATTGCCCAAACCACACCTCCCCTTAACCCCAGTAACGCTAATCCGCTGCTGGATGCTGTGGTCTTGGAAGTGCAATCGACCTCCGGTGGACTGTTGGTCAAAACCTCGGGTCGGGTGGGTAGCCTCAAGCTCGAGCGGAGTCGCGATCGCCGCAGTTTCGAGCTCAACATCACCGCTGCCCGTCTTCAGGGTGCGATCCGGTTTCCGGCGAAGGTAGACCTCGATCGCCTCGGCATCCAAAGCATCAGCGCAATCACCCTGCCCGACAAAGCCGGTGCCCCAGCCACAACTCGAATTACACTCAACGTTCCCACCAGTGCCGTCGATTGGCAAGCCTCTCGCGGCAGTGATTCGGGGATTATCCTGTCGCCGACGTCACCCCCGGTCGCGCTGGGCTCGGCGGGTTCATCCGGATCATCCAGCAGCTCCGGGTCAGCATCTCAGCCCGGTGCCTCGGGTGCTTCCGCAGCGGGCTCCCAGCTGATCACCGTGATTTTGCCCCCTGGCCCGCCGCCGTCTACTTTGCCCGGTTCGTCGTCCGGTTCGTCGTCCGGTTCCGCTCCGCCGGTAAATCTTCCCCCGACCAAGGGCCGATTGTTGGTCGTGATCGACCCCGGCCATGGTGGCCCAGATCCCGGTGCGGTGGGCCGGGGCGGCCTGCGGGAAACGGATGTTAACCTCGACATCGCCAAGAAACTCTCCCAGCAACTGGAAGCAGCGGGTATCCAAACGATGCTGACGCGCACAGGCGAATACGACTTTGATCTTCAGCCCCGAGTGGACATCGCGGAGCGGGCCAATGCTAGCGTGTTCGTCAGCATTCACGCCAATGCGATCAGCCTCGATCGCCCAGAGATGAATGGTGTCGAGACCTATTACTATTCCTCCGGCAAACAGCTGGCGGATACAATTCACCGCAATATTATTCGGGGAACGCGCAGTATCGATCGGGGTGTCCGTACTGCTCGGTTTTATGTCCTGACCCAAACGTCAATGCCCGCCGTCCTGCTGGAAACGGGGTTTGTGACTGGAGCCCAAGACGCGGCCAATCTCGCGAATCCAACGTTCCGCAGCCAAATGGCGACGGCGATCGCCCAGGGCATCCGAGAGTACCTAGGCCGTTAAATCCGCTGCTGCTTAAATCAGGCCCTTCAATCCAGTGATCTCGTCCACAGGCCTAATACCTAACGCGCCGACTGCGCTGACAGACCGCCATTCGATTGGCCCAGAACCTGGAGTTCGTTCAGGCGATCGCGGGCGATGCTCTGCTTCGGATCGAGCCGTAGTGCGGTTTGGTAGGCGCTGGCAGCAGCTTGGAGCTGATTGATCTGGGTGAGGGCCTTGCCCAGATTGATGTAGGCCACGATCAGGTTGGGATCCTGCTCGATGGCGTTGCGGTAGGCTGCGATCGCCTCAGTCCAGCGCTGCTGCTGATCTAGGGCGATGCCGAGATTGTAATGGGCGATCGCATGTTTGGGATTTTGTGCGACGATCGCTTGCCAAACAGCTTCGGCTTCAGCAGCATTGGCAACTTCAATGTCCACTTTACCTTTACCTTTAAGCTCAACCTCAACTTCGGCCTGGGTGGGGCTCTGGGCAGGAGCCGCCGGAGTTGCTTGGGCGCTGGGGTGGAGAATCGGAATGGCGATCGCCAAACTGGCTAGGGCGATCGCGGTCAGTCGGGGAAGTCTGGTCATGATGTTTTTCATGATGTTGAGATGCGGTGCGGTTGCTGGTTACTGATTCGGCTAGCTCCCTTGGGAATATTCATTTGCAAGTTTCATTTGAAAGTTTTATTTGCAAGTTTTGCTAGAGAGCCTGAGAACCGGCTTAGCCCTGAGTTGGCTTTTGCTGAGTGTGGACGTTGCAGAATTTAGGCAGCAGAATTTCGGCGGCAGAATTTAAGCGATGGATAGAGCCCCTGACTCAATCAGGTTTGCCCCAAATAACTGCCTTTAGACTGCACAACCCAGCAATTTGAATAACAAAGTGAACGGATGAAAAGCGCTTTTTTACAGGGTTACGAGTAACTACAGAGGGTTGATCGAAGATTCTGCTCGCTTCATAAAAACTTTGCATAAAAGATCCGCAGCTCAAAATTTAACCGCACCCATGACGCTCACCCTTTTCTCGATTGCATTCGCGGCAAATCACCCAAAAATTCCGAAAGTTCATCGAGAGCCCAGGGTATTGCGCGCCCTGAATCCCCTCCAGGCTTGACGGAATATTGATCCCCAAGGTTTTCCTTATCAATCCCATTGGAAATATCGTCCCCACTCACGCGCTCTGAGGCTATTCTTTTTGAGCAGTCTACTGATAGAGTAATTCCATGAAAGAAGAAGGGTTGACGCGGAGTGAGTCAATGGTTCTGATTTAATTTCCGAACTTGATTTCCGGCCTGCGATCGCCTCTCCTCCTTCACCTTGCGGCTTGCAGCAGCCACTCGTCAGAGTGGCTTGCTCTCATTTGTTCCCTGCTCTGGGTCCTTGTCTTGGGTGTCCTGGCCAAGCACAAAGCCGATGGCACTGGCGCAGGGGGCTTTTCTTTACAGAGTTTTCTTTACATCAATCGATCAGTTTTTAGATCGATCAGCTTTGTCGGATTGCTCGTCAATTCTGCAGCGGTTTAACCTAGCCTCAGGAGTTGCTTATGCCTCAATTTCGTTCATTCTCCCGGCGTCACTTTTTGCTGGCAGCAGGGGCATCTGCCGGGGCCAGCTTGCTCAATAGTTGTGCCATCAATCCACCCTCTGCGGCGGATCTATCGCCCAAGGCCTCAGCGCTGACCTTGAGCCCAGCGCAACTGCCCGAAGTCACCACTGTGAAACTGGGCTACATTGCCATCGTCGAATCCGCACCCTTGCTGATCGCCGAGGAAAAAGGTTTCTTTGCCCGCCATGGCATGACCAACGTCAGTATTTCCAAGCAAGCCTCCTGGGGTGCAGCGCGGGACAACATTGAAATTGGCTCCGATGGGGGTGGAATTGATGGGGGCCAGTGGCAAATGCCCATGCCCCACCTGATTTCGGAAGGATTAATCACCAAGGCCAATCGCAAAATTCCGATGCTGACCTTGGCGCAGTTGTGCACCAATGGCAATGGGATTGCGATCGCCAACAAGCACATTGGCAAAGGCTTTGGCCTGGATCTAGCCAAATCTGGTTGCGCTGACTACATCCGCGAGATGAAAGCAGCCGGTACGCCCTTCAAAGCAGCCTATACCTTCCCCCGCGTCAACCAAGACTTTTGGATTCGCTACTGGCTCGCCGCCGGTGGACTCGATCCAGATCAGGATCTAGACTTGCTCGCCGTGCCCGCCTCCCAAACCGTGGCCAACATGCGCACCGGCACCATGGACGGGTTCAGCACGGGCGACCCTTGGCCCTACCGGATTGTGCGCGACAAGATTGGCTTTTTGGCGGTACTGAATGGGCAGGTTTGGCCAGACCACCCCGAAGAATACTTTGCCATGCGAGAAGATTGGGTGCGGCAATATCCCAAAGCTACGAAGGCCATTTTGAAGGCGGTCCTCGAAGCCCAGCAATGGTGCGACGACCCCCAAAACAAAGAGGAGTTGTCCCAGATTCTGGCCATTCGCAAGTACTTCAACGTGCCCGCCACCTTCTTGCAAGGCCCCTACCAAGGCAAATATTTAATGGGTGATACCTTCGAGGAAATCACCGACATGAGCCTAGCCACCGCCTATTGGAAAGATAGCCGAGGCAGTGTCTCCTATCCCTACAAGAGCCATGACCTTTGGTTCTTGACGGAGAGCGTGCGTTGGGGATTTTTACCGCAGTCCATCTTGGCTGAAGCGGAGCGGATCATCAATACCGTCAACGGTGAGAAGTATTGGCGAGAAGCGGCCCAAGAACTGGGCATTGCAGCCAAGGACATTCCCCAAGATACATCTCGCGGCATCGAGAAATTCTTCGATGGAGCCGAGTTTGATCCGAAGAATCCCCAAGCCTACCTCGACAGCCTGCGGATCAAGGCGATTCGAGCTTAAATCCAGACTATCTCGATTTTCACCCCTCTACTCTTTCAAATAGGACTCAGAAAAACACCATGACATTAGCCGCAGGGAAGCCCGCATTGGGTTCGATGAACTTCAAAAAGATTTTCAAGGATGCGTTTCCGCCATTGTTAGCGATCGCCATCTTTCTCCTTCTCTGGGAACTCCTTTCCCTATCCAAAATCACCCTGTTACCCGGCCCCAGCAGCATCTGGACTGATGAACGGACGCGCGAGTTGCTGCTGTATCCCTTCTACGATCGCGGCGGCATTGACAAAGGCATGTTCTGGCAAACCTTCGCCAGTTTGCAACGGGTGGCCGTTAGTTATACCTTGGCGGCGATCGTCGGCATTTCTACTGGAATTTTGGTCGGGACTACACCCATCATGTCCAAGGCGCTGGATCCTCTCTTCCTATTCCTGCGAACCGTACCACCGCTCGCCTGGGTGCCGATCTCTTTGGCCGCATTGAACAAAAACGAACCCGCCGCCCTGTTCGTGATTTTCATTACTGCCGTCTGGCCGATTTTGATTAACACCGCCGTTGGCGTCAAGGAAATTCCCCAGGACTACAACAACGTTGCCAAAGTCATCCAAATTTCTCGTCAAAAGTACTTTTTCAAGATTTTGCTTCCCTCTGCATTGCCCTACATTTTCACTGGATTACGGGTTGCGATTAGCTTGGCTTGGTTGGCTATTATTGCCGCCGAAATCGTCATGTCTGGAATTGTCGGAATTGGCTTCTTTATCTGGGAAGCTTATCAAAATAACTACATTAGTGAAGTGATACTAGCATTGCTTTACATCGGGGTTGTTGGTCTCGTGCTCGACACCTTTATGTCTTGGCTCCAGTCGATCATTGTCAAACGCTAATGGTCAAGCGCTAATGTGGTGAAATACTGATCGAAATAATGAAATTTCGATCCCTTCGCTCACATGTCAACTGAGTGACTTCGTCAACTCGCAATCTCAGCAAAATCAATAAATCATGAGCAACCTCGTCGTTTGCGATAACGTGGATAAAGCATTTCCTCTCTCTGGTGGAAAAGAGTATGTGGCCCTAAAGGGCATCGATTTAGAAATCAAAAAGGGTGAGTTTATTGCCTTAATTGGCCACTCTGGCTGTGGCAAATCTACCCTCTTGAATATGATCGCGGGTTTGGATCTACCGACAGGGGGCATCGTTACCCTCGATGGCATGGTGATTCAAAAACCGGGGCCCGATCGCATGGTCGTATTCCAAAACTACTCGCTTTTGCCCTGGCTCTCCGTGCGGGACAACGTGGAATTGGCCGTGGGTGAAGTCCTGACCGAAAAGACTCCTGCCGAACGCAAGGAAATCATCGAGCACTACATCAACGTGGTCGGCCTGACAGGCTGTATTGACAAACGACCGACGGAAATCTCGGGCGGGATGCGGCAACGGGTAGCGATCGCCCGAGCCCTCGCTGTCAATCCCAAGCTGCTGCTGCTTGATGAGCCCTTTGGTGTACTCGATGCCCTTACTCGAGGAAATTTGCAAGAGCAACTGGTACGAATTTGCGAAGACAATCAAATCTCCGCCTTGATGGTCACCCATGAAGTCGATGAAGCGGTGCTGATGAGCGATCGCGTTGTCATGATGACCAATGGCCCTGGTTCCAAAATTGGTGGCATTTTAGACGTTGATATTCCTCGCCCCCGCAAGCGCCTCGAAGCGGTTAAGCATCCCAGTTACTATCAGTTGCGTAGCGAAATTATCTACTTCCTCAACCAGCAAAAGCGAGTCAAGAAAATGCGTGCCCAAAAGGTGCAGGTGTTGCCCCGTCATGGCCTCGAAAAGGTGAATCTAGAAATTGGCTTTGTACCGCTCACCGCCTGTGCGCCGATCGCCGTAGCCCAGGAAAAAGGCTTCTTCAAAAAGCACGGCCTCGACGAAGTTTCCCTGGTGCGCGAGTCCAGTTGGCGCGGCATCATGGACGGCATGACCGGTGGCTATATGGACGCTGCCCAAATGCCCTCCGGGATGCCCCTGTGGATTACTCTTGGTGGTGCAGGCAACCAGAGTGTCCCCATCGTCACCGCTATGACCATGACTCGCAACGGCAACGCTATTACCCTGGCAAAACGCTTTCAGGAGCAAGGCATCACCAGTCTGGCCGCCTATAAGGATATGCTGCTCACCTCTAAAAACGAGCCGCACCGTCTGGGTGTGGTGCATCCCTCCTCCATGCATAACCTGCTGTTGCGCTACTGGCTCGCCTCCGGTGGCATCGATCCCGATCGCGATGTACAACTCAAAACCATTCCCCCCGCACAGATGGTTGTGGATTTGAAAGCGGGCACAATCGACGGATTTTGTGTGGGCGATCCGTGGAACCTGCGGGCCGAGCTGGAAGGGACTGGCTTCACCATCGCCACTGATGTAGACATTTGGCCCAATCATCCCGGCAAGGTCTTGGGGGTGCGAGACGATTGGGCGAATGCCTATCCCAACACCCACATTGCCCTGATCAAGGCTCTGATGGAAGCGTGCCAGTACTGTGCCGAGCCCAATCATGCCCTAGAAATTCGGCAAATTCTCTCCCAGCGCGAGTATGTCGGCACCAGCATGGACTACATTCATCTGGGTGGGCCAGACGACCTCATTCCCGGTGTTAACTCCGTCGCCCATCACTTGTTCTACGGCGAAAATGTCAATCGTCCTAGCCGCACCGAACATCTGTGGCACATGGTACAAATGGCTCGCTGGGGGGATGTCCCCTTCCCGCGCAATTGGGTGGAAGTATTGGAAAAAACCTGTAGCGTTAGTGCGTTTAGTACGGCGGCTCGAGAGTTGGGCTTGACGGAGGTTTCCTACAGCCGCAGCGCGATTAAGTTATTTGATGGTTCGACGTTCAATGCCGATGATCCGATCGCGTATCTCAATGCACTTGCCATCAAGCGAGATATTACTATGGCCGAAATTCCCCTCAGTCAACCTCGGCGGGCAGCCTAGGTTTTAGGAATTGCCGATTGTCAAACGCTCAGAGCGATCGCGGTTCATCCTTGAAAAACCTTGGGCGCGAGCACAAACCATCATTCATGTACCGGTTCTTTGAATTCTTTTTCTATCTCTTTTGCCATGAATATAACTGCATCGACGACACTCCAACCGTTCTCAAAATCCCCCACCACAACTGACAGTTCTGCACCGTTTTTGGAGCTAAAAAACGTCACTAAAATCTACCCCGCAAGTGAAGGCCCCAACGTTGTCATTAAAGATATTAATCTCACGGTTAAAGAGGGAGAATTCATTTGTATTATCGGTCACTCGGGCTGTGGCAAGTCCACACTTTTGAATACGGTTTCGGGTTTTGCCACCCCGGATTCCGGTGAAGTTCGTATGCGCGGCAAGGTTATTACCAAGCCGGGGCCCGATCGCATGGTTGTATTCCAAAGTTACTCCTTAATGCCTTGGTTAACGGCCTACGAAAATGTCTATCTGGCGCTAGATTCTGTCCATCCCAACAAGTCTTCCTCGGAAAAAGATCACATCGTCCAGGAGCACTTGGCCATGGTGGGCTTGGCAGAAGCAGCGGACAAAAAGCCACCCCAACTCTCTGGGGGAATGCGGCAACGGGTGGCGATCGCCCGCGCCTTTTGTCTCAGGCCCCAGGTACTGGTTTTGGATGAGCCCTTTGGGGCTTTAGATGCGATTACTAAAGAAGAAATGCAGGAGGAATTGTCTACGATTTTTGTTGATCACAATTGCACGATTTTGATGGTGACCCACGACATTGATGAGTGTATCTTTTTGGCGGATCGGTTGGTGATGATGACCAATGCCCCGGCAGCGGGCATTGGAGAAATTCTGGAGATTCCGTTCCCAAGGCCGCGCGATCGCGCCCAGATCATGGAAGACCCACAGTACTATGATCTGCGCAACCGAGCCTTGGAGTTTCTGTACAATCGCTTTGCCCATAATGACATCAGCGCCTAAGACATAAAATCTATGGTCGGCCCGGACAAAAATTCGTTTGTCCGGGCCAGTTTAAATTGAGATTGCCCCCCGGCAAATTCTGTTGGGACTATTGGGTTCCTTGCTTAGGGCTACTCTTCCTCCGTTGCATCCACCCGTTCATCAGCTCCTACCGTGGCATCGCTTGCCCCAGCTTCGATCGCCTCAGAGCTTACTTCGTTTCCTTCGCCCAACTCGCCCTCATCATGGGCAATCGTCGCCTCCTCCTCACCCTCTTCCGACATGGGAACCACGGCCACAGCGGCGATCGCATCATCTCCATCGAGCCGTTGCACCTTCACCCCCGTGGCGGCTCGTGACTGCTGGGTAATGGCATCAGCGGCCTGCCGAATAATCACCCCTCGATTGGTCACCATCATCAGCTCCTCGTTCTCGCCCACCACCCGCAGCGCGACCAAATGGTCTTCCGTTTTGCCCTTGCCCGCTCGGAACTTGATTGCCCGCAAGCCCATCCCAGCCCGCTTTTGCAACCGGAACTGACTGACCGGAACTCGCTTGCCCAAACCATTGGCCGTAACCACCAGCACCCAGGGGCCCTGGCTTTGAACGGTTGCATTCTCATCTTCTGCCGCATCATCGCCCTCAGCCTCAGCGGCGGCCTGCACGGCTTCCACCACTTGGCTCGACAAAATATCCATCGAGATCAGCGTATCACCATCGCGCAGGGCCATGGCCCGCACGCCCCGCGTCGATCGCCCCAGGGGACGTAGCTCCTCGTGGTTGGTGCGGAAGTGGATCGCCATCGCCTTGCGAGACCCCACCAAAATGCTGTCCTCGGCTCGGGCCAAGCGCACCCAGCTCAACTGATCGCCGTCCTCTAGAGAAATCGCAATCAAACCATTGGAACGAATATGACTAAAGGCGGACAGCGCCGTCTTTTTGACATATCCACCTCGGGTCAGCATCACCACATACTCATCATCAGTGAAGGCAGATACCGACAGAATTGAGGTAATTTCTTCATCCCGAGGAATCGGGAGCATCTGCACGATCGGCATCCCCCGCGCGTTGCGCGATCCCACGGGAATTTGGAAGGCACGAATGCTGTAGACAACGCCGCGATCGCTAAAGAACAGAATATGGTCATGGTCGCAGCAGGTCATAAACTGCTTAATGCCATCGTCATCTTTCATCTTTGCCCCGGCCTTACCCCGCGTCGCCCGGTTTTGAATATCAAAGGTGTCCACCGGCATCCGCTTGATGTAGCCTTGTTCGGTAATCAGAATCAGCGCCCGCTCATTGGCAATCAGGTCGATGGTATCAAGGGAGCCGTCGGCTTCAATGATCGTGGTTCGGCGCGGTGTCGTGAACCGCTCGCGCAGTTGTGCTAGCTCCTCTCGGATGATGCCCAAGATCCGTTCACGGCGGGCCAGGATGTCCTGGTAGTCGTCGATACGCTCTTGCAGATCTTCGTGCTCTCGCTGGATTTTTTCAGATTCTAGGGCGGTGAGACGACGCAGTTGCATTTGCAAAATTGCGTCTGCTTGCACCTCGGAAAGACCGTAGGAGTCGATCAATTCTTGCTTGGCTCCGGCGGTGTCCAGCGATCGCCGAATCAGCTCAATGATCGCGTCTAGGTTCTCTAGGGCAATCAAAAGTCCTTGCAACAGATGATCGCGCTCCTCGGCCTTGCGCAGCTCGTACTGGGTGCGGCGGGTGATGGTTTCGATGCGGAAGTCGAGAAAGACTTCCAAAAATCGCTTTAGAGTCAATAGTCGAGGTTCACCATCGACCAAGGCCAACATGTTGGCGCTAAAGTTCGACTGGAGCGGGGTTTGCTTGTAGAGGTTGTTGAGCACCACCTGGGGGTAGCCCTCGCGTTTGAGTTCGATGACGATGCGCATGCCATCGCGATCGCTCTCATCTCGAATATCCGAAATGCCCTCGAGTTTCTTGTCGTTGACCATTTCGGCGATCCGCTCAATCATCGCCGCTTTATTGGTTTGGTAGGGCAGGGCGGTAATGATAATCGCATCTCGATCCTGACGCCCCGGATGCTCAATGGTTTCGACGCTGGCCACGCCGCGCATGGTGACCGAACCCCGCCCGGTCAGATACATGTCGCGAATGCCCGATCGCCCCAGAATTTGTGCACCGGTAGGAAAATCTGGCCCCTTAACGTATTCCATCAGGTCTTGATCGGAGAGCTCAGGGTTTTCGATCAGGGCAATGGTGCCATCGAGCAGCTCATCGAGATTGTGGGGCGGAATGTTCGTCGCCATGCCCACGGCAATCCCCGAAGAACCGTTGAGCAACAGCTGGGGAATTCGGGAGGGCAGAACCGTCGGCTCCTGCTGGGAGCCGTCGAAGTTGTCGGCAAAATCGACGGTTTCTGACTCAATGTCTTGCAAGAGCGCATCGGTGGTCAGCTGGTGAAGCCGCGACTCCGTGTAGCGCATGGCCGCAGGTGGGTCGTTATCCACGGAGCCAAAGTTGCCATGGCCATTGATCAGCGGGTAGCGCATGGAAAAATCCTGGGCCATGCGCACGAGGGCATCGTAGATTGAGGTGTCACCGTGGGGGTGATATTTACCCAGGACATCTCCCACGACGCGGGCTGATTTACGGAAGGGGCGATCGGGGGTGAGACCGAGTTCGTACATTGCATAGAGAATGCGGCGATGCACGGGCTTTAGGCCGTCACGTGCGTCGGGCAGGGCGCGCCCGACGATGACGCTCATGGCGTACTCCAGATAGGAACGGGACATTTCGTTACGGAGATCCGTCAAGATGATCCGTTCCTGGGAAGTACTCATAGAAAAGCTCCAAAAATCTGATACAAGCTGTAGTGCTTAAATGACACCCCAAAACGCGGTGCCCAAAAATCGAGAGCAGCCAAGTCTGACGCCCGCGAAAAGCGTTCATTTTCGTTCATGTATTCTATCATGGGATGGTCATTTTTGGGGGCGATCGCACATCCCTGAAACCCTTTGCCTGACTCGTTTTTCGAATCTGTTTTCCCGTGCGAATATTGAAGCCTGAAAATACGTCCTGAGGCGGAGACGACTGAGGTGGAAAATTGAAGATTGTCTGCTGTGATCAATCAGTTTGCGATCGGGCTTCTAGTATGAATAGAACTCGATGCTTGAAATACCTGATTCTGGCACTTTTACTCAAGTGATAATAGTCGCAGCAGGTCGAAAATTTCAGGGCTGATTTTGATCAGTTAAGCTTGTGATGATTCCTGTTTTTTATTGCGATCAGTTTCTGCAGCATGACACGGCCTTTGGGCTGCCACCGGGGAGCTACCACCCAGAGTCTGCCGCACGTTTGACGGCAGTTGTAAGCGCACTTAAGTCCGTGCACTGGGCCAGTCAGATTGACTGGCGATCGCCCCAGGCGATCGAGGCATCACCCGACAGATTACCCAGCAGATCGCACCAGACATCGCCAAATACATCCGTCCCTCCCTCCGCCCATTCCTCCGCCCTGATCGAACGCATCGCCCAGCTCCAGAGTCGGCACTACGTTGATGCAGTCGCGGCCTTGGCCCAATCCGGTGGCGGGCAAATTGATGCCGACACCGTGGTGTCGCCCCGAACCTACGATGTGGCGTTGCGAGCAGTGCAAGCTTGGCTCGATGGAGTCGATGCGGTGCTGGAAAGCGGGGAACCGGCATTTGTGTTGGCTCGGCCACCGGGACACCACGCCACCGCCAAGACGGGAATGGGATTTTGCGTGTTTTCCAATGCGGCGATCGCCGCCCACTACGCCCTCGAACAGCTGGATCACGCTGAGCCCGATGTCCATCGAGTCGCCATCCTCGATTGGGATGTCCACCACGGTAACGGCACCCAAGACATCGTGCAGCACAATCCCCAGATTGCCTACTGTTCGGTGCACCAGTCGCCCTGCTATCCCGGCACCGGGGCGGCCAGTGAAACCGGTGACTTTAATAACGTTTTGAATATTCCCATGGCCCAGGGGAGTACGCGATCGCAATACCTCCCGGCCTTCGACGAACAAATCCTGCCGTTTTTGCGCCGTTTTAAGCCAGATTTGCTGATCATCAGCGCTGGCTATGACGCCACCCAGGCTGATCCCCTCGCTGAAATTTCGCTCCAACCCGAGGATTACGGCGAATTTATGAGCCGCTGTTTGGGGCTCACCCGACGCATTGTGCTGGGTTTAGAAGGGGGGTATGACGTTGAGGCACTGGGGCAATCGGTGGTGGCGACCCTGGCGGCGGTGTTGGCGTGAGCACGCTGATGGATGGGCGGTGAGGAGCTGCGGTGAGAAGCTGCGGTGAGGGACTTGGGACTGGCAATCGCCTTTCACCCGCGTGGGTACTATGGTTTCCCCGCTGACCCGTCCTACAGTAGATCCAGTCCAATCCTATCTGTTGAACCGCGCCGTTCGAGGTTAATCCATGTCTCACCAGTCTTATTTCGCTTTCGATTCCAGCCTTCTGCGCGATGCCCCCCATGGCGGGCTCCTTTCGCGGGGGAATCTCCTTCATCCCCCGGTTTTGGCCGTCGGCGACGAGCGGGAGGAAGTCAAGTTTTTGGGGCTGTTGCTGGCCGATAGCAGCAAAATCAAGTTTAGTTTTGCAGACATCAGCATTGGCAATCGCTTCACGCCCTTGCTCGAGAAGTTGGTCAAACACTTTCAGCAACAGACCTTTTTAGATCCCGATGGCATTGTGGGTCTCGAGACTTGGCGAACCCTCTGTGCCGATTCTCCAGTCCATTTGGCGACCCTGGAGCTGGGCGATCGCGGTATGCAAGTCCAACAGCTCCAAGAACGACTGTTTAAACTCAATTTTTATGCGGGCCGCTTGGATGGCATCCTGAGCAGATGCACCCGCACTGCGGTCGTTAAATTTCAGCGCGATCGCGGTCTGGTGGCCGATGGCATCGTCGGCCCTCGCACCTGGGATGCCCTCAGTCGACCGGCCCTCTAAGGACGATTTTGCATCACACTTACCCCTCGCAATTGCCCCAGATCCACCATCACCTCAGGGTAGTATTGGGCCATCAAGCGACGAAATTCCCCAGACGCCACCTGTCCGCCCCAGCAGTGCAGCAAATGCACCGTTTCTCCCGCTTGGAGCAAGGGGGTGGCGTCGAGGGGAGAGATATTATAGGTTTTGGGCAAAGTTGCCACCGGCAGCCCGGTCGTTTGCAGCGCCCGCACGAGGGCCAGTTGGTCCTGCTGTTGAAACACCTGCCACTCCGCATACCACTGCTCAAACAGAGTTTGAGTGGCTGGGTTGTCGCGCCAGAGTAGGACACCGCTGTTGAATTGAAGGGTGTTTGGGGGCGATCGCATCAACGTATAGGTTTTTTCCTCGACAGCTACGTGATCGCACATTTCCACCGTGGGTAGGCGATCTGCCGCCATGGCCCAGTCGCGATCGGCCAAATAATCCCACAGGGGTGTGACGGGCTGCAGGGGCAAAATATCCGCATCCAAAAACAACGTCTCGGTGTAGGGCGAAACACGATTGAGATTCGTTTTGAGCCAGCGGGAGGCAAAGGCACTGCTCAAGGGTAATTCGCCCAAAAACAAGGGCGTAATCTGATGCCGTTCTAGGGCTAAAGTGGTGAGCTGAGGATGGTCAGCAACGATCGTGATCGGCAAGCTCGGCTCTAGGGAGCGGAGTGCCAAAGCGCTCATGAGAGCGGCTTCTAAATACACATCGGATTGGGTAACTGCGTAAACTACGCCTCGGTTGCTCATGTTTTTAAGTGCCCAGAGGTAATTTTGAGGAGGTTGCAAATTAGAGCATTTTGGGAGTCAAGGGCTGGGGGATGAGGGGGCTGTTTCTTTTCATGCAAGAGGTCTATTTGATAGGGCATCAGCTCGATCGATCGCAAACTCAACTAGTTTGTCTACCAACTGTGCGTAGGAAACGCCGCTGGCAGCCCAGAGTTGTGGATACATGCTCAGTGCCGTAAAACCGGGTAGGGTATTAATTTCGTTGATAAACAATTCACCCGTAGACTCAACATAGAAGAAATCGACCCGGCTGAGACCGGCGGCATCGACAGCTTGGAAAGCTGCGATCGCCATCTCCTGAATTCGCCCCACGACATCCTGGGGCAACTGCGCCGGAATAATCAGCTGCGCTCGCCCGTCGGTGTACTTGGTTTCGTAGTCGTAGAATTCTGCCTCATAGGTAATTTCGCCAATCACCGATGCCTTGGGAAAATCGTTGCCCAGCACTGCGCATTCCACCTCGCGAATCTGACTCAAACCGGCCTCGACCATGAGACGGCGATCATAACTGGCTGCGCTATCGAGGGCGGCTGTGAGTTCTTTTTCGGTTTTGGCCTTGGCAATTCCCACGGAGGAGCCCAGATTGGCCGGTTTGACGAAGCAGGGATAGCCCAGTTGCGCTTCAATTTTTTCGATTAAAGACTTGAAGCGACAAGGATCCGACCAGACTTCAGCGCGATTGACATCCAGATAATTCACCTGGGGCAGCCCAGCTTGGCTGAAGATCATCCGCATCACGGTTTTATCCATCCCGGCGGCGGAGCCCAACACCTTCGAGCCCACAAAGGGCACCTGCATCAGTTGGAGCAACCCCTGAATGGTGCCATCTTCACCGTTGGGGCCGTGGAGAATCGGGAACCAAACATCGATTTCGGCGGCGGCGGCAGGAAATTGCCAGAGGTCAGCTTTGCGGCTGGGCTGGTCTTCGCAGGCGATCGCCTCCCCAGCGTCCAGCACCGACTGGGCCTCAGCATCCGCGAGCCAGACGCCATCCTTGCGAATATAAAACGCCACCAGTTCGTATTTGGCTTGATTGGCCGGGTCAGCCAAGGCCGCTGCAACCGCCCGTGCAGAGGTGATCGAAACTTCGTGCTCCCCAGACCGCCCGCCAAACAGAAGCCCAATCCGCTGCTTTGCCATGATGCCCTTGCCCGAATGAAATTAAGAATTGAGAACGCAGAAATTAGAATACCAGGTTCCCAGACTCAGCCCAGGATAGCGGCTGCCCCGCGATTGTGAATGCATTCGGACTGAGTGTCGGCTTCGGTTCAGGAATGAGAATTGAATCAAACCGCAATCTAGAAAATTATTTTCAAGCCCTCGTAGGGGTCGGTATTCCCGACCCTCAAGTCGATGGAGGCGCATCACAGATTCGGCACTGGGCGAGGAATTCGCGCTGCACGATCACTTCACGACGTGTAGGTAAAATCTCCCACCAGCATCCCTGGAGTCCAGGTTCCGCCGAGCTCTCGATGCTCGTAGGTGTCTACCGCTGGAACTAGCTCCGAGCGATTGGTGAGAACGATGAGATTGTCCCCCCAAAAATTGAACAGGCTTTCGTCAAACCGCAAGTCTTCAATCGGTGCGACGATTTCGCCGTTCTCCACCCAGAAGCAGGCGTAGCGGGTCATACCGGTGATGCGGCCCTTGGGGCGATCGCTCCAGTTCAGATAGTGCAAATTCGAAACGTACAGCCCCGTATCCAATGCTTGGAGAATATCTCGAGGATCTAAGTTCCCAGGAGTAACATCGGCAGCCCGGAGATCTTCACTCTGATTTGCCCCGTTGGACTTGAGGCCATATTCCTGAGCCGTGCGCCCATTGACGATGGTGTTGACGAGTTTTCCCCGCTCGATCAGCGGTAGCTGATCCGGGGCCATTTCACCATTTTCATTGAACTGGGGCACCAAGCCCCGGCTAAAGTTCTCCCGCAGCGAAAACAGCGGCGAGAGCTGTTTCTCGCCGCTGCGCAACAGTTCCATCGGACTGCCACCCTGGCGAATGGCGGCCTCGCTCAAACAGCTCCAGGAGAGCATCAGCACCAGTTCTGAGACCGCTGCCGGGGCCAAATACGTGCGGTATTTTCCTCTGGGAATAGCTTTGACCGGACGCCTGAGCAATTCGAGCTGTCGCCGCGATCGCGCCACATTGTCCCGGTAGGCTTCCGCACTCCAAACGCGATCGGCAAACGTCCCCTTCACCGCCTGCCCACGGTCATTAAACAGCGAGTAATCGAGCGTAAACGACTCGGTGGCAAACCAGTGGCGCTGGCCGGACGAATCAGCTTGGGCACGCACCGATGCCCCCGCCGCATACATGCCGGTAAAGTCGAGTCCTTGGACGGGGGCAAGCAGTTGGGCGATCGCCCCTGTCTCGGCAGCGCACTGCCCTGATACACCGAGCGGCTTTGGGCCTGACCCTGGGGCAACACCAAATAGGGATCCTCCGGCAACTGTTGCACCTCGGCCCGCAACTGCATGAGTGCCACTTCCACCTGGGGCCAATCTTGCATCCACTCGCCCGTAAACGGCAGTGACTGGGAGCAAATCCGTTGGCCATCAATCCAGTGGAGCGTCAGGGTACCGCCACAGACCGTGCCGGTTTGTCGAACCTTGGCGTGGTTGAAGCGGGTGAATTGGCTGTCCTCAGAATTGAGCGAGAGGGTAAAGCCTTCCGTCGGCCCGCACGCTGCTAACAGCGCATCACTGAGTTGATAAAACGTGTCTTCCCAACGCCTTAATGTTCGATCACCGGGCGGTTTTGAGCGCTCTTTAGAAACAGAGGCAGACATAGGAGTTGAAACGGAAGCGGCAGTGTTTAGCACGGATAGATTTTGAACACTCAACAGGGAATCGGTGATGATAATCGATCAAGCGAACGGTTCAAGCAATTCATCGAGCAAATTGGCAGAATACAGTGAGATGGTTAAAAAAATCAGAAATATCTGGGTCAATCCACGACAGTTAGATTTCACAATTAGATTTCACAACTAGATTTCACAGTTAGATTCCACAGTTGCAGCGCAGCACCCGCGTAAACAACTCGCTCGGCCCTAAACCCAAAATGATTGAGTCAGCTTTGGTTTTTGGGCTCGATTGAAACGGAATGGCTGCTCCAGCCTATCAGCGCCTACCCATGGTTCCCCCCCTAACCGCCTCCGCCAAACACCTCAATCGTCTCAAACGCACAAACGGGAGCCCCATGGCCCACCCAGATGATCTGATTGGGTTCCCCCTTGCCACACATGGGGGTGCCAAAGACTTCCCAGGTGCTGCGATCGCCCACCTCAGACAAGCTGCGCCAAAACTCCGGTGTCGTTGAACGATAGTTGGGATTTTTGACGGTTTGGGTAATTTCACCATTTTCAATCATCTGGCCATATTCACAACCAAACTGAAATTTATAGCGCTGGTCGTCGATCGACCAAGAGCAATTGGAGCGCATCAACACCCCTCGTTCGGTGTTGCGAATGATCTCCGCAAAGCTTGAATCCCCTGGCTCCAAATTTAGATTGGCCATCCGATCCGTGGGCGGGCGATTCCAGGAACTAGCTCGGGCACAGGCGACGCCAGGAAGCTGGCTGCGGGTTTGGCTTTCGATACCGCCTAGACCACGCTGCAACAAGCCATCTTGGATCAAAAATTGCCGTTCTGCCACCATGCCCGTGTCGTCAAAGCCATAACTGGCCAGCTCTCCCGGTACCGTTGGGTCAAAGGTGATATTCATCAGCGGCGACCCATAGCGCAAGCTGCCAAAATCCTGGGGCCGCACAAAACTGCCCCCGGCATAGTTGCGCTCATCGCCCAAGATGCGATCCAGTTCGAGCGGATGACCGACGCTCTCGTGAATTTGGAGCATCATCTGATCCGGTGCAAGCACCAGCCGCAGGGTCTCATTGGGGCAGTCTGGGGCGGAGAGCAACGCGATCGCCTCTTCTCCCACTTGCTGCACTTCGGCCCAAAGGGTGTCCGTCAGCAGCATTTCCCAGCCGCCCTGGTAGGCTTTGGCAAACCAGCCGTTGGCGCTGCGCTTTTGGGTGATGCTGCCGTCTTTGGCCGTCGCATCGTAGTCGGTACTGACACTGGTGGTGTGTTGATAAACATCGGAGCCGTTGCTGCTGACAAACCAAGTTTCGCGCTCGGTGGCGATCGCCGTCGCACTCGTTTGAACAATCTGATCGGACAGCTTCAGCTTCTGACAAATGCGCACCAGCAAAGCATTAACTTCCTTGGGCGAAAGGCTGTCCAGCGCCTGACGCACCGGTGCAATAAATTCCCCCGTCACACGGGGTCGCACCGTCGCCTGGAAGGGAGAGAGCGACCAAGCCTGGGCCGCACGAGCTTGGATCAGCGCCGACTGGGCTGCCGCCTGCACCGCGTCAGGCGACAGTGAACTCGTGGCCCCGTAGCCAATTTGTCCACCCTGGAGCACTTCAACCATGGCCCCATAGGTCATTCGACGGCTATTTTCCTGGGGCTTGCCGTCTCGCACACGGCGATTGAAGGTTGTATTTTTTACGATGCGTAGGCCGATCCAGTCGGCAGGAACGTGGATTTGATTGAGTAGGCGATGGGGGGTGGAAACAACGGTCTGGGGAATAGACAGCATGTCCTGACTCTTGTACAGGGAAATGTAGATCGGAACGCTAGACAGAGCAACCCTGGGTTTTGACCTGAAGCAAAAGTTACAGGAGCTGCCCAGAGCATTCAATGTACCGCGAGAGATATTCGTTTGGTGAAAGATTAATGCGAACCTGGGCCGCCCTGAACGTGACTGTATTTTCTGCCGATCTGTATCGGAATTAGGCTAGATGCTGGCAACTTTTACATCGGTATTTTTCGGTATATATCTGATGTGAGGATTGAAATGATCGTTGCCGACAAGTTTTGAATGCGAGGAATTTCAATTTTTGTTTAAGCAATTTCAAGGCAATTTCATCTTGACCTAGGCGAGGGCTGAATGCATTGGGGAGATTCACCGATTTGCATGAAGGGAGACCACAGGAAGATCGGACTCTGGCGGAGGTTTGCTTGCTGGAGATGTTTGCCCAGCACCCTTTTAAAGAAATCGTTGCCGTAGCATCGGAGGCAGTTGAATCGAGTTATACCGGGAGCCGAATCTATGAGTCAGAACCTGGAGGACTTGTCGAGGCCTGTTGCTGCACAGTCCTTACCGCCGAAGGAATCCGGAGCCCTTGCCCAGTTTTTCAAATTTGCTCAAAACGGCACTCACCTACGTACCGAAATCCTGGCGGGTGTCACCACGTTTATGACTATGGCCTACATCCTGGTGGTCAACCCGGTGATTTTGTCGGATGCTATTTTTCTGAATGCACCCGGCGATTTATTTGCTGAATTGGTGGTGGCCACGGCGATTTCTTCTGCTGTGGGCACGTTGCTAATGGCCCTACTCGCCAACTATCCGTTTGCGCTGGCTCCGGGGATGGGCATTAACGCCTTTTTTACCTACTCGGTGGTGATTGGCCTGAGGATTGACTGGCGGCTGGCGCTGGGTTGTGTCTTTGTCGAAGGCCTGGTTTTCGTGGCGATGACGCTGACCGATATTCGGCGGCAGCTGATTCGCGCGATTCCCGATACGCTCAAGAGTGCCACGGGGGCTGGCATTGGCTTATTTATTGCCTACATTGGGTTAGCGGGCAATCCAACGACGGGGGGTGCAGGCCTGATCGTGGCCAATGAGGCCACCAACACTTCTTTTGGCAGTTTGGTCGCCGGTGACCTTGATGGCGATCGCCGGTCTCTTAATCAGCGCGGCCTTCATCCTCCGCCGCATGAAGGGAGCGCTGCTGTGGGGGATTTTGGCCACGGCGGTGTTGGGTTGGATTTTGGGTGTGACCCCCTGGCCAACGGGTCTGCTTCAAATCCCACCGGGCATTGGCGATTTGTTTGGCCAAGGCATTGTTGGTCTGAAAGGGCTCAACGGCAGCAACTGGGTCAATTTTTTGGCGGCGTTGTTTGTCTTTTTGTTTGTGGATTTATTCGACACCATCAGTACCCTCAGTGGTGTTGGCAAGCAGGCGAGCTACATTGATGACCAAGGCGAGTTGCCTCGGGCGAACAAAGCGCTGTTTGCCGATGCCGTGGCCACCACGGTTGGCGCGGTCTTTGGCACCTCGTCGGTGACGACGTTTGTCGAATCTACCGCTGGGGTTTCCGAGGGGGACGCACGGGGTTTGCCTCGGTGGTGACAGGGCTGCTGTTTCTGGTGTCGTTGTGGTTTATTCCGGTGCTTTCCGCGATTCCGGGCTATGCCACAACGTATGCCACAACGGCAGCGCTGGTGCTCGTGGGGGTGATGATGATGGCCAATGTTTTGCAAATTCGCTGGGGCGATTTAGGGGAAGCGATCCCGGCGTTTTTGGTCATTTTCGTGATTCCGTTGACCTATTCGATCGCGGAGGGATTGGCGATCGGGTTTATTGCTTATCCCCTCGTCAAAACTTTTCAGGGCAAAGCCCAGGAAGTGCCCCTTGCGACCTGGATTGTGGCAGCGGTGTTTGTGGCGCGGTTTGTGTTTATGACCCTGCGGTTTGGCTAAGGACAAATGCATTAGGATCGCAAATCTCGCCGCGTAACCGGAGTCTCGGGACTGCTCGTGCTTTGGATTCGCGGCGGCAACATGGCTGGAGTGAGCAATTCTAGACTTGGCAGCTGGTAGGTCGTATAGAGCGATCGCGCACTATCCGCGAGGATATCGACAATGGTGACGGTTTTTTGGGGGGGTCGATCGCTCCCGATTAACTGCCGAGGGCCACTGCCAATCGCGCCGCTATGGAGCAGCTCGAGCTGGCCTCGGAAGCCGGGATAGTAGGCGTGGTTATGACCGCTAATATAAGTATGGACGTTGTAGTGTTCGAGGCGCGATCGCAAGGCCTCACCCCCATCCAAAAATTCGCCGGGGCGATCGCGCCCCACCGCCACCGGGTACAGCGGCAGATGGCCCAGGGCTATGCGCAGCTTGGCCGAACGGGCTTGGGCGCTAGACAAACTCTGGTCAACCCAGGCGAATTGGGCGGAGGAAATCTGGGCGGTGGAGGCATCCCAGACGAGGTAAAAAATCTCGTTTTGTTGGAACGTGTAGTAGAAGGGAAAATGGGTGCGATCGACAAAATTTAGGCCCGGATCGTGGCTAGGATGCGTCCAATAGTCGCGGGCGAGGTTGCGATCGCGCTCGAAGGACAAAATGCCATCGCGCCGGGCTCCAGAGGCATCGTGGTTCCCCAAGGTAAAGCCCAGGGGAATTTTGGCAGCGGCGAGGGGCTGGCGAATGTGGCGATCGAAGGCGTCCCACATGGCCGTGACCTGAGCATTGCTGAGTTCGCGCTTTTGTCCGGCGACCATGTCGCCACCGCACAAAACCAGATCCGGCTTCCAACCTGGAATCAACCGTATGGCTTGATCGACTTCGGGTTCGTAGGTCGTCGAGCCGTACTGGCTATTGAGATCGCTCAGGACGACAATGCGCACCGAGGGACTGGAGGGAGAGCGATCGCCTGGGGGAAGCTGATCGGTCGCAGCGGAGTTGCCAGCAACATCGATAATGGAATCGGCAGCAGCCCGGTTGCCTGAGACGAGATCCCAGCGATCGCAAGCCACACCTGAGGCCGCAACCGCCGCAAAAAAGATCAATTGGCGACGACGAATCTGCATATCAGGCCGCTCAACGAGGGGAGAATTGTTCCATCCTAACGCTCCTGGAAGGCCTGCCCAAAGCTATACAACGCCGACAGCAACAGGAAAGCTCGAAACAGCGCGCTCACCCAGCGATCGGGCAATCTGGGCAGCAGCCGAGTACTGAGCTGGGCACTCACCAAACCGCCAACCCCCAAGATCAATCCGGGTAGCCAGAGCACATTGCCATTGACCGCGTGGCCTGCAGTGGAGGCAATCGCGGTCAACACCACCACGCCCAGGCTAGTCTGAATGGCGCGCTTGATCGGCTCTTGCAGCAGCAACATCTGCAAGGGCACCATAATTGCGCCACCCCCGACCCCCAAGAGACCCGCGATCATCCCCGCTAGGCCCCCGGTCAAAATCTTGGCCCCGATGGCACAAGAGCGGCGCGGGTATGAACGGTCTGTTTGAGACGGATGCTCCGTCTGTGTGGTTCGGACTAACTGCTGACGCAGCGACAGGAGCGCCAAGTTGACCAACATCAACACACCAAACGCGATCAAGAGCCACTGATCCGAAGCACCAGACGCCAGTTGTACCCCAATTTGGGAAGCGGCGATCGCTGGGAGGCCGAGCCAAGCAATTTGTTGAAAATCGAGCAGACCCATGCGCCAGTTTTGTACGCTGCCGGACAGCGAGGTGATGATGATAGCGAGGGAACTGGTGGCGATCGCCTGTACCGGAACCGCCCCCGTTGCCAGCAAAATCGGCACCAAAATCGTTCCCCCCCCAATACCGAGTAACCCCGCTAGCACCCCCGCCACCAAACCACCCAACAGCAACGAAATCCAAGCCATTAGACGCCCCCAAACTTACGTGATTTATCCAGAGACGCATCACAGATTCGACGCACAGATTCAACGTTAGGCGCGGAATGCACGCCCCTACAATCTGATCTATTCGATCTAAATTTGATCTTTAGTTGCTTAGAAAAAATAGGTTGTATAGGCAGCACAGTACACCGTCCCGCTTAGTAATAGCAAGGCTCGGCCCCAGCGCGATCGCGTCCGATGCCAGACAAAATAGCTCGCCCCCAAAACCAGCACCAGCTCAGCCCCAGCCCCCCAGACGGCATGGTGGTTGCGATCCCAGTAGGAGACCGGGCTCTCGAAGCGAAACGTACTCAGGGGCCAAAAGTGCTGGTGGCCATCGTCGTGGTGCAAAGGCAAGTCTTCGAGACAGTGCAAAACGGCTGCGCCGGAGAACGCGGCAAGCTTGTCGGCGATGGGGGTTGCGATGTCTTCGGCGGTGTGCGAAGTTGCGATTGGCTTCGCCCAGCTCCGAAGGACCGCCCAGCGCCGACCGACCCATGCCAGCCCCAACAAGCCCAGCGCCAGGGGAATCGAGTGAAACGCCCCAAAAATGCTCTGCCAACCGGGCAAAAAATAAGTGGTCTGCCAAATTTCGCGATCGGGCAATCCCTGAATCACCCGAGTCCAGACGTAAAAGCCAAACAACCCCACATCCGGATATAACGCCCCCAACAAAATCGGCCCGTTTAACGCTGGATGCTGCCGCCTCCCGAGTAGGCCCAAATTGAGAATCATGTGGCCTTGGGTCTGCATGAGCTCTACACCCAGCCCTTAAGCTTATAGACCACCAAGCCAACGTATTCCTTCATCGCCTTAGTGGTGTAGAGCAAGTTTTCCGCATCGGGCAACAGACTCAACAGCTTGGCTTGGGGTGCCGATTGCCGTGCATCGCCTCGGGCCACCAGAAAATCGGTGGGAGCTGGGATCACATCCATGCCGAGCTTGCGAAAAATCGCCATCGATCGCGGCATATGGAAGGCCGAGGTGACGAGGAGCAGCGGCCCTTGAATGTTTTCTCGCTCAATAATTTGCTTAACATTCACCGCATTTTGCCGCGTATTCAAAGACGCCGAATCCTGGAGCAAGGCCGTTGCGGGCACGCCCATAAACACCAGCAGCTCTGCCATATCCATCGACTCCGCCCGACCCGCGCCACTCCACTCGATCCGGCCACCACTGAGGATTAGCTTGGGAGCCTTGCCCTCACGGTAGAGCTTCGCCGCGTGCAGCACGCGATCGCCCGACTCCGTCAGATCCACCCAAGGGCGCGGCGGATTTTGCGATCGCGTCGCCCCCCCCAACACCACTATCGCCTCCACCTGAGGCAACGCAGTCGGCAAATAGCGCCGCTCTAAACTGCCCACCCATGCATCCTTCACCAGCGCCGTACTGCTCAACCAAAGCAAAACCAGCGCCAAGGCGATCGCCCCTTGCGCCACCCGCCGCCGCTGCTTGAAGCCCACCAACGCCACCCCCAACAGCAAAATCGAAAACCCCAGCGGGTAAAACAACAGCGGCAACAGTTTCGACAAAAACAAAAACATAAATCCCCCAGAACCCCAACCCCAGAAACAACCCCAGAGCCAACGCTCACCCCAACCTCGCCAACCGTTCCGTCAGCAACCGATAAAACCCATCCGCATCGATCGATTGCGCGATCGCCACATTATATCCATCTCCCTGGCCATCTCCCTGGCCATCTCCCTGGCCATCTCCCTCCCGCGCCACCCCCAACCGTCCCAACGTCAGCGAACTTTCCGTTTCAACCATCGCCAAGCACCGCTTCACCTCAAACAAACCAGGCTCTAGCAAATAAGCCATCACACAAGGATCATGCAACGGCGGCCCCGCAAACCCCCTTTGCCCCTGCTCTCGCAGACCATAATTCTCCAGCATCCGCGCCACTGTGCCGCCCGCCCGATTCCCCAAGGCTGCCAACGCAGCCCGTCGCGCCGGAGTTGCAATCGCCTGGTGGGTCACATCCAGCGGAATCAACGTCAAATCAATCCCCTGCTCCCGCCCCGCCCGCAACACTACCTGAGCAGCATGGGGATCCGCAAAAAAATTAAACTCCGCCGATGAGGTCACATTCCCTGCCCCTACGGCCCCACCCATGATCACCACCCGATCGATCTGCGCCGCAATCTGCGGGGCCTTAATCAGCGCCACTGCAAGATTGGTTAGGGGGCCTAGCATCGCGATCGCAACCTTCTTAGGGCTTTGCAATAGCATCTCAATCAAAAAATCAACCCCATGTTGCGACTGCAACGGCATTCGAGGCGTAGGAAACTCGACTCCCGCCAGACCATTCGCGCCATGCACATGCTCCGCAAAAACCGGCTGGCGTACCAACGGCCTCGGACACCCCGCAAACACCTTCAGCTCCGGACGCCCCCCCAATTCACAAATACAACGGGCATTGGTTTCGGTCGTTGCAACACTGACATTCCCGGCAACGGTTGTAATGCCAAGAATATTGAATCTCGAGGACTTCTCCCCATCCCCGGCAACCTGCCCAGGCAGATCTGCGAATGCAGACGAGGCGATCGCCAATAGCAACGCCACCGCGTCATCAATCCCAGGGTCGCAGTCAATGAGAAGCGGTGTCATCGGCAACGTGGGTACTCATAAACTCTTCCAGCTCACCTCGGGTGGGCAAGCCATTCTGGGCACCCGCCTTCGTTACTGTGAGCGCCCCCGACGCACTCCCCCAGATCAGCGACTCATAAAGCGAATTGCCTTCGGCGAGGCCAACTGCCAACGCAGCATTGAAGGCATCCCCCGCCCCCGTCGCATCGATCCCCAGCACTGAAAACGGCGGAATTTGTAGCACTCCGTCTCCCGTCGCACAGCAGGCTCCCGCCTCTCCCAGGGTGACAACCACCGCACCTGCACCTAGCCTCTGCAACTTTTCGGCAGCTCGCTGGGCACCCGTCGGCGTATTGATATTAAATCCAGCCAAACGACTGGCTTCGGTCTGGTTCGGTGTCAGAATGTCCACCAAACCGTAGAGCTCATCGGGTAGTGCCACTGGGGCCGGGGCCGGATCCAAAATCACCTTAACGCCCATTTCCTTGGCTAAGCGGGCTGCGGCAACTACCGCTGGCATCGGAATCTCCATTTGTAGAAGCAACATATCCACCCCGGCTAACCCGGTGCGGAGCTGATCTAGGTCTCCAGCCCCCACCAAACTGTTGGCACCAGCAAATACTACAATCTGATTATCTCCGCTGGCTTCATCGACAATGACCATGGCCACACCCGTCGGAATCAAGGGGGAAGCGGAAATCCCAGAGACCTCAACCCCCTCCCTTGCCAGGTGAGCCACAAGCTCTTGGCCATGGGGATCATCGCCCACTCGACCGACCATGTGGGCCGAGTGGCCTAGGCGCTGAACCGCGATCGCCTGGTTTGCCCCCTTACCGCCAGGAATCGTCTCAAATTCCCGACCCTGAACCGTTTCCCCTGGTAACGGCAACTGCAACGTGCGGATCACGAGATCCATGTTCAAGCTACCGAATATGCACATGCTCATAGATGGACGCTCATGGATGATCTTTACATCAATAGACGTCTTGCATGAAAACAAACAGCCCCTCATCCCCCAGCCCCTTACTCCCAAAATGGGAGAAGGGGAGCCACTTCAAAGTCCCTCTACCCCGGTGGGAGAGGGATTTAGGGTGAGGGATTTGGGTTTGTTCAAGATGTCTAATGGTCTCCACATCAATGATCCCTACATAAATCGGCTCGCCTGGGACATCAAATCACCCAGGTCAACATCACCATCGCCGTCCTTATCCAAGAATGCACTCAAAACCGGGTTGCCCGTAGCCGCCGCGCCAGCTTTACTCGAGCCAGTTTTGAGCAAATTGAGCACCAAGGGCACCAGCAAGGGCAAAACCGCGAGAACCGCTTGGGACGTCATCCCGGTTTTGTTGGCTACAGCACCGGCGACCTCTTGCTGCTGACCTTGATTAAACAAAGCTTGCACAGCATTGGTATTGGGGCTAGTTCCAGCAAACTGGTTGATCAAATTTTCCACGACATTGTCGCCCTGGGTCTGGCGTTTTTCTTGAAGGGAGGAGCGTACAAAACTTCCGACGGTAGACATGAGGGCCGGGGTTGCCGCTGCACTCATCCCCTGTTGTTGTCCTGCCATCTGCTGAACCGCGCCAAGAATACTGGCGACTTGGCTATTGCTGCCCTGGGTGTTGGGGTTGGCGATCGCCCCAGCTATCACATCAAACATTCCCATAACCGAGCAACCTCAAAATTGGATTCGGACTGTTTTGGATTTGGACTGTTTTGAATTTGGACTGTTTTGGATTTGGACTGTTTTGGATTTGGACTGTTATTGACCCGGAACAAACTTGAATCAGATGTAAACCGGCTTGAATCAGATGTAAACCGGAACCAAACGGCGATCGCCGTTTGGTTCCCAGGGTTCCGACAGACAAACCCCGTGATTTAATTCACGAGCTCCTTGGCCTAGCCGACTTGAACCTGGCTCGCATCCACCCCCGTGGCACCTTTGACAGCACCGGCCAGGCTGACCAACTTGTCGAGGGTCGCTTGATCTGTAACTTCACCCTTAAGCACGACCTTACCGCTGGTCTGAGCGACCCACAGCCGCTCTTCGTCGCTGACTTCAGGATCGTTGTCAAAGGCTAAGGCCACACGCTTGGCCAAGCCGCTATCGTCATACTCACCTTCTAGACCCAGGCGAAAATCGGGAATCTCATTGCCATCGGGTGCTTTACCCACAGCCTTGGGAGCGACGGAAGCCTGTGCAGGCTTGTCTTTTTTGAACATTCTAGATAACCAGCCCATGACGTTTCTCCTAAAAATTACTTTCGAAATGGATTCAATGGCTGCCGGCGCAAGACGCACCACCTGTCACGTTGGACGCTGACCGTAGATGCTGACCGTAGACACTGACCGTAGACACTGACCGTAGACACTGACGGTTGAATGCTAGCAGGAACTGCGAAGATCACTACAGACCAGCCTCCCTTGCCTAAAACACCTTTCAGAAGGCTTACCGCAACAAGGCTAGGCTATCGTACGCCTAGTGCATTGCCATTGTCGGTCATGACCGTAACCCAAATCTATCGATTCTCGAACAGGATTAAGAATCATTTAAGCTAATTTCTGTGCTTCTTCAAGGATTTTGCCGGACTGTAGCGCTTGACTGGTCTGGGGCGTTAGGCTGCTAATGTCCTCATTCAGGGATCAACCTTGACTGCCCTTGCCTAACTATGCGCCCATTAATGCCTCAAGCAACTGGCCAATCTCCGTTTCATCTCTCCTGGCTGGAGCGATCGCGATCGCCCATCGGCAAGAAGCTGCTCACCGGGATCACCGGCTTGCCCCTGGCCGGTTTTGTTGGGGTTCACATGCTCGGAAATCTTTTGCTGTTGGTGAGTCCAGCTGCATTTAATGATTATGGAAACAGCCTAGAAACTACCTTCAAACCCCTGGTTTGGGGTGTGGAGTTGGGCTTGGGGGTCGCGATTGCCTTACATGCAGCCCTAGGTATTCAAATTTACATTGCCAAGCGCAAGGCCCGACCGATTGCCTACGCAAGCTACAAATCGGTGAACCAGGTCAGGGGGCAAGCTGAGCAAACTGGCAATCAATCCGGCAATCAAACTGGCAATCAAACCGACGATCGCGCGATCGCGCCGCACAGTTTCCAAACTCTCAGTTCCCGCACGATGATTGGGACGGGGATCACACTCGCGGCTTTCATTGTTTGGCATTTGGTGACGTTTAAATTGGGTTCGCGTTATGAAATTGTCACCGATGGCCATGCCCAGCGCGACCTGGCGCGGCTCGTGATCGAAACCTTCCAGCAGCCGTTCTACACCTTTAGCTACCTGGGCTTGATGGCACTGCTGGGCCTGCATTTACGCCATGGTCTCTGGAGTGCGTTGCAGTCTTTGGGGGCGCTGGGCAAGGGAATGCAGGCCGTAGCGTTTGGGGCGAGTTTGCTGGGGGCAGGGGCGATCGCTGCCGGTTTTGGGGTCTTGCCGATCGCCATTTTCTGCGGCTGGATCCGCTGAGCTCCGAGGAACGTTGAGCTCCGCCCTAGTCGGCACTGTCTTGGCCCGCTTCGATCCAAGCCTCCAACTCATCAGCTGTGGGCAATTCAGCTAAGGCGTTTTCCAATTGCTGTAATCGCGGTAACGAGAGATCTGCCACAGATCGCTCTAGACGCTCGGGCATTTCCCCGATTTTTGCTGCCAATTGAGCGCTGATTCGATTCAGGGTTGCTTGGGTGAGGCAATCCTCCACCTCGCGGAGGCGAGAGAAACTCAGCAGCGGAGCAGCTAAGGACTGGATCTGTTCCGGTGCGAGGTTGGTCACGCAGCGGGCGAGCGTCTCTGAAAGGGGAAACCTTTGCTGGAGAAGGTTCAGAAGCAGTTTTCGCTCTCCTCTAATTTGCCCTTCTTCGCGGCCTTCTTCGCGGCCTTCTTCCCTTGCTTCTCGATACACTCGTGTTTCTTGCAAACTTAGTCCCAGCATTGCTTCCACCTCTAAACGGCTCAAATTCGTGAACTTGTAAACCATAATCGTGGCGATCGTCTCTATTATCGCTTGCTGTCTCTCAGAAGTCAGCTCCTGTTGCGATCGCGCAATCAAAGCCCTAGCCTGCTCGGGTGCCTCAGCCTCGCGAACCGTTGTCAGCACCATGAGGGCGACACCGAAAGGCAGCTGTTGCGCATCACCCAAGGTATCCAAATAGATTCGATGGACTTGATCACCATTGAGGAGAAAGCGGTAGGGGTAAATATCGCTTTGCTCTTTGGCCCGCGAGGGATAAATGATCACGGCCCGCCAATCTGAAAAGCGATCGCGGTTTCGATAAAAATGTAGAAATGACTCTCCAAACAAGCGCTCGTAGAGACGCTCATCCTTTTGAAACTGCACTTCGCAATAGAACACAATCCCCGGCGGATCTGCCTCCGGTGGCAGGAAGACACCGTCAATCTCAAACTTGGGCTCCTTGATCGCAACTGAATCAAAGCGATATTGATCGGCATTTGCCGGTGGTTCTTCGAGCAAGTCGAACAACAGCACCGGGGATTGCTGAAAAAGCTGATAGAAAATTGAATCTCGCCGCATCTAGATTTTGCCAGTTTTGTTGTTCACGGTCTTCAATCTTTGACAACTTTACTAGACCAAAGGCCTCGTTTCCGGACTTTCACTCAACCGACGTTATGCTCTAGAATCGGTGTCTTCAGAATCCTGCTTCTCGCTATGCCCCTCGACCCTCGCATTCCCCCCGTCCCGCTCCAAGAGCAATGGCATTACTTCACCGAACATTGCCAACTGGTGAACCCCAATAACAAACGCAAGCACACCATTTTGGTCATCGGGACGGGACTAGCAGGGGCTTCGGCAGCGGCAACCTTGGCGGAGCTGGGCTACTCGGTCAAAAGCTTTTGCATCCAAGACTCACCCCGCCGCGCCCACAGCATCGCAGCCCAGGGCGGCATCAATGCCAGCAAAAACTATCCCAATGATGGCGACAGTGTTTGGCGGTTGTTCTACGACACGATTAAGGGGGGCGATTATCGATCGCGCGAGTCCAACGTCTACCGTCTTGCCCAAATCAGCAGCCAAATCATTGACCAATGCGTCGCCCAAGGTGTGCCCTTTGCACGGGAATACAGCGGTTTACTGGCCAACCGTTCCTTTGGCGGGGCACAGGTGTCGCGGACGTTCTATGCCCAGGGGCAAACTGGACAACAATTGTTGCTCGGGGCTTACAGTGCCCTGATGCGCCAAGTGGGATTGGGCAAAGTGCAGCTCTTTCCCCGGCGGGAGATGCTGGAATTGGTTGTGATTGACGGCGTTGCGCAGGGAATTGTCACGCGCAATTTGTTGACAGGTCAACTGGAACGTTACGCTGGAGATGCAGTTTTGCTCGCAACGGGCGGCTATGGCAATGTGTTTAACCTTTCGACCAACGGGCGAAACTCCAACGTGACAGCGGCTTGGCGCTGCCACCAGCGCGGGGCCTATTTTGCCAACCCTTGCTATACCCAAATTCATCCCACCTGTATCCCGGTTTCCGGCGAATACCAATCAAAGCTGACGCTGATGAGCGAGAGCTTGCGCAACGATGGCCGGGTGTGGGTGCCGACACAACCAGGGGATGGTCGATCGCCCCAACAGATCCCCGAAGTCGATCGCGACTATTACCTCGAAACCCGCTACCCCGCCTTCGGCAACCTGGTGCCTCGGGATGTGGCCTCGCGCAACTCGAAGTCAATGATCGATCAGGGCAAGGGTGTGGGCACAACTGGATTGGCCGTATATTTGGACTTTCGAGATGCGATCGCCCAGCAAGGGCGAGATGCGATCGCCCAGCGCTACGGTAACCTCTTCCAGATGTATCAGCGCATCACCGGCGAAGACCCTTACGCCGAACCCATGCGCATTTATCCCGCGATTCACTACACCATGGGCGGTCTGTGGGTGGATTACCACCTGATGAGCAATCTACCAGGGTTATTTGTTTTGGGCGAAGCGAATTTTTCGGATCACGGTGCCAATCGGTTGGGGGCGAGTGCGCTGATGCAGGGGTTGGCCGATGGCTATTTTGTCATTCCCTATACCTTGGGCGACTACATTGCGCATCGGTCTGGGGGAACAGTAAAGACAAGCCATGTTGCTTTTGAGGAGGCCGAAGTTACCGCTTTGGCGCGGCTCAATCAGCTCCTGCAAATTCAGGGCGAAAAGACGGTGTTGAGCTTCCATCGAGAGCTGGGGCAAATCCTTTGGGATAACGTGGGGATTAGTCGCGATCGCAACCGTCTCGAATCTACGATTATTCGTCTTCAAGACCTGCGCCAAGAATTCTGGCAAAACCTGCGTGTTCCGGGCGAAGCGAATACGCTCAACAAAAACCTCGAAATGGCGGGCCGCGTTGCCGATTTTATTGAGTTGGGTGAACTGATGACGCGGGATGCCTTAAACCGCGAAGAATCGTGCGGTTGCCATTTTCGTGAGGAGTATCAAACTCCCGAAGGTGAAGCCAAGCGCAATGACGAGGACTATCGCTATGTGGCGGCCTGGGAATATACCGGAGCGGGGCGATCGCCTCAGCTCCACCCAGAACCTCTCACGTTTTCTGCGGTGGAACTGACGCAACGCAGCTACAAGTGAGCGGTGATGAAAGTTGTTCCTGGAGTGGTTCAATCATTGCTTGCACCAGAGAAGTAAGCTTGATTCTGGCGGGAGGCAGCAACAGCTAGATGTAGATGCCTCCAGAGCGCTTCGGCCTTAGGGTGAGGTGCCTATCTCCGATGGGTGTTGTTTGTTATGAAACAGAATGTAACACCGAATCCACTGAATGTAAGTTTGCTCTGTTTTGTAGGAATGGTGCTTGAGTCATAGGGTTATACGGACTTGATCTAGAGGCTTGGGGGGCTGGGTTTGCGTGGAAGCCGAGGATGAAACATCTGGGGTAGTCCATTTATGTGGGTGCTGGAGAGAATGAAGCAGCATGGGCTTGCTTGAGGCGTAATTGCTCGTTGTAGTGATGAACGAAATTCCAGATCGCAGCCTCATGGTTCTCTTGTTTCTTGGAA